>NZ_CP084550.1:318569-637139 GCF_021800405.1 Arthrobacter sp. FW306-07-I | reverse complement strand
ACCTGACCAGATGCAGTGCCTGCAGACGCTGTGGACCAAGGAGTCCGACTGGACCACCACGGCCACGAATCCCAGCAGCGGCGCCTACGGCATCGTCCAGTCCCTGCCTGCAGAGAAGATGGCCAGCGCCGGCGCTGACTACCTGACCAACTACCGCACGCAGATCAACTGGGGCCTGGATTACATCAAGAAGAGCTACCAGTCTCCGTGCGGTGCGCTGAACTTCCACCTGGCGCACAACTGGTACTAGGCACCTCTCCCTGGCATAGCGCCGCAAAGGGAAACCTTCAGCTGAACCTCCCGGCTCCAAGGACAGCCGACGGCGTCTCCCGCCACCCGCCGTCGTACGCCTTGGCCACGGGGTAACGCCGGGGATTCCAGCGACAGACCGCGGGCCGCATCATCACGATGCGGCCCGCGGTCTGTTTTAAGCGTTGCTGGGCGTACTGCCGGCCTGAGCTGCATCCTGCCCGGCATTCCGCCAAGGGATGTACTGGACGGCCCACTTATTGCCGTCCGGGTCGGCGAAGTAAACGAAGTGGCCCCAAGGCAGCACTTCGATGTCACTGACGTCCACACCATTGTTCTTCAGGTGGTCATGCGCCTTTTGGATGTCGTCGACCACCATCTGGAGGGTGGTTCCCGTGCCGGGAGGGGCGTCCAAAAGCCCCTCGCCCATGCAGATGGAGCAGGCAGAGCCGAGCGGCGTCAGCTGTACGAAGCGCACGTGGTCCGACGGCCGCTCGTCGTAGTCCGCGTTGAAGCCCACCTTGTTGACATAGAAGTCCTTGGCGCGGTCAACGTCGGATACAGGGACAAAGACAAGTTCGAGTTTCCAGTCCATCCGCACAGGCTAGCGGCGGCACACCGATTGAAAAAGGGTAAAAACTACCCTGCGATGCCGTAGAGCCGGTCGCCGGCGTCGCCCAGGCCGGGAACGATGTAGGACTTCTCGTTGAGCTTCTCGTCGATGGAGGCCAGGACGATGTGCACGTTCGCGCCCGAGAGTTCCTCTTCCAGCCGTGCCAGGCCTTCAGGGGCAGCCAGCAGGCAGATGCAGGTGACGTCGGAAGCGCCCCGCTTGAACAGGAACTTGATGGCCTCACGCAGGGTGCCGCCGGTGGCCAGCATGGGGTCCAGCACGAAGACCTGGCGGCCCGTCAGGTCCTCCGGAAGGCGCTCGGCATAGGTGATGATGTCCAGCGTTTCCTCGTCCCGGGCCATACCCAGGAAGCCCACCTCGGCCGTGGGGACCAGCTTGGTCATGCCCTCCAGCATTCCCAGGCCGGCACGCAGAATGGGAACCACCAGCGGTGTGGGCTTGGTGAATGCCGTGCCGATGGTGGTGCTGACTGGCGTCTGGATGGTGACGGGCTCCGTGCGGACCTCCCGCGTGGCTTCGTAAGCCAGCAGGGTCACCAGCTCTTCCGTCAGCTGGCGGAATACCGGCGACGGCGTGTTCTTGTCCCGCAGGACGGTGAGCTTGTGGGCGACCAGGGGGTGGTCAACAACGAGAGTGCGCATCCCCCAAAACTATCATCCGGCGGTGTCCTTGCCTCGGCTGCCGGACGCGCCCTGCTTGCCGGCATCGCCGCCGTCGTGCACGGATTCGAGGACGACGTCCCGCACCACGGGACGATCGAACGTGGGGGCCGGACCCGCATGCTGCTTGCGCCTCAACAGGTGGAACAACCGATGCGCCAGGATCACGATGGCCACCCAGGCCAGCCCCAGCGTCCAGCCGGCCATGACGTCGGTCAACCAGTGGTGGCCCAGGAATACCCTGCTCAGCCCCATGGCAATGATGAAAATCACGCCGGCCGTGATTGCCGTGACCCTGACCCAGAGTTGGTGGAACTGCAGGCAAAGAACGTACAGGAGGACACTGATGACCACGGTGGTGTTGAGGGTATGGCCGCTGGGGAACGACGGCGAATCCTCGTAAGGCGGGACTGCATCGGCGTGGTCCGGCCGGGTCCTGCCCACAAGTTTCTTGCCGAACGTGGTGGCGAGGATGGAGACGGTTGCCGCACCGCCCACCAGGAGGAGTGGGCGCCAGGTCCGGCTCAGGAACGTCAGCCACGCGGTAAGGATGCTGGCGAGGATGGGCATACCGATGCCGCCGCCGATGTTGGTGAAGCCGGTGGCAAAAGCATCAAGGCCCGGGTTTCGCAGCGACTCAGCGTACTGGAGGGCCGGAACATCGAGGTTCGCGAGCCCGTCCTTGCCCACCACGTCGTCATAAACCTCGGCGCCGGCAAGAGCCATGATGACAACCACCGTCCCACCGATGATCAGGGTCAGCCAGAGGGCGGCGTAGGGCTTGAACCATCTGTCCATCCGCTCGTGGACTCTGCTCATCATGCCTCCCAGGAAAAGTACGCAAGCTTAGTATCTCTCGAAACTATCATTGAGCCATGCCGTTGCCCGAAAAGAAACACAACGCCTGGATGGGCCTTGCCTTGACTGAGGCCCGGCGGGCCCTCACCACGGAGGACGTGCCCATCGGCGCCGTGGTGATTGGGCCCGACGGCGATGTGCTGGGTTCCGGCCGAAACCAACGGGAGGCGCTGGGCGACCCCACAGCCCATGCCGAAGTGGTGGCCATCAGGGAGGCGGCCGGACGGCTACAGGAACGGGCACGGCTCCACGGCGGCAACGACGACGGCTGGCGGCTGTCCGACTGCACCCTGGTGGTCACCTTGGAACCGTGCGCCATGTGTGCCGGCGCCATCGTGCTGGCGCGGATTCCCCGGGTGGTGTTCGGAGCGTGGGACGAGAAGGCCGGGGCCGCCGGGTCGGTGTTCGATATCCTCCGCGAACGCCGCCTCAACCATTGGGTCGAGGTGTACCCCGGGGTCCGCGAGGAAGAGTCCGCACAGCTGCTGCGGGCGTTTTTCGCCGGGCACCGGAGCAACAGCCTCTAACCCCGTTGGTTCAGTCGGGGCCCGCTTCAGTCCTGGCCCGGACTTTCAGTCTCCAAGCGGTTCCCGCCGCGCCGCGCCCGACAGCAGGGCCAGCATCCCCTGGGCGGTACTGCTCCAGTCCGGCAGCCTGGTCCGCGCTTTCAGCGCTGCTGCCCGCCAGCCTTCCCGGGTTTGTTCGTCCGTCAGCCAGCGACGCAGGACCTCCGCCAAGCGACCCGGACTCTCACTTGCCCCGGCCGGAAGTGGCAGCGCTGCCCCCGGAAGGCGCGGCCCGCCGTCGTCCGCTCTTATCCCGGCGATGCCAAGCGCTTCCACTGCCCCCGTCCCCTCGCGGACAAGTACCGGGATTCCGTGCGCAAGGGACTCGGTGACCGCCATTCCGAACGCTTCGATCCGGGAAACGAGCAGGGTCAGGTCGGTGCGCGCCCATTCGGCTTCGAGGTCCCTACCCGTGAGCTCACCCTCCAGCCGCACCCGTTCCTGCAGCCCGTTGGCAGTGATGGCAGCCTGGACCTCCCGCGCGTAGTCCGGGTCGGCCTGGTCGGACCCCACGAACGACGCAGTCCATTCGAGGTCCTTGAGCCGGGCCAGCGCCTCGACTGTCAGCACCTGGTCTTTGTTGGGCAGCAGGGCTGCGACGACCGCCAGGTGCGGAGGCGTGGAACCGTCAGCCTGGGGTGCGGGGTCCACTCCGGGCAGGACCACTTGGGCCTGGCGGAGTCCCCGGGTGGTAAGCACGGACGCCGCAGAAGCGCTGCTGCAGACCACTCCGGTTGCTGCACGCAGGGCCCTGACTTCGCGTTCGAGCGCTGCGGATCCCGAACTTTCCGGAACGGGCATATGTACCAGGACCCATGTTTCCCGCCCCGCCTTTGCCGCGAATTCCAGTTCGTCCGGGGCACCAACGGCCACCAGCCCGTCTACGATGACCACGGCATTCCCCGGAGCCTTGTCAGATTCCCACGCCCCGAGCAGGGTGCCCAGACGGCGTCGTTCCTTGGCGCCGGCATCCGGCCAGCTGCCATCGACGCTGATGACGTCCACCTCGGCACCGAGCGCTTGCAGGCCGGCAACCAGATGTGCGTTGTAGACGTTTCCGCCTGAGCTGTGGCGTATGTTGCCGGGGACCAGCAGCCGGATGGGGCGCACGGCTACGCGGTGAGGTCCAGGGAATAAGAGGCCCAGGCGTCCGGATTCTCGCGCAGGGTGACGTCAATTGCCGCCAGTTCCCGGCCGTCGTCGCTGTCCTTGATTTGGGCGGCAACCTGCTGGGTGATGTATTCGGCGAGCGCCTCCGTGGTGGTGAGCTTGCCTTCGAAGTCCGGGTGCTCGTCCAGGTTTTGGTAGTTCAGCCCGGCCAGCACGTCCTCGATGATGGTGCCGGCGGCACCGATGTCCAGGACGATCGCGTCGGCGTTAAGCGCGCGACGGCGGAAGGTCACCTCCGCAACGAAGGTTGCCCCGTGCAGGCCCTGTGCGGGGCCGAACACTTCACGGGGAAGGCTGTGGGCGATCATGAAGTGGCGGCGGACGGTCAGGCTGAACATGGGGTACCTCAAGTTTCCGTTGTTGTCAGTGGCTGGACTGGGGGCGGAGCTGCTTCCGGGGTACTCGACGACGTGGCACAGGGCTTGCAGGGTGCCATCCGCCAGGTTCTGAACCGCGTCTGGCAGGTCCTCGAAGCGGCATGATCCGGTCAGGAACGCGTCGAAGACGGGATCCTTGAGCAGCGATACGGCGAGGTCAAGCCGGTCCGCGTTGGTGCGGCGGTGACGGCGGGCACGTGCCACCATGCCCACCTGGCTGGCACGGATAGATAGGCGCCTCGCGTGGAAATCCTCCCCCAGCGGTACGGTGACCTCCCGGTTGGCGTACCAGGACATTTCGATGACGTCGCCTTCATCGCCGGCGAGCTGGAGGCTGCGTTCCAGGCCCTCCTGGGAGGCCGAGCAGTGGAAAACGATGTCGCAGTCGGCCAGGGCGTCATCCGGCTGCGCGAAGTCCACACCCAGCGTGTCCGCGAGCTGCCTCCTGCCCGGATCAAGGTCCACGAGCTGCAGGCGCTGCAGTGGGAAGGTGCGCAGCAGCGTAGCCACCATGCCGCCCACCAGGCCGGCGCCGACGACCGCGACCCGGTCCCCCAGGCGCGGCCCGGCTTCCCACAGGGCATTGACAGCTGTTTCGACTGTGCCGGTGAGGACCGCCCTGCGCGAGGGGACCTCGTCAGGGATCCGGGTTAGGGATTCCACGGGAACCACGTAGCGGTCCTGGTGCGGGTTCAGGCAGAAGACGCGCTGGCCCTTCCACCCCTCGGGCCCCTCCTCCACGACTCCGACGGAGAGGTAGCCGAACTTCACCGGGCCGGGGAACTCGCCCTCCTGGTGCGGGGCGCGCATTTCCTCTGCGACCCGCGGCGGAACGGCCCCTGCGTGAACCACCATTTCCGTGCCCTTGCTGATGCCCGAGTAAAGGGCACGGACCAGTGCTTCACCCGGTCCGGGGGCGGCCACTTCTTCCGCCCTGAGTTCGCCGTGCTCTTTGGCAGTGGTCCAGTATGCGGTTGCGTGGATGGGAGTTTCTGAATTCGTCATCTTGCTGATGAATCTATCCGGACCCGTGGCGAGGGGGAAAGTCCGACGGCGGATGTCGGGTTTCGTTGCGGCTTGCCGGGACACGTCGGACAGCATCCCGGGCGGTGAAAGGCATGGCTTCGTGGCGGGGCTTAGTGACGCAGTTTCATTTCAGGGTGACCAATCCGCGGGCAAGCCAACGGTGATTTTCCCCGGCACCAGGCAGACAGCTAGGGAGAGGCCGCAGCTAGGCGGAGGGCGGATGGAGGATACCGTCAAGGCATGCTTCCCCCAGGGAGAAGCCCCCGACCACCAAGTCTGTGCAACCTGAGATTGCCCTTTGCGCCGGATTCAGTTGCGGCACCAGCTGCCTGGGCCGTTTGGGTGGTTCCCAGTCCTGGTGTTCGCTTGGGTAGTGCCTGCCAGCGGGTGAGATCCAGCCAGGTGGTTCGTTCTTGGTGGCCCGGGTGGGTTTCCAACCGGTGCTGTGCCGGAGCTTGTGGTGCTTAGGGCAGGGCTGTCCCAGGTTGCTGATCCCGGTGGTGCCGCCCTTGGCCCAGGCGAGGATGTGGTCGGCATCGTTGTCCAGGGAATTGAGGATGTGGTCGGCATCGTTGTCCAGGGAATTGTTGCTGCAGCCCGGGAACGGGCACTTACCGTCCCGCATCCGCAGCCAGGCCCGCATCGCCCCGGTCACCCGGTAACTCTTCCGGCCGATCTCCAGCGGCGCCCCATCCCGCGGATCCACCAACACCCGGTAAAACGACCCCGCACCGTTCGCCACCAAATCGCGGGCCATCGAGGGCGGGATCGGCCCGTACCCGTCCAACATCGCCGGTTCATCGGCCAACCCCATCAGGGAGAACACCGGAACCGTGACCAGAACCTGGGCCCGGATCGGCGAAGACACGTCTTCCCGTCCAGCCCTGCCATTGACACCGGCGCTGTCACGGGCACCGGTATCGCCGTCACCACCATCAGCTTCGTCAATCGCATCCGTGACACTGGCGCCACGGCCGCTACTGGTCCTATTGCCACTGCCACTGCCACTGCCACTGCTGCTGCTGCTGCTGCTGCCGAGGATCGCATCAGCGAACTTGTCCGCCCGCAACTGGGACATGGTCCGGGACTCCTCCGGCCCCTGCAAAGACCTTGCGACCGCGGTGAGCCGGTTCCACCCCGCCAACGCCTGAGCCGCCGGCAAACACGCGGACAGCCACGCCATCCCGTCCTGGTCCGGCCGGAACTCCACCCGCCGATCCGCGACCCCCTTGGCATGGCGCTTCTCAATGCTCTCGGCGTGGTGACGTTCCCGCCACGTCCGTGCCTTGACCCTGAACCGGTGCGCGGGCAGCTGCCCCACCGGACAGCCCTTCGCGCTATCTGGCGCCTCCGGGTCCAAAAAGTGCGCCTCCAAGGCCGCCGACCCCGCAGTATCCAGGCTCGCGGCCTCATCAGCCATCACCACCGCATGACTCCAGGACAACGTCCCCGCCTGCAGCCCCGCAAAAGTCCGCGGCAAACTCGACATCAGGGCGTGCGAAGTCGCCAGAAACGATGACGCCGCCCGCGGCCCCAGCGCCAGTACACAGCCGACCTCCGCAGCGACCGCCATCTCCTGCGCCTGCACCGGCACATCCGGCCCCGCAACGACAGAGGCGCTCTCCGCGTACTTCACCGCGGCCTTCGCCTTCAAACCAGCGAACCCGGCCTCGACCTCACGGGCACCGGCAAGAATGTCCAGGCACCCATCCGCCAAGCCCGCCAACGGATCAACCACCGAAAACGGGTCCGAACCGCACCCGTCAACCTCAGTGTTCAGCACAGCAAGGGCAGCCCGGATGTCCGCATAAGCCTTGACCACTGCTGCCGTTCCCATGAATCAATCATCGCGGCAGGGTCTGACATTCACGCGAAGTGGCATGTGACCGCAATGTTCCGGGCCGGCATTGCAGTTATCTGCCACCTCGCAGATGCATCGGCAGAATCCAGCCCCTGCTCCAAGCCCGCGCTATACGTGCGTTTTGGGGATGCAGGCCTTACTCCGGTACCCTATTGAGGTTGGTGACGTGTCCGAGCGGCCGAAGGTGCAACACTCGAAATGTTGTTTGGTGTAAAAGCCAACGTGGGTTCAAATCCCACCGTCACCGCCAGGTAGAAAGGCCCTGCTTCCCTCTTGTAAAAGAGGGAAGCAGGGCCTTTTGCTTTGCCAAAAGGAGTCACTGGGAGTGCCTCCGACGGCGGGGACCTACGGCACTTATGAACTCTGAACCTTGACACTACTTTCGATGCCGTGACGGAGGCAGTGGAAGGACAGGTGCGCGGCTCTGACCGCGAGGTGCAGGGCCACCTGTTTGGGCTGGGCCAGTGGTCGGCGTGGGCCGTTTTCGCGTTTGATGTGGTGTATCTGGCCCTGGTAGGGGCAAGTGGGGCATTCTCGGGCGCGCCCCGGGATCCGTTCTGGGCGGCAGCTGAAGCAGTGACAGTCATTGGGGCGCCCATCCACGTGGTACTTTTCGCCGTCATTTTCCAGCTCACCCCCGCACCGGCCAGGGTTTTCGGTGTCCTGGCCTTTGGCTTCATGCTCTCCACGGCAGCGGTAACCTCGACCGTGCACCTGATCGAATTGTTGGTGGCCCGCCGGGTGGCCCCCGTCGGCGATCCGGCCCTCGGCTATATCTATGACTTCACCCAACCGTCACTGTTCTTTGCCGCCGACGTCACAGCCTGGCACTTCCTCTTCGGCCTCTCACTGCTGTTCGCGGCGGTGGCATTCACCGGCCCTGGCAGCCCCCTGTACATACGGGCCGCCTTCCTGCTGGCTGGCCTTCTCTGCCTGCTGGGGTTGACAGGCCCTGCTTTCGGTAATCCATACCTCCGCTTGATAGGTGTCTTTGGCTACGGCGTAGTCTTTCCCATCCTCTGCCTGCTGCTGGGCGTCCACTTCAGGTCGGCTCGAAAGAAGATCTTCCGCTGAGGAGCGGCCTGCTGTTCCGTCCGGACCTATTCCGTCCGGGCCAAACCTTCCAAAGGAAGATCCTGCAGAAATCCCAGTATTGCGTGGTTCACAACCGCCTGGGCCTCCATGGCAATCATGTGCCCGACCCCTGGAACCAGATGTGTCTGCGCACCGGGAATGAAGTTCCGCGCCTGCGAGACCGCGATCCGGGGATCGAACGCGGACTCCCGGTCGCCCACCATCAGCAGGACCGGCACCTGGATAGAACTGAGCTCCTTGGTAGTGAAAGGCCTGGGAAAGACACTCACCCGGGGATCTGCGGGCTTGAAGTAGCGGCCACCGAGGATGAACTGCTTTGCGAACCTCTCATCGAACCGGTATCCGGGTGCCATCATCCGCAGCGCAAGGCCTCCTGGCGGACCCCACGGAAGGTAAGGACCAACCTTGAGGAAAGCCAGAATGCTGCGCGAGTAGGGGGCGAGAGAGCCGAAGGGTGCGAGGAGCACCGTCTTGTCGACCCGCTCGGGCCTGTCGATGGTGAAGGCAAGTGCGGCCCAGCCCCCAAATGACCACCCAACCAAAGACGGCCGCTCCAACCCGAGCCCATCAAGGACGGACGACAGCCACTGCACGCAGTCTTTCCGGCCCCGAAGCAGCTTACTTTGGTGTGACTTCCCGGCTTCGCCGACGATGTCGACGGCGAAGACCCGGCACCGGGCACTGAGTGGTCCCACGTTCGCCAACCACCCCGTGGAGCTCGTCCCGGTGGCGTGGAGGAGGACAAGGGGAGGCGCCTCGGTGTCACCGCTCACCAGGACGTGGGTTATTCCAAAGGCTGTCTCGACGGCGATCTCCTCGTAGGCGGCCGGCCATTCTTCCAGTACGTCCTGGTAGGCCCGCAGGTACTGCTGCTCTCCTTCAGTACTCCGAAACCCGGAAAGACGGCCCTTCCTGCGAGTGGCTGCCCACGTGCCATACCTCGCAACTGCCGATAGGGCCGCAATGCCGCCAGCCGTGCCCCAGCCCCTTACCGAACTCCGTGGAGACTGCCGATTCCTCGGAGACTCGCTGTTGGCACGGGTTCGCGGCATCTCCATTGTTGTCACCTCCTTGCCTCAGCCTCCTGCCGCTTGAGTACGGCGGCCTAGGGCCTGAAGTCCCGGCACCTCCCACCCTTCGTTGTGGGCCCACTGAAACAAGGGAAGCGGTGCCGTTTGCATCAATCTGGAGGAGCAGTGTTTACTTTGCACCGCTCCCCTGCCCACGATTAAAAATGTGGGAACCAAGGGCAGGTGGATGGGGCGTGTATCCAGCCTGTCCCTGTTGATTGCAGCAGGTGCGGCAGCGGGCTGTTCCTACCAATACGACGAGCCTGCGCGGACTCCAACACCCGGCCCGGCACAGGCGACTAACTCCCCCGCGCCCTCCATTGATCCCCTGGTCCTGGAGCGCGAGGTCCACAACTACCGTGAGCTGGACAGGCTCCTCAAGGCAGTGCCGGGCCCGGTCCTCCTTTTTGAGGAGGGTCCCCTTGATGGCCCGGTCAGGGGCTTTGGCACGACGGCGGAAGTCCCGGCAGCCGGGCAGTTCACCGTTACAGCCGCTTGTGCCGGCGCTTCCGGTGCCACGGTCGCCGTCGGGCAGGAGCATCCCGGCGCTCGCTTCCAGCCCGTGGAGCTGACGCTGGATTGCCATGGAGCCACCACGCAAGTCTTGGAGCTGCAGCAGGGGTACGTTTTCGCCCACCTGGTGTTGCCGGCACCCGGCGATACCCCCTGGACAGGAGCCGTCGGCGGAGTACGCGTGACAGGCCGGGTACCTATGCCGAGCCCTGCACAGTCCCCTGAGAATTCCCCCTGACAAAAGGCCCTGGTATCGCTGGCCCCGCCCGACCAGGCTGGGGTTGAAGGATCATTAGCCGCCATATCCAAAACGGATGTCGGCCAAGGCAGGAGGTCTGTGATGACCGCACAGCCACAGCACGGATTGCCGCTGGTACCTGGCGCTGTCGGGAAAGGGTTCACCTCGTTGGTCCGCCGGCACCCTGTATCCGCCTACTACGCCCTAACCTTTGTCTTGTCTTGGGGCGGGATGGCAGCGGTCATTGGCGTCGCACCGGTCCCAATGGCTGTTGGACTTACGCTGGCGCCCCTGGGACCCGCCGTCGCATCCGTCATCCTCACCAGCCTCCTGGACGGAAAGGCGGGGCTTCGGGACATGGGCACCCGCCTCCGCCGGTGGCGGGTGGGTGCCCGCTGGTATGCGCTGGCGCTCCTCACCGCTCCGCTGGTCATGGCTGCGACGGCCGTGGCAGTGGCCGTCGTCTTTCCCGGTTACTACGGCGGCGTGGCGACGTCGGGCGAGCTGGTGACCATCATTTTGGCCGGGATTGCGGTGGGGTTGATAGTCGGCATGCTGGAAGAGGTGGGCTGGACTGGCTTCGCGCTGCCCCGCCTGCGCCGGCGGCACGGTGTTGTGTCCACGGCCTTGATCATGGCCGCCTTTTGGGGTGCCTGGCACTACCCCATGTTCGCCAACAGCACTGATCCTTCAGGGGCCATACCTGCCGCCCTTATCGTTGCCGTGTTCCTCTTTGCCTGGCTGCCCGGTTACCGGATGCTGATGGTTTGGCTTTACGACCGGACCGGGAGTCTCCTCCTGGCGGTGCTGATGCACGCGCCCCTTGCCGCGGGTGCCTTCATCAACTCCTTCATGGCGGCCTCCGGAAACGCATCAGGAATTGCCATCCTGGCTCCGGCCCTCAGCTGGGGTGCGGCCTTTTGGGTGATTGCCGCTGTCGTCCTTCTCACCGAACGCCGGCGCGCACGGGTGTCGACATGACGGCCCAACTTCCACGGGTGCCGGCCGGGGAGGCAATCCTGTCGGCAGCACGGCGTTTCGTCGCTGCCCACGGCCGGAAACTCAGGGTCGGTGAGGTGGAATGGCGCTATGTAAGGCTGGGCGAAGGACCGGCCGTGCTCTGGCTCACCGGCGGCCTGCGCCGGGCTGGGCTGGGATATGACTTCCTTGGGCGCCTTGCGCGCAGCCACACGGTGGTGGCGCCGGATTACCCCCACGTGAAGCGGTTTGCCGATTTCGACGACGGCGTCTCGGCCATCCTGCGCGCGGAAGGGATTGCGGGCTGCGACGTGGCGGGCCAGTCCTACAGCGGTTTGCTCGCCCAGGCGTTCCTTGCTTCCCATCCCGAACGGATCGGCCGGCTGGTGCTGTCCAGCAGCGGACCGGCCGACTACGGCCTGCTCTGGGTACCGGCCCTGACATGGGCAACTTTCGCAGCGCGGGTGCTGCCCAAGCGCTGGTCGGCTTCCCTGCTGCTCGCCGGCCTTACCGGCCTGTTCCCGGCCGGATCGGATCCCGACGGCGACTGGGCGGCGGTCCTTCGCCACACTGTCCGGCACGACCTCACCCGGGCGGATATTGTGTCGCATTTCGCGGTCGCAGCTGACGTGGCCAGGAGGCAACTGGTGCGTCGGGAACGGTTTCAGCAGTGGCACGGAGACGCTGTGGTGCTGCGGGCGGAGAATGACCGCACCCAGGCCACCCGCGACATCCCCCGGCTCCAAAGGCTGCTGGGCAGGCCAGTGCAGACGATTTCGATGGGCCTCGCCGGTCACACCGCGGCGCTGCTGGAACCAGAGGCCTATGTGCAGTGGCTGGAAAAGGCGCTGGGCTGACATCCGGCGAACCACCGTCACGTAGACCGCCCCCGGAGTTGGGATACCTACCCCTGGACTTTTTGTCCTACCTGTCCGGCAGAATGGGGTTTCAATTAGTCAAGCGTCTGGAATACAAGCCCGCCTACGAGAACCAGGACAGGAATGAACGAATTCTTCACTGCCTCTTGCGACGGGGACATGCTGCGGTTGCAGTGGGTCCCGGATGTCCACATCACTTACCAGATGGCGGTGCACGCAGCCCGGGTTCTGGAGGGCTTAAGCGGTGGCCGCACTTTGCCTCTCCTGGTTGATCTCGCTGGTGTTGCCGGGTTAACGCCGGAGGCCAGGGCCGGCATGAACGCTTACCGCGGATTCTCGGCCGCGGCCCTCATCGGGGATGGGGCAATGGGCAAAGTCGTGGCCGCATTTTCGCAGCGGTCCCTGACCCCCACGGCATATTTCACCAAAGAATCCGAAGCCCTGAAGTGGTTGTCTGAACACGGCCGGGTCAGTGCCGTGCGGGAAGCCCGGCAAACGGAAAGCTGATCGTCACCAGGATCACGACGACCCCGACGACGTCTCGCGGTTGTGGGCGTCCCCCTCGGCGCGCTTCTTGATGCCCAGCAGCATGGCACGGTCCATGACGAGGTAACCAGGGCGGAGGAGGAAGTCCATGACGCGAAGCGCGGGCGGCCGGTCGGGGCCCGATCGCGTCCGCAGCAGCAACCTGGTTCCCCTGGCACCGGAACTGTTTAGGACGAACTGCCACGTGCCGGTGACTGTTCCGGGAGGGGCGCCAGGGCTTGAATCGAGCACCAGGTAGCGCGCGCTCTCCAACTCCACCACGCGTGGCCCTATCCTTCCTCCCGGATAGCCTTCCGGCGTGAAGGCAATGATGTCGCCAACCTTCAGGTCCTGCCACTCAGGGTGGATGCGGTCAGCATTGGTAACGCCCAGATGGAGCAATCCGTTCTCCACCCAGGTATAGGAATACAAGCCAGCGCGGTCCACACCCATTTGAACCAACCATGGCCAGACCTCGTCCGGAGGGGCGGAGATCGTTACTGCCATGGTCTGTACTTCGTCGGGATCCGGAATCAGGCGGTCGCCCGGAAGGGGCATGGTCCTTTCCAGCTTGGTCGCGCCCCAGGCCCCCAGCACACGCGGCAGGACCGCGTGCGTGAAAATCCCGGCCGCGGCCGCCCCGCCGAGAAAACCCGACTTTCGCCAGCGGAACCCAGTTTGAGCCCGGTGCCCGCGCACGGACGGCCCCATGAATGCCAGGAAACCCGACAACGCGTTGCCCATGCCAAACCTCCTTGTCACCGGAATGCAAGGAGCCTACAAACAGTGATTGGGCCGCCCCCAGAGTCCAAAGGCCCCGCCGGTAAATGCAGTGCCTGTGTGGCGCGTCGGGCGCCGATGCTTGACGCCGACATCCGGCACACGCTAGAAAGTAAGCAGCCTTATTATTTGTCGATTCTGCAAAAGAGTTCTGCAAAAGGAGGACCTGACATGAGTGACAAGCCCGGTAACCAGACACCGAACACGCCCGATGTGAGCGAGACGGAACTGCGCAGCATGAAGGTGGACGAACTCCGCAAGCAGGCCAGGGAAGAACACATCGCCGGCGCTTCGGACATGCGCAAGGAAGAGCTGGTGAAAGAGGTGGCCAAGACCCGGCAGGAGGACCACGACGGCGGGCGGAAGGAAGCTTCCCGGTCCGGCTCAGGGAATTCCGGGCGGTCCAGCAGTGGCAAGGAAGGCAGCGGCAAGGAAGGCCATGACGAGCCCGGCAACCAGACCCCCAACACCCCTGACGTGAGCGAAACCGAGCTGCGCAGCATGAAGGTGGATGAACTCCGCAAGGAGGCCCGGGAAGACCACATCCCCGGCGCCTCCGGCATGCGGAAGGAAGAGCTGGTGAAAGAGGTGGCCAAGGCCCGGCAGGACGGTGACAGCGGCGGAGGCAGCCGGAATGAGGACGCCGGCGGAGACGCCGAAGACCTGGGCGCCGGCCCCGACGGCGGCAAGGTCCGTTACGGCGATGACTCGTCCAAGTCGCTGAAGTATTCGCAGGAAATCACCTCCACGGAGGAGGAGCCCGAGCGCGAAGGCCGCAGCCTGGCAACCACGCACCATGAAGTCATCAGGCAGTGGGCCGAAGAACGCGGCGGTGTCCCTGCCACAGTCGAGGGCACCGAGCATGGCGACCACTTGGGTGTCCTACGCATTGATTTCCGGGATCGGGACGCCAACCTTCGCGAAGTCAGCTGGGAGGAATGGTTCAAGACGTTTGACGACCGGCGGCTGAACTTCATCTACCAGGAAGAGCGGACGGACGGGAACCAGTCCAACTTCTTCCGGCTGGAGAACCCGGAGCGTGAAGACGCCTAGGGGCAACCGCACCACATTGAGCGGATCATGCAGGAGGCGCCATCGCTGTTGCGGTGGCGCCTCCTGCATGTCCAACAGTCCTAGAGCCGTGTATCAAACGACCCGCAGAACACGTTCTCGTTGAATGTTCCCTGGAACTCCGATTTGCCCTGGATCTTCTCCACGGCGGCCCGGATCGCTTCCCGTGTTCCCGCGTGGGCGTGGATGACGGTCCTGACCATGGGCACGTCGATCAGGTGGTTCGGCTGGTTCAGGGACACAAACACTGTGGGCACTTCCGTGACGTACCAGGGGATCTCGGCCGCCATGGGAGACGACCACTTGATCCGGATGGCAGCCTCCTGCGCGAAGCCTTTCACGTTGGCGAAGACAAAGGCGGCGTCGTACTTTTCCGCGTAGTCGCCGGTGGCCTCCTCTGCCAGGACCCGCATAAAGTTCATCCCGGCCTCCCCGGCCGCTTCGCGCTGCTCAGCGGTCCGGAACAGGTGCACCTGGAACCCGGCAGCTTCCAGTTCCTCCTTCACCACCTCGAGGTAGGCCAGCGGATCGGCCCTGGTAAAGTCTGCCCCGCCGGAGATGCCGTACAAGCGGATCCGGGGATGCGTCGCAGGCGTGATGGGCAGGTTGCCGGCCGTGTCCTTGACCAGCGTCACCGTCTTGTCTGCAATCTCAGCGGCCACGGCACGGTGCTCAGCAGACCCAATAACGGCAAGCGCCTCGGCAGGCGGAACCAGCTCATCAGCAGATTTCCGGTGCAGCCCCAGCGACGCCTTCAATCCCAGGATCCGTCGCAGCGCATCATGCAGCCGCTGCTCGGTGATGATCCCGGACTTGTAGCCGTCCATCATGTACTGGAAGTCCTCGGCGGGGTTCCGGAAGAACAGGAACATGTCGCAGCCCGCCGCGATGGTGGCAGGCACCAGGTCCTTGCGCCTCATGGCCTGGGTCAGCCCCACCATCTGCGAAGCGTCGGTGAGCACCAGGCCGTTGAACCCGAGCTCCCCGCGCAGCAGGTCCTGCAGGAGTTCCGGGGATAACGTGGCAGGCAGGACCTCGGAGTCGGACAGCCCGGGCCGGAAATGCCGGGATACCTCCGGCGCCCCGATGTGGCCGGCCATGATGGACTGCACGCCATGCGCAATCATCTCCCGGTACACGTGTCCGTACGTCCGGTTCCACTCCTCATAGGGGAGGGTGTTGTAGGACGTGACCACGTGCTGGTCCCGCTCATCCACACCGTCCCCCGGGAAGTGCTTCATGGCGCATGCCGTGGGTGATTCGCTGATGCCGTCGAAGTACTCCTTGGCCCGCTCCACCACAACTTCCGGCGTGTTGCCGAAGGAGCGAGTGGAAATGACCGTGTTCCGCCAGTTGTAGTGGATGTCCACGATCGGTGCGAAGGCCCAGTTGCAGCCCAGGGCCGCCGTCTCCACCCCGGCCACCTGCCCCATCTGCCGGGCAATGTTCTTGTCCGGATGCGAGCCCGCCTGCAGATGCGTGGATACGAACGTTCCGTCGTCGCAGCTGCCGGCCCCGCCCATCTCGGGGTTGGACGCAACCAGCAACGGAATCCGGGACTTGGACTGCGCGTAGCGGATGTGTTCCTGCACCGCAGCGGACGGACCCGGACGGTAACGCATGCCGCCCACGTGGTAGTTCTCCAGCACCCCGTCGAGGTACCCGGGTGAGTAGTCGTTGTTGTGGTTGATGAACAGCTGCCCGATCTTCTCCTCGAGCGTCATCGCACCAATGGTGCCCTCCACCCAGGCGACCGCGTCGTCGTCGAGATTGAACGGGGCGGCGGCCAGGTCGACGTCGAACTGCCGCGGCCGGCTGCCCTGCTCCCGCGTGGCGGAAGGTACGACGGCGGCAATCCCCTTGAGTGCCCCGGCCACGACTTCCGGGACGGGCGCGGCGATGTCCACCACCACGCCGCGCTCGTCCTCCTGCAGTGGTTCGAGGGTGGCGAGCTGGGAGTCCAGCAGCGCGGGTGGCATGAAGTGCCCGGCCCTGCCGCCCACACGTTGGGCGAGGACCTCCTTGCTGCCGTTCAGGTGCAGGAAGATGGTGTCCGGAGCCTGTTCCCGGATGGCGTCCCGGTAGGTTCGCCGCAGCGCGGAACAGGCCAGGACCAGCCCGCTGTCCCCGGCGGCAGCCAGCTCGCGGCCCACGATCGTCAGCCAGGGCCAGCGGTCCTCGTCGGTCAGCGGATGGCCCGCCGCCATCTTGGCCACGTTCTCCACGGGGTGCAGGGAGTCGCCGTCGAGGAACGGGACGCCGAGTTCGCGGGCCACAAGGCCGCCCACCGTTGTCTTGCCGCAGCCGGAGACCCCCATGACCACAACACGGGGTTTGGCAGGGGTGGGGTTGTTGTTGTTCACCGAAATTTTCCTTCTCACCCGTATGGGCAGTTTTCAGCCGTGGGCATTCTTACCGGCCGCGGGCCGGTTTCACCAGTCGTGGACGGTGCCGTCGACGAGGCGGTTGTAGGGCAGGTAGGCCTGCTGGTACGGGTAAGCTGCGGCGGCTTCTTCGTTGAATTCCACGCCGATGCCGGGCTTGTCGCCCGGGTGCAGGTACCCGTCCACGAACGTCATGGACTGCTCGAACACCTCGTTGGTCTTCACCGAATGCTGCATGTACTCCTGGATCCCGTAGTTGTGGATCGCCAACCCCACGTGCAGCTGCGCCGCGAACCCCACCGGGGAAATATCCGTCGGCCCATGGAACCCGGACTTGATCTGGTACTGCGCGGCGAAATCCATCACCTTCTTCAACGGGGAGATCCCGCCAAAGTGCGTGGACGCCGCCCGGACGTAATCAATCAGCTGCTCCTTGATCAGCGTCTGGTAATCCCACACCGTATTAAAGATCTCCCCGATCGCCAGCGGCGTCGTGGTGTGCTGGCGCACCAGGCGCAGCCCCTCCTGGTTCTCCGCCGGCGTGCAGTCCTCCAACCAGAACAGATCATAGGGCTCCAGGGCCTTGCCCAGCTTCGCCGCCTGGATCGGCGTCATCCGGTGATGCCCATCATGCAACAACGGGATCTCCGGACCGAACTCATTCCGCACCGCCTCAAACACCGAAGGCAAATGCCGCAGGTACGCCCTGGTGTCCCAGTCCTCCTCCACCGGGAACGCACCCCGGCCCGCCGGCTCATAGTCATACCGCTCCCCCGACGCCTGGGCCTGCGCCGCGACCCCATACACAGCCTTGATGCCTGGAACTGCGGTTTGGATCCGGATCGACTTATACCCCAACTCCAAATGCTCGCGCACCGAATCAAACAACGACTCAATATCGGCCCCCGAGGCATGCCCGTACGCCCGCAACCCGCTCCGGGAAGCACCACCGAGCAACTGGTACACCGGCATCCCTGCCAGCTTGCCCTTGATATCCCACAACGCCATATCCACCGCAGCGATCGCCGCCATCGTCACCGGACCCCGCCGCCAATACGCACTCCGGTACAGGAACTGCCACGTATCCTCAATCCGGTGCGGATCCTTCCCGATCAACAACTGCGCCACATGCTCCCGCAGATACGCGGCAACCGCCAGCTCGCGACCGTTCAGCGTGGCGTCCCCAATACCGGTCACACCATCCTCGGTGGTGATCCGGAGGGTGACGAAGTTCCGGGACGGACTGGTCACAAACACATCAGCGGCAATGATTTTCATGGGATCTAACTGTTCCTTCCGGAAGTGAAAAAGCAGGGTCTAAAGAGGTGACGGGGTGGCTGTCTTGGCTGCGATGGATCCGCACAGCCCGTGCACCAGGGAAACAATGTCGGAATCATCCGCGATCTCGGCACTCACCAGGCGGAGAAGGGCCTGGACCCTCCCGTTGCCCTCAAGGGCGTTGGCCGCGTGGATGTCCTCGGCCAGCGGGTCCTGGAAGTCCTGGGTGGCGGCCACGTAGTCAATCCATGCGGCAAGCATCAGGGCAGCCCCGCTGCCGGTTCGGCCGCTGGCCCGCTCCGCCGTGAGGACGGGCACGGCGCGCATCCGCAGCTTGGTGGTGGCGTCGGCCGCGATCTGGGCAAGCCGGTGGGCGATCCGGGCATTTCCAAACCGCTCCAGCAGCGCCTTCCGGTACGCAGGGATGTCCAGCCCGGCCGCCTGCAGGTGGTGTGCGGCCTCGTCCCAGAAGTCCTCCACGGCCTTCCGGCAGGCGGGATCGGCCAGGGCGTCGGCCACGGTGGCGTGCCCGCGCAGCTGCCCGGCGTACGCCAGGATGGAGTGCGAACCGTTGAGGAGCCACAGCTTGCGGTTCTCATAGGGCTCAATGTCGGCAACAACGACGGCGCCGGCGTCCTCCCAGCGCGGACGTCCAGCCGGGAAATCCCCGCTGAGCACCCAGTTCCGGAAAGGTTCGGCCACCACGGGCGAGCTGTCCGTGTAGCCGCACTGTTCGGCGACTTCAGCGATGTCCGCCTCGGTGGTCCGCGGGGTGATCCGGTCCACCGAGGTGCTGACGAAACTGACATTCGCCCCGACCCATTCGGCCAGCCCGGAACCCCATCCGGATGCCAGTCCCAGGACGGCGCGGCGGGCAACCTCCCCGTTGGCGGACAGGTTGTCACAGCTGACGACGGCGATCGGTCCCGCCCCGCTGTCCCGGCGCCTGGCGAGGGCCAGCACCAGGCGTCCCAAGGGTGTGCCGGGCACTCCCGCTTCCCCGGACGCCGCCGCCGACAGCGCGCGGAGGTCATCCGCCACACCGGGAGCGTCGCCGTCGAACGTTCCATCTGCCGCAAGCCCGTACGCGGCCTCGGTGATGGTCAGCGTGACCACCGCCGTCTCCTCCGCCGCGACAAGCTCACAAAGCCGGGCGATGTTGGCTCCGTCCACCGCTTCCACGATGCTGCCGATCACTTCGAAACTGTCCCCGTCTGCCGAACGTTCCACCAGCGTGTAAAGGCAGTCCTGGGCCGACAGCGCTTCTGCGGCGGCCGGGCGCCGGCCGGTAAACGCCGCGATCCCCCACTCCGCGGCGTCAGGGGCGTGCTGTGTGTACCAGGCCTGGTGGGAGCGGTGGAATGCCCCCAGGCCGAGGTGCACGATGCGCACCGGAGGTTGGGGCATGGGCTTCAGGCTGCGGTCCAGGACAGGAAGTGAGCCCGGTGCAGGCGGGGCGGCGTTCACAGCTTGAACACCCGCCGTGGTGATGCGTCGATGATGTCCACGATGAGTTCGTGTGCCCGTTCCTCGGTGATTCGATGTTCTGCCACCAGCCGGGCCAGGAAGGATGCCTCGATCCGCCGGGCCGTGTCATGGCGGGCGGGGATGGAGCAGAACGCCCTGGTGTCGTCGATGAAGCCCGAGGACCGGGAGAACCCTGCCGTCTCCGTGACCGCCGAACGGAAGCGGAGCATGGCGTCCGGCGCGTCCAGGAACCACCACGGAGCGCCAAGGTAAACCGAAGGGTAGAACCCGGCCAACGGAGCCAGTTCGCGTGAAAAAACCGTCTCATCGAGGGTGAACAGGACCAAGTGGAAGTCCTTCGCCGTCCCGAAATCCTGCAGCAGCGGGCGCACGGCCTCGGTGTAGTTCACGGCAACCGGTATGTCGTGGCCGGTGTCCGCGCCGAAGGCCTCGAACGTGGGCGTGTGGTGGTTGCGGAACGAACCCGGGTGGATGGTCATGACCAGACCGTCCTCCACCGACATCCGCGCCATCTGGTAGATCATGTGCGCCTCGAAGGCGTCCCGGTCCGCAGCACTCGCCTGGCCCGTCCGGCCGCACTCGAAAAGCCGCTCCGCTTCGCCGTCGTCCAGTTTCAGCGTGGTGGGCGTGAAGACGCCGTGGTCCGCGGACACCGCGCCGCGCTCCACGAAGTGGCGCCGGCGAGCCTCGAGGGCCTTGATGTAGCCGGCGTAGCCCGAGGCGCCGTCCCCGGCAGCTCCGATGAGGCGCTCCACGTTGTCCTGCCAGGCCGGGTGCGCCATGTTCAGGTACTGGTCCGGCCGGAACGTGGGCAGCACGCGGGCGGCGAACGAAGGGTCCGCCTGCAGCGCGGCATGGCTGTCAAGCGAGTCAAGGGGGTCATCGGTGGTGGCGAGCACCTCGATGTTGAATTCCTTGAACAGCTCCCGCGGCCGGAAACCCGGCTCGGAGAGTTTGGCCTGGAGTGCATCGTAAAGCCGGTCGGCGTTGTCCTTGGACGGCTCCTCCGCCAGGCCAAAGACGTGGGCAAACTCCTGCCGGATCCAGTAGCCGGACGCCGTTCCTTCAAAGTTGGGCCACGCCTCGCAGAAGTGGCGCCAGACCTCCCGTGAATCAGCAGGCTGATTGCCGAGCCCCAACTGGTCCATGGGCACCCCGCCGGCGTGGATCAGCCTGGTGACGTAATGGTCCGGGGTGACCAGGAGCGCGGCGGGATCGGGAAAGGGCGTGTTCTGCTCGATGACTGCCGCATCCACATGCCCATGCGGGGAGATGATGGGCAGCCCTTCCACTTTCTTGAAGAGCGACCGCGCGATGTCCCGGACCCCGGGATCGGCCGGCAGCAGCCGGTCCGGGTGGTCCGCTATTGGCTGTGCCATGGTCAACGCCTTCCTGCCGCGACGGAGAGCCCTGCCAGGGCCGCCGTGGAACGCAGGTAATCGAGGTTGTCCGCGGTCCGTTCGGCCAGCGGGAGTTCGGTGGAGAAGTCCTCCACAGTCACCCACCCGTCATAGCCAAAGGCCGCGAGCGCCTTGAAGTACTGGAGGACACTGCCCTGCCCTGACCGGAGCGGAGCCCACTCGTTGCGGTAGACAGCCGCGCCGGACTCGTCGATTTCTCCGCTGTTGACCCACAGCGCGTTCTTGACGTGGACGTGCGCCAGGTAGTCGCCCAGGAGTTCGAAGGCGGGGAGGTAGTCCTCCTGGCCTTCGATAAGCAGGTTGCCCAGGTCATGGATGACGCCCACGTGCTGCGGATCCAGTCCGTCCAGCAGCCGCAGGGCGGAGGATGCCGAAGCGGTGATGGTCCGGTGGTGGAGTTCCACCAGCGCCTTCACTCCATGGTGTGCTGCCCGCTCGGCGATCCATTCAAAGTCACGCCGGGCTGCCGCGAAGAGCTCCGGGTAGGGCGTGCCGCTGGCCGGTTCGTTGCCCCAGGCTGCCGTCCCGAGCGGAAGCGTGGTGACACGAACCTTTTCCGCGCCCAGCTTGGCCGTGGCTGCCAGCATCCGGTCCACGTCAGCGTGGTTGTCACACCGGGCGTACCCTCCGATGCCGGAGAACTCCAGGCCGGCCCCGCTGGTGAGGGTGGCGAGCCGGTCCAGGTGGTCCTCCATGCCGGTGAGCGGGATGGTGGCCCTGTTGCCGGCCCAGAAGCCTGGCGCATCTGCTTCTGCCTGGTCGGTGATGCGCCATTCGACGCCGTCCCAGCCCTGGTCGGCGAGGTGCTTCACTGCCTCTTCGGGAGCCCATTCGGGGGTTGATGCCGTAAATACTGAAAACTTCATGGTGTCAGGCGCTTTCTGCCGCACTGCCGGTGCGGACTTCAAGGTCGTTGTACTTGCCTGCAAGGACGTCGTCGAAGAGGACGGGCTGGCCGAGGGTGGCCGAAACGTAGACGGAGCGCACGGCCGCGAGCGCGTTGACCGCGTCACTGACGGTGACGCCCGGCTGCCGGCCGCCGGCGATGGCGGCAAGAATGTCCCGGTACTGGCGGACGTGCCCGGCGGGGTACGTGGTGGGGTCCGCGGCTTTGTAGTCCTCCACCGGGTACTTGGCCAGTTCCTGTTCGGCCTGGTTGCCGCCGCCCTGGAGGCCCATGTCCGCGGACTCGCCGCCGGCGTCCTTGCTGTGGAAGTACTGCAGCCGGTCGTTGTCCACCACGGCGGATCCTTCGGATCCCATGAGCTGGACGCGGACAGTCAGCCCGGGGTAGGCGGCCGTGGTGGCGTGCAGGACTGCCAGTCCGCCGTTTTCGAAGGTGACGGTGGCTACGGCGGTGTCCTCCACTTCGATCCGTTCATGGGCCAGCAGGGCGGTGTGCGCGTGGATCTCCACGGGGCGCCCCATGAACCAGAGGAGCAGGTCAACGGTGTGCACGCCCTGGTTCATCAACGCACCGCCGCCGTCCATGGCCCACGTGCCGCGCCAGTCGCCGGAGTCGTAGTAGCCCTGGCTGCGCCACCATGCCACCGATGCGATGGCTGAGGTGAGCCGGCCGAAACGTCCCTTGGCGATAGCGTCCGCCACAGCCACGCTTGACTGGTCGAACCGGTGCTGGCTGATGACCGAGGCAACGACTCCCTTTTCCGCGGCTTCCTTTGCGGCGGCCTCGATTTCCTGGGCCCGGGTGAGGTCCACGTCGAGGGGCTTTTCGATCACCACGTGCTTGCCGGCGGCCAGGACCTCCAGTCCCTGCTGGATGTGAAGGCCGCTGGGCGTTGCCAATGCGACAAGGTCAATGTCCTGCGCAGCAAAGGCCTCCGCCTGCGAGGTGTACAGCGCGGGCCGTTCCCCGCCCTGCTTCTCGATGAAATCGGCAAGCGCTTCGGCTGCCGCCGGAATGGCGTCGACGAGGGCGACGATCCGGGCCTCCGGGAAGGACTGGAGGGCTACGGCGTGGGTGCGGCCGATGACGCCGCATCCAGTAATGGCTACGTTCAAGGTGCTCATGCGGTCTGGACTCCTGCGTCTGCGGTGACTTTTGCGAAGGCTCGGGCTGCGATGCCGAAGGCGGTGGGGCCGGAGAACCCGCCCAGCCCATGGGCGCCCGCAAGGTGCGGTTCAAGGGAGGCGAAGCCCTGGTACCCGTCGGCTTTGAGTGCTTCCACGGTCCTGAGCAGGTCACCGTCTCCCTCGCCGGCCGGCGTGACGTGGCCGTTCTCGAACAGTGCATCCTTGACCTGCAGGTATTCCAGGTACGGGCGCAGTTTCGTGTATGCCTCGTCGAAGGGCTTGACCCCCACCTGGACGAAGTTTGCCGCGTCCCAGGCAACCTTCAGGGCGGGCGAGTTGACGGTCTCGATGATGTCCAGGACCCGGTCCGGAACATCCCCGAAGATGTCCTTCTCGTTCTCGTGCAGGAGGATCACACCCGCTTCCTCCGCCACATCGGCGAGGGCCCGCATGCGCTCCATGACAGCGTCGCGGATGCTTTCCACCTGCACGGACTCGCCGTAGTAGAAGGAGAAGATGCGGATGTACCTGGCGTCCAGGACCTTGGCCGCATTCACGGCACGGCGCAGCCGCTCCACTTCGTGCTCCACCGGGAGGCTGACGTCCACCTTGCCAATCGGGGAAGCGATGGCCGAAACCTTCATGCCCTTCTCCGACAGCAGGGACGCGAGGGCCTGGAGCTGATCGTCGCTGAGGTCCACGATGTTGGTGCCCCAC
This sequence comes from Arthrobacter sp. FW306-07-I, assembly GCF_021800405.1. Classification (NCBI taxonomy): domain Bacteria; kingdom Bacillati; phylum Actinomycetota; class Actinomycetes; order Micrococcales; family Micrococcaceae; genus Arthrobacter; species Arthrobacter sp. FW306-07-I. Next base: position 613,269 of record NZ_CP084550.1, on the reverse strand, counting down.
GCGCTGCGGACCTCGATGTGGTTGGCGCCGAGGGCCTGCAGCACTGCGATCTGGACTGCGGGGTCGTCGTCGATCTCGTCGCCGAAGCCTGACAGCTGCCAGGTGACCTGGGTGGTCGAAACCATGGTTATTTAACTCCTCCGGCGGTCAGCCCGCCTACTAGGTAACGCTGGAAAATCAGGTAGAGAATGACCACCGGTGCGGCGCACACCAGGGCTGCCGCCATCATCTGGCCGTAGAAGGGAATGGCGCCGCCTTCCTGGGAAGCACCAAAGATTTGAAGTGCGACGGCGGCCGTCTGGCTTTCGGGGCGCGTCATCACCGAGGCGAACAGCACGTCGTTCCAGCCGAGCAGGAACGCGAAGATGCCGGAGACAACGATGCCGGGCCAGCTGAGCGGCAGGATGATGCGGAAAAGGACTCCGACGTTGGACGCGCCGTCGATCCTTGCTGCTTCTTCGAGTTCCTTGGGGAGCCCGCGGAGATAGGTGACCATCACCCAGGTGGAGAACGGCATGGCGAACGTCAGGTAGGTGACGAAGAGGCCCCACTGGGTTCCGATGACCTGGATCCCCAGATAGGTGGCGGCCGAGGAAAACAGGACGAAGACCGGCAGCACCATCAGGGTGCCGGGCACGGACTGCAGGGCCAGCAGGCCACGGAGGATGGTCAGCCGACCGCGGAAGGTGTAGCGGACCAGTACGAAAGCGGTGGAGATGGACATCGCGGCGGAAACCACAGCGGTTGCGCCCGCCACCAACACACTGTTGGTAAGGCCGGTGGCCAGGCCCACGCTGGTCCAGATCTTTGAGTAGTTCTCGAATGTGACTGTCGATGGCCAGAACTCGCCGTTGGCCACGCCGATGTCCGAGTTCACCGAGGCCAGGAAGATGTACAGCACCGGGATCAGGACCAGGGCGCCCAGGAACACCAGGACGAAAATCAGCAGCGGGGTCGGGAGCAGCCGCAGCACCTCGTGCTGCCGGTGCGAGCCCGGACGGTCGATGTCAGAGGCTGGGGCACTCCGCCGGGTGGCTGTCGTGGTGCTCATTTCTTTGCTCCAGGTGTTTCGGCGTCGTCAAGCTTGACGGCACGGAGGTAGACGAACAGCGGAATGGCGATGAGCACCAGGGAGATGAAGGCCATGGCGGCGCTCAGGCCAAAGCGGAAGCTCTGGAAGCTGGTGACGTAGGTCAGGATGGGCAGGACTTCGACGTCGGCCGGGGCCGGAACGCCGAACAGCACGAACGGAAGGGTGAAGTTGTTGATGTGGTGCAGCATCCCGATCAGGAAGGCCAGCGACAGCGGGCCTTTCAGGTAGGGGAAGATCACGTACCGCAGCTTGTTCCACCACAGTGCCCCGTCCAGGGCCGAAGCTTCATGTACTTCGTGGTCCACGGACTGGAGGCCGGACAGCGCCAACAGGTAGATGAACGGCCAGGAGGCCCAAATCTGGACCAGGACCAGTGTCCAAAAGGTCTGCGGCCCGTTGAGCCACAGCCCGACGTGAATGCCCACGGTGGCCAGGGCCTCGTCCACGATTCCGCCGGGCTGGAGCATGGTCCGCCAGACGGTGGCCACCACGAAGGATGGGAGGACGTACGGGATGAGGAAGATCGAGCGGATCACTGCCCGGCCCTTGAACGCGTTCTGCGTGGCAACCGCGGCGGCAATGCCCAGCGGCAGCGTCACCACCATGGCCAGCAGCGAGTAGCTGACACTGAGCCAGACGGCGTGCAGCAGCGGCGAAGCTGTAATCGCTTCAACGAAGTTTTCCACTCCGATGATCGGCGCGCTGATCCATTTCCGCAGGGTGTACTGGTCCAGGTTGAGGACCGACATGTAGATGCCCAGCAGGAGCGGTACCACGATGATGATGATCATCAGGGTGCCGCCGGGGATAAGCATCCAGAGGGGGCGGTTTCGTTCGCTCAGGCCTTTGCGGCGCAGTCCGCCCTCGTGGCCGTGCTGCTGCCCGGAATCGGGGACGTTTTGGGGCGCCCGGCCCGCGGCGGTATCTGCCGCGGGCCGGACTTCATGTGAGGCGTCGGTTGACATCAGAACTTATCCTTTGGAGGCCCGGTCCAGGGATGCCTGGCCCTTGTTCTGGGCGTCCTTGATCCTTTGTTCGAGGGCGGCCTCGTCCACCTTGCCGGCGGCCAGGTCAGGAACGGACTGGACGGTGACGTTGAGCAGTCCCAGCTGGATGTCGCCCCAGGCACCGGTGAACGGCGTTGCCTTGGATTTGGCAGCGGCATCGGCCAGCGGCTTCAGTTTGGGATCCGTCAGGCTGGCAAGCGCCTCGGCGTTCGCGGGCAGGTCACCGAAGGTCTTCTGGTAGTTCAGCTGCTCTTCCTTGGACGTGATCAGCTTGATGTACGCGAAGGCCAGGTCCTTCTGCTTGGAGTAGTCAGCCACCACCAGGTTGTCGCCGGACAGGATGCTGGCGGCATCGCCGTCGGACTTGGACTGGGTCTCACCCGGTGCGATGGTGGGCATCAGGGTGTACTCGTACTTGCCCGCAACTGCGGACTTGTCGAGGGTGGGGATGGAGCTGGACGTGGTCATCATCAGGTAGCCGGCCTTGCCGCTGGCGAAGGCCGCCACAGCGTTGCTGTTGCTCCAGCCCACGGACGCGGGGTCAACAACCTTGTCCTGGGTCAACCAGCCGAAGTAGGTCTGGTAGGCCTTCTTGACCGTGGGGTCATCCATTCTCAGCTTGTTGCCGTCCACCAGCGGGTTGCCGGCCTGCACGGACATGGCCCAGATGAACTTCCAGGGATCGTAGTTGTCCTTGTAGCCGGTGGCGATGCCGTAGGTGTCGCCGTTGGTCATCTTCTTGGCCTGGGCTGCCAGCTCATCCCAGCTGGTGGCGGGCTTGTCGATGCCTGCCGCTGCCAGCAGGTCCTTGTTGTAGGCCATGACGAAGGGCCGGCTGACGAACGGGATGCCGGCCAGGTGGTCCTTGTCCGGGCCCGAGATGCCCAGGGCGGCCTGGTTGAAGCGATCCTTGCCGCCAACTTTCTTCCAGTCGTCATCGGAGAGGGTGACAAACGCCTTGGTGGCGTAGGCCGTGGGGGTGAATGTTGTGCCAAGTCCGTAGATATCCGGGCCCTGGCCCGATACCACCGACGTCTGGATGCGGGTGAGCTCATCGTTGGCCGAAGCGAAGGTTTCAAACTTTACGTCCGCGCCGGTCTCAGCCTTGAACTTGGCCGCTATATCGCTCTGCCACTGCTTCTGCTGCTCGGGGTACTGGCTCAGGACGCCCACCAGGACGTTGAGCGTCTTGCCCGTACCGTCCACCTTCCCATCGGCGTTGGTGGAGCCGCCCCCTCCGGAACCGGAGCCTGATCCGCAACCGGTCAGGGCCAGTGCTGCAGCCGTGACAATCGCCGCGAGCCCAGTAGTCGATTTAAACCTCATTGTTTTTCTCCTCTAGGACACCCGCATGGCCACATCCGTCCTGTGGCGGAAATCACTGCAGGCGACTCGAAAGCCAGTCTAGGAAGACGGCAAGCCAGTGGCAAGCGGTTGCCAAAAGTTGCCATAAATGCTCAGATAGGTGCATCAGGCATCCAGCGGCGAGTAGCCTTGGAGGCCCCACTTGGCCGGCGATTCCGGTCCGCGAGGAAAGGCCACAGCGATGGCAGACCCGACAATGAAGGCGTCACGCCAAGCCAGTCCTGACGTGGGCGCACAGCGGGACCGGCCGCCCACCATCCGCGACGTTGCCGAGCTCGCAGGGGTCGCCACCTCCACCGTGTCACGTGCCCTCGCCCGGCCGGACCGCGTGAATCCCCGCACCCGGGTGCGGATCGAGGAAGCGGCAGCGGACCTCAACTACGTCCCCAGTTCCCAAGCGCGTGGGCTCAGTTCGGGCCGGACCAATGCAGTGGCAGTGCTGGTTCCCGACATCACCAACCCGTTCTACTTCGACATCATCCGGGGCACGCAGCACCAACTCAAGGCCGCCGGCGTCACCCAGCTCCTGGTGGACACCGAGGAGTCAAGCGAGATGGAGCTGGACGCGCTGCATAAGATGCGGAAATCCGCGGACGGGTTCATCCTTGCTGCTTCCCGCCTGTCGGACGCCCAGTTGGCCGAGGTCTCACAGTCGCAGCCCCTGGTGACCTTCAACCGTGCTTCCACCAGCGCTCCGACCGTGATGATCGATACGCCCTCCGCCATCATCCAGGCACTGGAGCACTTGGCCTCGCTGGGCCATCACAAGGTTTGCTACGTCGCAGGCCCACCAACCTCATGGTCCAACCAGATGCGGTGGAAGGTCTTCGAGGAGGATGCGACCAAGCGTGGAATGGAAGTGCACCGCATTGGCCCCTACACCCCGAAGACTACTTCGGGGGCTGCTGCTGCCGATGCAGCGGTCAGGACCGGTGCAACGGCCTGCATCGTCTTCAACGACCTGCTGGCCATCGGCATGTTGCAGCGCCTGCAGGCCCGTGGCATCCGCGTCCCTCAAGACATGAGCATTATCGGATCGGACGATATCTTCGGCGCCGACTTCTGCAACCCACCACTGACCACCATCTCCAGCCCCATCGAACAGGCGGGCAGGGTGGCGGTGTCCATGCTCCTGGCACAGCTCAACCCGTTGTCAGGAAACGCCACCCGCCAACTGGCTGTCATGCCCACCCATCTCACTATCCGGGAGTCCACTGGCCCCGCGCCGGCGTAGCCCCCGCATGGCGGCGTACATCCGTGGGTACCCCGGTGGTGTCTCCGCAGGACGTTCGAGGGGAAACCCATTACCCGGGCGTAGCCTACCGGCTCCTTTTGGCGCCAGCGCATACTTGAAGCACCACTCAGGCCAATGGACAAGGAATCGTCCCAACCGCACCCTCACCGGCAGTCCCGGGGATCCTGCCGGCCTCCTGGCGAAGGGTGGAGACCATTTCCATCGCTTCGCCCTTGAACAGAAACAGATTCGGTCTCGAAAGGGCTGAAGATCAACAATGAACCGCACCAAAATGGGGCTGCTGTCCGTCGCCTCCGCTGCCGCGCTTGCCGTGGGCCTTGCTCCCGGCACAGCGCTGGCACACGGCGGATCCGGGCACGGGAACCCGGACCACAGCGACGACTGGCGGAGCAATGACGATCAGCGCCGGCTCGTCAGGACCCTGCGCCACGTCACCGACGACTACCGCTGGCTGGAAAATGCCGAAGCAGACGGCTACCGCAAAATCACTGAATGCATCGACAAAAGCGGGGTGGGGGCGATGGGCTTCCACTACGCCAAGCAGGAACTGATCGATGACAAGACCCAGGCCCGGAAACCCGAGGTGCTGGTGTACATGCCCGATGAGGACGGACGGTATGAACTGGTGGCAGCCGAGTTCCTCTCGACCGCGGCGGAACGTCCTGAGCTCGCCGGACTCGATTTCGAGGACGGACCGTTCCCCGGCTCGTACGCACTCCACGCATGGATTTGGCGGGACAACCCCGACGGCATGTTCGCTTCCTACAACCCGGACCTCACCTGCCCAAAGTAGGTCCGTCGCGCCCGGAATAGGGAAAAGGCGGGCGTACGACGCCGGGAGCCACCCGCCGTCGTACGCCCGCCTCAAGCCGCCAGGCAGCTTAGCCGGCGTCAGCTACAGCGCCGACCACCCGCCGTCGGAGGCAAGGATTGCACCGTTGACGTTGGTGCCGTCGTCGCTGAGCAGGAACGTGATCGACGCCGCGAGCTGCGCGGCAGTGGCCGGTGCTGGGATGTTGGCCTGCATCAGCGGGCCAAGGCGCTCGGCCGCCAACTGCGAACCCCAGTTGGCCACGATGTTGGTGATGGTGGCGCCAGGTGCCACAGCATTGAAGCGGAGCCCCTTGGGCCCGTACATCACTGCCGAATTCCTGGTCAACCCATTCACAGCGTGCTTGGACGCAGTGTAGGCCGCGCCGGCTGCTGAGCCCCGCAAGCCGGCTTCGGAGGACACGTTGACCACAGAACCCGTCCCGGCATCGAGCATCAGCGGCAGCACCGCCCGGGTCAGCCGCATCAGGGCGGTGACGTTGATGCGGAACACACGCTCCCAGGTCTCGTCATCCACGTCGTGGATCGGCGCGAAGTTGTCCATGATGCCGGCAACGTTCGCCAGCGCATCCACCCGGCCACCCGCGGCGCGAACCACCGCTGCCACCGTTTCCTCCGTGGAGATGTCCCCCGCCACCGGGACCAGGTCCAGTCCGGCGTTCTGCTCCACGAGCTCGTCCAGCCGCTCCTTGCTGATATCGGCGGCTATCACCCGCCCGCCCTCTTTTGCCACCCGCAGCGCGGTTGCCTTCCCGATGCCCGAGCCTGCACCGGTGACGATGACGGTCTTGCCTGCGAAGCGGCCCTGCGTGACCACTTCCTGCCATGAAGCCTCGTTGCCCATGAGTTTCCTTCCAAAGTGCAAGCGGAATGCCCACGCCCAGGGCGGTGAAGGGCGGCATCCCCGGGATGCCGCCCTTCATTTCTGCTGAAAGGCTAGAGCTTGTCAGTCCTGTCTTCGCCACCCTTGTGGCCGGCTCCGCGCAGGTTTTCCTGGACCTTCCCGAACAGGTCCTTGATGGTGGACTCCGCGTTGGAAATGACGTCCACGGGAACGAAGACCTCATGGGTCACCGGCAGGTCGTATTCATCCTTCAGGTGCGTGCCGTTTCCCACGCCCGTCAGGGACAGGTAGACCATGGCCTCAGTCCGGGCAATGCCTGCGAGCTTGCCGAACACGACGGTGAACTCATTCGGCTGGAAACTGATGGTCTGCCCGATGTGGCTGCGGCCCAGTTCACCCGCGGGAACGGCCTTCTCCGACTGGCTTCCGGTGTAGTCCATGAACTTCTCCTTCGATCGCCAACACGTACGCAGGCAGTCTAACCCTGGCCCCTTCACCCCGTCACAGGCTCTGCTGGAGCCGTGCACAAAGTCCAGCCTGCGCTGGTGGCCATTCCTCCATTGAGCCCGGCAGTGGCGCCGCTGTTTGATGACATCACCGGGCGGCAACGGCCGCGCCGGCCGGACCCCCTCAAAGGAAAAACCGTGACTTCAATGACGAGCCGCGTTAAGAGCCCGATAAAGAGCCCTGTCCGCTGGGACACCGTCGAGAACGGCGATGCAGTGGAAGTCAGGCACAATGGACGCACCGTGTTCAGGGGTCTGGTGGACGCCAGGACCGACGACGGCGATGTGGTGTGGGTGACAGCTCCTGCGGGCGGCCGGCGCCTGTTCCACATTGCAGACGGCTTCGACCTGGCGGGAGTGCCGGCATGACGGACTGCCCGGAGGACTGCCACTACTGCACCGGCCCCGAGACCGACTGACCGGCACCCAGGGACGTGTTTGATGCCCGGATCATCACGATCCGGGCATCAAATTGCCGCTACTGCAGGTGGCATCGTTGACGCGGGCAACTGGTACCGCGAAGGTGGTGCCATGAGGTCTCAGAAAATTTCCCAGGGGTTGGTTATAACGACGGCGGCTGCAGCGGCAGCACTGTTGCTCACCGCGTGCGGTCCAAGCCAGCCGCAGTCCCAGACGACGACGTCGCCCTCGCCCTCGCCCTCGGGCAGCGGGCAGGCCAGCCAGTCAGCCACACCGTCGGCCACCACGCAGTCTTCGGCGCCGCCCACGTCCACGCCGTCCTCCCCGGCTCCCGCCACCACTGCCGCAGGCGCACCCGGCCTGTGCAAGGCAGCCGGCCTCACCGCCGCCACCGACGCTTCCGGCGGCGGCGCCGCGGGCAGCGTCTACATGAAGCTGAACCTCACCAACAAGGGCTCCGAACCCTGCATCCTCAGGGGCTTTCCCGGCGTTTCCCTGGTGGCGGACGCCGCCGGGGAACCGATCGGCGCCCCGGCGACGCGGGACGACTCCGCCGGTGTGGTGGACGTCCTGCTGGCTCCCGGCCAGACCGGCACAGCGGTGCTGCGCTACACGCAGGCCCTTAACTACCAGGGCTGCTCGCCCGTGGATGCCGCCGGCTACCGGATCTACCCGCCGGAGGACACCGACTCGCTGTTCATCCCGCAGCCCACAACGGCCTGCAGCAACGCAGACATTGCCCTGCTCTCCATCGGAGCATTCCAGCCCGCCTGACCCGCAAACCATTCCGTCAATGACTGAAGGCGGCCCGGCTATCAAGCCGGGCCGCCTTCAGTAGTCCTGGGCCGCCGTCGGAGGTTTCCACCCCGACGGCGGTCCTGTTCAGTTATCGGCAGTGCAGTGTGGTTACCGGGCTGCCGTGCTGGTGCGGCCTGTGCGCGCCGTCCCGCGGGACAGCGCCACGCCCAGGCCGATCATGGCGACTCCGAGGACGAAGTGAAGCCAGTTGTCAGCACTGTTGACCGGCACGAAATTGGCTCCGCTGTCCTGGCCGATGAGCAGGCCGTAGAGCCACAGCACCAGATAGATGGCGCCTCCGACCACCAGGTAGTTCTTCGACGCTGCCGCAGTGCGGGCCATGGCGATGCCCGCGATGCCGAAGAGCAGGTGGACGATGTTGTGCAGGATCGAAACCTGGAAGATGCCCAGCAGCAGGGCGCCGGACCCGTGTCCAGCGAACCCCAGGGACTCGTAGTTGGAAGTGATGCCCGGGATGAACCCGAGGACCCCCACCAGGAGGAACACCACGCCTACGGCAAGGGTGGCTTTTTGGATGTTGGTCCGGCCTACGGTGCGACCGCCGGAATTCATGGTTGTCATGATGTCTCCTGCTTGTGTCGTTGGTGCATTACTGGCTGCCGGGCGATGCACGACCATTGGTGCTCGACCGTAGACTTAACCCCCGACATCGTAAGTATACTTAGCAAATCCGCCGCGGATAGTAAGGGTCAGTAACAGACCCATCACAAATTGGCCTGTGAAGGCCTTGGACCGGAGGCAGGTTGGACCCGCATGACGTCGATTTGGCTGGACCGCAGGGAACCTTTCACATCTGACCCGTTCGAACCCGACACGAGGTACGACACAGTGGTGGCCGGCGCCGGCCTCACCGGTTTGGTCGCGGCGCTGCTGCTGGCCCGCTCCGGGCAGAGTGTGCTGGTGCTTGAGGCCCGCCACCCCGGCGCCGTGACCACCGGCAACACCACAGCAAAAGTGACCCTGCTGCAGGGAACGTTCCTGTCCCGGCTCGCCCGCCAATACTCCCAAAAACAAGTGCAGGCGTACGTTGACGGAAACCGGGAAGGGCAGGCATGGCTGCTGCGCTACCTCGAGGAACAGGGCGTGCCCTTCCAGCGCCGTGACGCCTACACCTACGCCGCCTCCGCCCAGGGCACCGAAAAGCTGCGGGAAGAGATCAGCGCCGCTACCACCGCCGGGCTGGACGTGGACTACGTCCGCGACGCCGGCCTGCCCTTTCCGGTACACGGTGCCGTGCGCATGCGGAACCAAGCCCAGATCAACCCGATGGACGTCCTTGACGCACTGGTGGCGGACATCCGTAGCCGGGGCGGACGGGTCGTCAGCGGCGTTCGCCTCCGGGACGTCACCGGTGACTCCCCATCCGCCGTCCGGACTGACCGGGGCAGCGTCAGGGCGGACAAAGTGGTCCTGGCAACCGGCATCCCCGTCCTGGACCGCGGCCTGTATTTCGCCAAGCTGAAGCCAAGCCGCTCCTACGCGGCCGCACTCCAGCTGCAGGAGGACCAGGCACCTCCGCCCGGAATGTACATCTCCGTTGAGCAGCCCACCCACTCCCTCCGCGACTACGAAGTGGACGGCAGGAACCTGCTGCTGGTGGGCGGCCACGGCCACCAGGTAGGCCGCACAGAGTCCGAAAAGGCACACCTCACCGGCCTGCTGGACTGGGCCGGGCAGCATTACCCCGGCGCCGTGACCACCCACACATGGTCGGCGCAGGACTACATGCCCACCAACCTCATGCCGTTCTTCGGCAAACTCCCCCGCGGCAAGGGCCAGATCTACTTCGGCACCGGGTACAACAAGTGGGGAATGACCAATGCCGTAGCCGCCGCACTGGGCATCTCCGCGGACATCCTCGGTGGCCAGGTGCCTTGGGCGGACACCATCCACCACCGCATCACGTCGCCTGCAGGTGCGCTCTCCGCCGTCACGCTCAACGCCGGCGTGGCTGCCAGGATGGCCACGGATTGGGGAAAGGTGACCGCGGAGGGCCGGAAAATCGACGGCCTGAAACGGGGTAGGGACCAGGCTCCGGCGCCTGTGGCAACTGGTCCGTCCGCTGCCGCCACCCCGCCGGAAGGGCAGGGCAAGGTCTACCGTGACGGCAACCGCCCGGTAGCAGTTTCCACCGTGGACGGAAGCACCTGCCGTCTGTCCGCAGTCTGCACCCACTTGGGCGGCATCCTGCACTGGAATGACAACGAACGAACGTGGGACTGCCCGCTGCACGGCTCCCGCTTCACCAACGAGGGCAAGCTCCTCGAGGGCCCCGCCACCAAGGATCTGCAGCAGGCCGGAACCCAGGCGCAACCCTGATCCATCGGGAGTTGAGTGTCAGTGGCTTGGGGCATGATGGAGGCATGAACCAGGAACAGCGTCCTGCCGGCAGCCGTGCTTCCGGCGCAGCTGCACCCATGGGCCAGTTCAGCCGGCCCACCCGGGAGTGGTTCCTGGGCGCCTTTTCCGAGCCAACTCCCGCACAGGCCGGGGCCTGGAACGCTATTTCCTCCGGCTCGCACGCGCTGGTGGTTGCCCCCACCGGCTCCGGTAAGACGCTCGCCGCCTTCCTCTGGGCACTCGACCGGCTCCTGGCGTCTGCGTCCCAGGCCCCTGAATCGCCGGCAGCTGAGGCGCCCGCCAAAGGCAAACGGGCCCGTCCGCCCAAACGCAAGACCCGCGTCCTCTACATTTCGCCCCTTAAGGCTTTGGGCGTGGACGTTGAACGGAACCTGCGGTCACCGCTGATCGGGATCACCCAGACAGCCAAGCGGCTGGGACTTCCCGCGCCGCTGATCACGGTGGGGGTCCGGTCCGGGGATACGCCTGCCGCGGACCGCCGCGCACTTTTGAGCAGTCCGCCGGACATCCTCATCACCACTCCCGAGTCCCTGTTCCTCATGCTCACCTCCAAGGCCCGGGAGACCCTTGCCGAGGTGGACACCATCATCATTGACGAGGTCCACGCCGTGGCCGGCACCAAGCGCGGTGCACACCTCGCTGTCTCGCTGGAGCGGCTTGACGCGCTGCTGCCCAAACCCGCACAGCGCATCGGACTCTCCGCCACGGTGGAACCCAAGGAACTCGTGGCCCAGTTCCTTGCCGGTTCGGCCCCCGTGGAAATCGTGGCCCCGCCCGCCAGGAAGAACTGGGACCTGACGGTCTCCGTACCCGTGGAGGACATGTCGGACCTGCAGGGTGCCGCGGGAGCGTTTGATTCCGGGCCGGCCTCCGGGCTCCAGCCGCAGGCATCCATCTGGCCGCATGTGGAGGAGAAGATCGTCGACCTGGTGCTGGCAAACCAGTCCACCATTGTCTTCGCCAACTCCCGGCGCCTGGCAGAGCGCCTGACGGCCCGGCTCAACGAAATCTACGCCGAACGCCAGCTGATTGCGGTGGGCGGCGGCTGGGACGATCCCACTCCGGAAGGGCACGCTGGTGCCTCCGGCACCCAGGAGGCAACGGCGTCGGGCGTTCCCGCGTCAACCGCCACGCCGGCCCACATGATGGCCCAGGCCGGAAGCTCCGCGGGGGCGGACCCCGTCCTGGCGCGCGCCCACCACGGTTCCGTCTCCAAGGACCAGCGCGCACTCATCGAGGACGACCTGAAGTCCGGGCGGTTGCGCTGTGTGGTGGCGACATCATCCCTGGAACTTGGGATCGACATGGGTGCAGTGGACCTGGTGGTGCAGGTGGAGTCGCCGCCTTCGGTGGCCAGCGGGCTGCAGCGGGTGGGCCGGGCCGGACACCAGGTGGGTGAGATCTCCCAGGGCGTCCTTTTCCCCAAGCACCGGGCAGACCTTGTCCACACCGCCATCACCGTGGAGCGAATGCTGGACGGCAAGATCGAACGGCTCAGCATCCCGGCCAACCCACTGGACATCCTGGCCCAGCAGACCGTGGCCGCCACCGCCCTGGGCAGCATCGATGTGGAGGAATGGTTCAGCACCGTCCGGCGCTCGGCCCCTTTTGCCTCGCTTCCCCGCTCAGCGTTCGAGGCCACGCTGGATCTTCTGGCGGGCCGCTACCCGTCCGATGAGTTCGCTGAACTGCGGCCTAGGATCATCTGGGACCGCAACGCCGGCACCATCGAGGGCCGGCCCGGCGCCCAGCGCCTGGCAGTCACGTCAGGCGGCACCATCCCGGACCGCGGCTTGTTCGGTGTCTACATCATCGGCACCGAGCAGGAAGGCGTGGCTTCCCCTGCGGAGGACGGAAAACCGGCCCGCGCTCCGAAAGGCGGCCGGCGCGTGGGCGAACTGGACGAAGAAATGGTCTACGAGTCCCGCGTGGGCGACGTCTTCGCACTGGGTGCCACCAGCTGGAAGATCGAGGACATCACGCACGACCGTGTCCTGGTCTCCCCCGCCTTCGGGCAGCCCGGCAAGCTTCCGTTCTGGAAGGGTGACTCCCTGGGGCGGCCAGTGGACCTGGGCCGTGCGCTGGGCGCCTTTGTCCGCGAGCTCTCGGCCTCCGACGCCGGCCCCGCCGCCGAACGCTGCAAGGCCAGCGGGCTGGACGACTTCGCGGCGAACAACCTCATCCAGTACCTCACCGAGCAAAAACAGGCCACGGAGGTGGTCCCCAGCGACACCACCCTGGTGGTGGAGCGGTTCCACGACGAACTCGGCGACTGGCGCGTGATCCTGCACAGCCCCTTTGGCATGCCGGTGCACGCGCCGTGGGCACTGGCTGTGGGGCAGCGGCTCCACCAGCGCTACGGGCTGGACGGCTCGGCGATGGCGGCCGACGACGGGATCGTGCTGCGGGTGCCCATGATGGAAGACGAGCCGCCCGGCGCCGAGCTGTTCCTCTTTGATCCCGAGGAACTGGAACAGATCGTCACAGCGGAGGTGGGTGGCAGCGCCCTGTTCGCGTCGCGGTTCCGGGAATGTGCGGCCCGCGCGCTCCTGCTGCCCAGGCAGACCCCAGGCAAACGCCAGCCCCTGTGGCAGCAGCGCCAGCGGTCGGCCCAGCTGCTGGACGTGGCCCGGAAGTACCCCACGTTCCCCATCGTCCTGGAAACGGTGCGCGAATGCCTGCAGGACGTCTACGATTTGCCCGCTTTGAAGGACATCGCCGCGTCCGTGGAACGGCGGGAACTGCGGATCCTGCAGACCACCACGCAGCAGCCCTCACCGTTCGCCAAGTCCCTGCTTTTCGGCTACGTGGCGCAGTTCCTCTACGAGGGCGATTCTCCGCTCGCGGAACGGCGCGCCGCCGCCCTGGCCCTGGACTCCACCCTCCTGAACGAGCTGCTGGGCCGGGTGGAGCTGCGCGAACTCCTGGATGCCAAGGTCATCGAAGCCACCGAGCGTGAGTTGCAGCGCCTGGCGCCGGACCGCAGGGCGCGCGGAATGGAAGGCGTCGCGGACCTGCTGCGGCTGCTGGGTCCGCTGGCCCCTGAAGAAACCGCGGCGCGGTTGCAGGGCGGCGTCCCGGCGGTTGAATCTGTTGATGAACCTGCCGAAACCGGGGCCGTCGAGGCCGGGCAGTTCGAAACCGGGCACGTCGAAACCGCAGCCCCTGAAACCCCGGCCGCCACCGTGGCAGAAGCGGCAGCGCACCTCGCCGCCCTCCAGCGCTCCAACCGCGCCATCAAGGTCAACATCGGCGGGGTTGAGCGTTTCGCCGCTGTAGAAGATGCAGCGCGTCTGCGGGATGCCATCGGCGTTCCGTTGCCCATGGGTGTGCCGTTGGCGTTCATCGAACCGGTTGCCGATCCCCTGGGCGATCTTGTCTCCCGGTACGCACGCACGCATGGTCCCTTCACTGCTGCCGAAGCAGCCGCCCGGCTGGGCCTGGGCGTGGCCGTGGTGGGAACCGCGCTGAAACGGCTGGCAGCGGACGGCCGCGTGGTGGAGGGTGAATTCCGGCCACATGTCACCTCGACGGCAGCCGCACTTGCAGAGTCAGCGTTGGATGAAACTGCACCTCCTGAATCAGCGCCGGTTGATGAACCAGCGCAGCCAACTGACGAGATAGCTCCGCCCGCTGAGGCGCCCGCGCCGGATGTCCCGCACTCCATTGCCAGTGAATGGTGCGACGCCGAGGTGCTGCGCAAGCTCCGCCGTCGTTCCCTGGCTGCCCTGCGGGCGGAAGTGGAGCCTGTGGATGCCGCTGCCTACGGACGCTTCCTGCCCGCGTGGCAGCATGTCAGGACGCCAGGCGGTGGCCGCGGCCAGCCCTCGCTGCGCGGACTGGACGGCATCATCACGGCCATTGACCAGCTCTCGGGGGTGCCCGTCCCGGCGTCGGCGTGGGAGCCCCTGGTGTTGGCCACCCGCGTGTCCAACTACCAGCCCGCCATGCTGGACGAACTCATGGCCGCCGGTGAAGTGCTCTGGTCCGGCGCAGGCGCCCTGCCCGGCAACGACGGCTGGATCAGCCTGCACCTGGCGGACTCAGCTGAGCTGACGCTCAACCCCGCACCCGAGTTCGAGCCGGGGGACGCGGGCCGGCGGCTCCTGGACCATCTGCGCAACAACGGCGGCGGATACTTCTTCCGGCAACTGACGGAGGTGGCCAGCGGCATGGACGCCGTCCTGAGCGACCAAGAGGTGGTGGCAGCACTCTGGGATCTGGCGTGGGCAGGGAGGATCACCGGCGACACCTTCGCCCCCGTCCGCGCCCTGATCGCCGGTGGCCACACCGCGCACCGGCAGGTAGCCCGTGCCCCGCGTGCCAGGGCGCCTCGGCTGAGCCGCCTGGGCCGTTCCCATGGCACCGGCCTCATGGGCTCCCCCGGACTGGCCGGCGGGCGGTACGGACCGCAGGGTACCGCCTCTCTTTCCACCGCGGCAGGCCGCTGGTCAGCGCTTCCGGAGCCTGAACTCGATCCCACTATCCATGCCCGCGCCACCGCCGAACTCCTGCTGGACCGTTACGGCGTGGTGACCAGGGGTTCGGTCATGGCGGAACAGATCATGGGCGGCTTCGGACTCATGTACAAGGTGCTGGCGCGGCTCGAGGAAGCAGGCCGGTGCCGCCGCGGCTACTTCATCGAGCACCTGGGCGCCGCCCAGTTCGCGGTTCCCGCCACCGTGGACCGGCTCCGCTCCTACTCCGAGGACAACCAACTGGCCAAGACCGAACCCGTGGCCCTGGCCCTCGCCGCCACCGATCCCGCCAACCCCTACGGTGCCGGCCTGCCCTGGCCCGCGCTGCAGGAGGACGCCGGCACGGGGCACCGGCCGGGCCGGAAAGCGGGGGCGCTGGTGGTGCTGGTGGACGGCGCGCTGGTCCTCTACGTGGAGCGCGGCGGAAAGACCCTGCTGGCCTTCACCGAGGACGACGCCGTGCTGGCGGCAGCGGCTACCGCGCTGGTGGGGGTGGTGACCCGCGGAGCGGTGGACAAGCTGTTCATGGAGAAGGTAAACGGTCACGACCTCCTGGACACCCCGGTCGCTGCTGCCCTGAGCTCGGCAGGCGCCTACTCCACCCCGAAGGGACTGAGGATCCGTGCCTGAGGGCGATTCCGTCTGGCGGGCCGCCCACCAACTGCATGAGGCCCTGGCGGGACAGACTTTAATTGCGTCGGATTTCCGCGTGCCCCGGTTCGCCACGCTGAACCTGGCCGGCTGGACCCTGAAGGAGGTTGTCCCCCGCGGCAAGCACCTGCTGATGCGGGTGGTCAGCCCGGAAGACAAAAGACTGACCATCCATTCGCACCTGAAGATGGAAGGCGCGTGGCAGGTCTATCCGCCCGGCGGCAGGTGGCGGAAACCAGGCTTTACCGCCAGGTGCGTGCTGCGGACGGCAGTGGCAGACGCCGTCGGCTTTTCGCTTGGCATCGTGGAGGTGGTGGCAACCGCTAACGAGGACGCCATCGTCGGCTTCCTCGGCCCGGACCTCCTGGGCCCGGACTGGGACCTGGACGAGGCAGAACGCCGCATCCGCTCCCGCCCTGAAGTCCCCATCGGAGTAGCGCTCCTGGACCAGCGGAACCTCGCGGGCATCGGCAACATCTACCGCTGCGAAGCGTGCTTCCTTTCAGGGGTGCATCCTGCTACGCCTGTCTCCGAGGTGCCGGACGTCCGGACCATGATGACCGACGCCAAGCAGCTCCTGGAGGTCAACCTGGGCCCGGGACGCCGGGTCACCATCCTCAACACCCGTGGCATGCCGGTGGGCAGGATGGCCGGCAGGCCCGGCTACTGGGTGTATGGCCGGGAACGCCAGCCGTGCCTGAAGTGCGGTACACCCATCCGGCGAGGACTTCTGGGCAAGCCCAATGGCGAAGAGGAACGAGACATCTACTTCTGCCCGAAATGCCAGCCTGCGCCTGGCTGACGTTCTGCGTTCAAGGCAGTCAACAGTTCGCCGCGCTGCTTTCCCTGCTGGTCTTCCGCGGTGCGGGATTCACGGTGAAGCGCGGCAGCAGCACGTGCACCAGGGGGCCAATGGCCAGCGCGTACACCACCGTTCCCACGCCCACCGAACCGCCCAGCAGCCAGCCGGCCGCCAGCACGGTCACCTCGATGAGCGTGCGGGACATCCTTACGGTCCATCCGGTCCGGCGGGCCAGGCCAGTCATGAGACCGTCACGGGCACCCGGCCCAAAGCCGGCGCCGATGTAACAGGCCGAGGCGATGGCGTTTACCAGTACGGCCCCCGCGAGGAGCACAATCTGGACGGCCAGGTGGGACACCGGTGGGAGCAGTGCCAGGCCGATGTCCGCGAAGACGCCGACCAGGATGGCATTGCACAAAGTCCCGAACCCAGGCATCTGCCGCAACGGGATCCACAGCAACAACACCAGGAAACTCACGATGATGACCACCAGGCCAATACTGAGCCCGGTGCGGTTGGCCAGCCCCTGGTGGAAGACGTCCCACGGATCCAGGCCCAGGCCGGCGCGGATGAACATGGCCAGGGAGATGCCGTACAAGGCGAGGCCGGTGAAGAGCTGGATCAGTCTGCGGGTCATCATGCAACCATGTTCGCAACCAACTGGCATTTGTTTACATATCCAGTCTGAAATACTGGCTACATGGCCGCCGCCCTTACCGCCCTCGCCTTATCCCGCCTCCTTGGCCCTTGGAACAGCGGAACGGGACCGGCCTACCGTGAACTGGCCGACGTGGTGCGGCTGCTCATCCTGGATGGTCGGATACCGCTCGATACTGCCCTGCCCAGTGAGCGTTCGCTGTGCGATGCCCTGGCAGTCAGCCGCACCACGGTGACCGCGGCCTACGCCTCCCTCCGCGAGCAGGGGTTCCTCAGCAGCGGGCAAGGGAGCCGGGGCAAAACCCGCATTCCCGAACTCACTCCGTTCGGCCCGGCACTCTTCGGTCCCCAGCCACCGTCCGCCGTCCCCCCGGCGCCAGGGCTCACCGCACCCGGGCTCACTGCGCCCGGGCTGGCTGCGCCTGGGGGACTTATCGACCTGGCATATTCCGCGCTGCCCGCGAGCGGCGAGGTGGTGCACCGGGCCTTTGCCGCGGCCCTGACCGAGCTTCCCGCCCTGCTCCCCGGCTTCGGCTACGACGCCCTGGGACTGCTGCCGCTGCGCCAAGCGGTGGCGGACCGGTATTCAGCAGCCGGAGTGCCGACCCACCCAGGCCAGATCATGGTGACGTCCGGCGCCCAGCACGCCCTGACCATCATCATCCGCACCCTCGCCGACCGGCAGGACCGCATCCTGGTGGAGCACCCGAGCTACCCCCATGCGCTGGATGCCGTCCGCTCGGCCCGGTGCCGTCCCGTACCGGTGGCGTTCGCGGAGTCCGGCTGGGACCTGCCGGCACTGGAATCCGCCATGGCGCAGCAACAGCCAAAACTTGCATACGTGGTCCCGGACTTCCACAACCCCACGGGCATGATCATGCCTGATGCCCAGCGCCGCCGACTGGCCCGCGCCGCCGCGGCGGCCGGAACCGTGCTGGTGGCGGATGAGACGCTCCGGGACCTCAACCTCGACGGCGTTGCCACAACTCCCCTTGCCGGGTTCAGCAGCTCCGTTGTGTCCATCGGATCGCTGAGCAAGTCCCACTGGGGCGGCCTGCGCACCGGCTGGATCCGGGCATCGGAACCGATGATCCAGCGCTTCGCCGCAGCCCGCACCACCCTGGACCTTGGCGGCCCCGTCATGGAGCAACTGGCCGCTGCCCACCTGGTCCGGGCGCTGGAAGAACCACTGCCCGCACTGCTGCAGACGCTGCGCCGCAACCGCTCCGCACTGCTCGGCCTCCTCGCGGAGCACCTCCCGACGTGGCAGGTGACGCCGCCTCCCGGCGGCCTGTCCGTGTGGTGCAGGCTTCCCGGACCCATCAGCACGGCGCTTACCGTGCTGGCGCCGGACTTTGGCATCAGGCTGGCGGCAGGCCCCCGGTTCGGGATCGGCGGCGCATTCGAACGCAACCTGCGGCTGCCCTTCACGCTCCCGCCGGCGAAGCTGGAGACCGCGGTGCTGGCCCTGCGGGCCGCCCAGGACAAACTCGACGCCGCACCCCAGCTTCGGCGCTCACTGACCCAGGCGCCCGCCGTCGCCATCGCCTGATCCGGGAACAACTTCCCCACGGAGGTCGCCGGAACGGTGCGGGAACCCCGGGAACGGTACGGCGTCCCCGCACCGTTCCGGCGGTTTGGGGAGGCACCGGTCACGGGAGCCTTCAAAGGAAGGACAATATTCGGCACCGGTAGAATGGACCGGTGATGCAATCCCCCCTCCCCGTGCGCGACGGCGTCAACGCCACCCGCCTGCGCCTTCCGGACGAGGGCCCGTGGGACACCGCGATGGACTACATGATGCACCGTTGGGGCCACATTGATCCGCAGGGCATCGAGGACAGGTTCGACGCCGGCGAGATCGTTGGCGAGGGCGGCGTACCGCTGACCCGGCACACCAAGCTGGAGGACCACACCTTCATCTGGTACTACCGGACGCTGCCCCCGGAAACCCGCCTGCCGGTGGAGCTCAGCATCCTGCACCAGGACGAGCACCTGCTGGTGGTGGACAAGCCACATTTCCTGCCCACCACGCCGGGCGGCACCTACATCCAGGAGTCCGCCCTGGTCCGGCTGCGCAACCAGCTGGACCTGCCGGACCTGATCCCCATGCATCGGCTGGACCGCATGACCGCCGGCGTCCTGCTCTTCTCCACCAATCCGCTAACGCGCGGCAAGTACCAGGTGCTGTTCGAGAAACGGCAGGTGCAGAAAGAGTACGAGTGCGTTTCCGCCGCCGAGCCCGCGCCGGGATACCCCGCCGTCGAATTTCCCGTGGTGGTCCGGAACCGGATGACCAAGTCCCGCAGCTACCTGCTGGCGGAAGTCGTCGACGGCGAGCCGAACGCTGAAACCAGGATTGAGCGGCTGGAAACGTTCGACGGCGGCACGGCTGTGGGTGCGGCCGGAACCTCGGGTGCCCACCGCCTGGCACGGTATCGGCTGGAACCGCACACCGGCAAGACCCACCAACTGCGCGTCCACATGGCTTCCCTGGGACTGGGGATCGTCAACGACGCCTTCTACCCGGACCTGCTGGACAAGGCCCCGGACGATTACGCCAAGCCGCTCCAACTCCTGGCCCGCGGCATCCGTTTCGTGGACCCTATCTCGGGGGAGCCCGTGGAGTACCGCAGCGGCCTGGAGCTCAGCGAAGCGGTCCGGGCACATCCCTAAACTTCTGGCCCGTCCTTAAACCCCGAGCACTTCCCTAAACACGGCCTCGACCCCGGCGGTGTGCAGTACGAACTCCACCAGCTCCAGACCGCTGTCCGGGTGCGAGGACCGGAACCCTGCCACAGCGTCCTGCGCTGCCTGCGCCACAGCCGCCGCGCTCCACCCGTAGGCTCCGGCTCCCACCGCGGGAAAGGCCATCTCCTGCGCACCCAAAGTGTCGGCCAGCCGCAGGCTTTCGCTGAAGCAGGACACCAGGAGCGCACGGTTGGTCTGGCCCGCATGCCGGTTGGGCCCCACTGTGTGCACCACCCAGCGGGCGGGCAGCTGGAACGCGGGGGTCGCCACGGCGGCGCCGGTTTGGAGGCCGTGCGGCAACGCGCTTTCCCGCAGTTCTCTGCACGCTGCCAGCAGCTCCGGCCCGGCGGCCCGGTGCAGCGCTCCGTCCACTCCCCCGCCGCCGAGCAGTGACGCGTTGGCGGCGTTCACCACCACGTCCACCCGCCGCTGCGTAATGTCGCCCTGCAGAACAGAGATCCGCATGCCGCCAGTTTCCCAAGTGCGGTACGTTGTGGCAATGGACTTCGGCAGCATCGACAGCTGGGGAGCGACCTTCTATTTATGGGTCGTCCCGATGGTGATCGGCGACGCCATTTTTCCGCCCATCCCGTCCGAAATGGTGGTGATTACCGGCGGCGCGCTGTCCGCGGACGGTCGGGCCAACGTGTTCCTGGTGCTGGTGCTCGCAGCCGTGGCGTCCTGGCTGGGTGACATGGTGGTGTTCCATCTCTTCCGGCGTCGCCTCAGCCATGTGCTGGACCGCTGGAAGTGGGGCCGGCGCGTCCATGCCGGCATTCATTCGGCGCTGGCCAAGGCGGGGCGGTCCTCCACCTACGGAACCATCATCGGCGCCCGGTTCATCCCCGGCGGCCGGCTTGCCACTTCGGCGGCGTCTGGCGTGGCCAACGTTTCGGTCCGGGGCTTCGGCCTGTGCGCCGGTCTGGGAGCGGTCCTGTGGGCGTGCTGGCTGGTGGGCCTGGGGTACTTCACCGGTTCAACCACCAAGCTGCCGTTCTGGGCCAGCTCCCTCATAGGCGTGGCGCTGGGCCTGGTGATCGGCGCCGTCGTGGGCATCATCGTCACCCGCCGGCGCGGCAACCGCTCGCCGGTGGAGGACGAGCCCATCCCCGACGCAGGCTAGACGGGCAGCCACTTGCCGCGGCTGCGCCGCAGCACGCTCAGTGCACCCGTCAGCGCAACGCGTTCGACGGCGTCGCGCATCATGGCTGCCGATTCCACCGCCTGGCGGTTCTCGCCGCTGTATTCACTCGCCTCCACGAGGAAGCGCAGGTTCAGCTGCGGCACGCCTCCGGCGAGCTGGAGCTGGTGCGCCTCCACATGGTGTCGGGTACCCAGCGCCTCCACCGCCGCGTCCATGACGGACTCCGGCGGATTGCCCGGCCGAAGCCCGGTGATCTTGAGGCGGGTCTGGAAGGAAGGCATGCCCTCCACCCTATCCAAACGCCGGGTTGGAGGGTTACCCGGTGTTGCGGAGGCCGGCTGCCACGCCGTTGACGGTGATGAGCATGGCCCGCTGGAGGCGTTCGTCGGGTTCGGCCCCGCTGATTTCGGATTCTGTCCGGATGCGGCGCAGCAGTTCCACCTGCAGGTAGCTGATGGGGTCCAGGTACTGGTCGCGGATTTCCAGGGAGCGCTTCAGGGTTGGCTGCGCGTCCAGGAGGATGTCCTCGCCGGTGAGCTTTCGCACCTCGGCCACGGTGAGCTCGTACTCCTCGCGGATGGTCCGGAAGAGGTGGTGGAGTTCCTCCGGGACCAGGGTGGACACGTAGTAGCCGGCGATGTCCATGTCCGTCTTCGCAAGTGTCATCTCCACGTTGGACAGCACGGAGCGGAAGAAGTGCCAGTGGTCCATCATTTCCACCAGCTGGGCGGAGTGGCCGGCCTCGCGGGCGGCCTTGAGACCGGATCCCACACCGAACCAGCCCGGCACGATCTGCCGGGACTGGGTCCAGCCGAACACCCACGGGATGGCGCGCAGGCCGCCCAGGCCGGAACCCGAATCCGGGCGCTTGGACGGGCGGGAACCGATGTTCAGGGAACCCAGCTGCTCTACAGGCGTGGAGGCCATGAAGTAGGCGGGCAGGTCGGGATGGTCGATCAGCTTCCGGTACCGGTCAAAGGCGGCGTCCGAGATCACCTCCATGACGTGCCCGTAGCGTTCCCGCTGGTCCTCTGAGGTGCGCGGGTCACGGTGCAGGGCGGACCCCTGGAGCACAGCGGCCAGCGACAGCTCCAGGTTTTCGCGGGCGAGCTCCGGCAGGGAGTACTTGTCGGAGATGACTTCACCCTGCTCGGTGAACTTGATCTCGCCTTCCAGGACACCGTTGGGCTGGGCCAGGATGGCATCGTAGGTGGGTCCGCCGCCGCGGCCTACGGAACCGCCGCGGCCGTGGAACAGGCGTACGCGGACACCGTGCTTGGCGGCGATATCACGCAGCTTCCGCTGGGTCTTGTGGATTTCCCACTGGCTGGTCATCACACCGGATTCCTTGTTGGAGTCCGAGTAGCCCAGCATCACTTCCTGGACGTCCCCGCGCAGCCGCACCAGTTCGCGGTATGAGGGATCGGAGAGCAACTGGTCAATGATCTCGGCGGAGGCCCGCAGTTCCTCCACGGTCTCCAGCAGCGGCGCGAAGCCGAGCTTGGCGTAGGGCTTGTCACCGAAAAGGTTGATGAGTCCGGCCTCGCGGGCCAGTACGGCGGCGGCCAGGACGTCGTCGGCACCGCGGGTCATGGAGATGATGTAGGTCTCGATGACGTCCGGGCCGTACAGGCGCAGGGCGCGGCGGATCTCCCGGAAGACGTCGTACGTGCCGTCGGCGGCACCGTCGAGCTTGATGGGGTGGCCGGACAGCGGACGGCGGGAGGCCAGCTCGGAGCCAAGCACCTCAAAGCGTTCCTCGCGGCTCAGCTCGGCGTAGCGCAGCCCAGGGCCGCCGATCCGGTCCATCAACTGCCCCACGGCGTCGTGGTGGTGGTCTGCATGCTCGCGGATGTCCAGCGTGGCCAGGTGCAGGCCGAAGGAGGCGATGGCGCGGCGCACCCGGGCCAGGGAACCGTCGGCAGCCAGCGCTGCGGAGTGGTTGCGGAGCGACAGCTCCAGCAGGTGCAGGTCTGCCAGCAGTTCGTCCGTGCCGCTGTAGTCACGGCCGTGTTCGTGGTTGGAGTTCGCAGCCACGCGTTTGCCGGTGTTGATGAGCTTGGCCTTGATGCAGGTGAGCTTGAGCCGGTAGGGCTCCTGGGCGTTCAGCTCCAGGACGCGCTTGTCCAGGCCGGGGAGCTTCTGCAGGTCCTCGTCGATGGACTTCAGCAGCGATTCGTCCGCGCCTGCCAGTGCAGTGGAGTTGGAGAGGATGGAGATCAGTTCGTCGATCATCCCAATGCTGATCCGGATGGCACTCTGGTTCTGGATCTGCAGGATTTCCCGGGTCACGGCCGCGGTGACGTTCGGGTTGCCGTCGCGGTCACCGCCGATCCAGGAGCCGAACCGGATGGGGGCGTCCTTGGAGGCAAGGGTGACGCCGTGCTCGCCCAACAGCTCTGAGAGTTCGGACAGCATTTCGGGCATGGCATCGGTGAGGATGCCGCCCAGGTAGTAAATGGCGTTCCGGGCCTCATCGACCGGGGTGGGGCGGACCTGGCGCAGCTCATCCGTCTGCCACATCTGGTCGATGATCTCCGCCAGCTGCCGGTCCTGCCGGCGCCGGGCCGTGGACCCTTCCGCGGTGGACTGGGACAGGACGTCGGAGAGCTTGCGGATCTTGTCCAGGACCGAGCGGCGGGAGGCTTCGGTGGGGTGTGCCGTGAAGATGGGGCGCACATCCAGGCCGTTGACCACTTCCTGCAGGACGTCGGGTCCGGCCTGCGCGGCGATGTCCGCCACGGTCTTGGCCAGCCAGCCGTCCTTTTCGGCGCGGGTCCGCAGGCCGCGGACGCGGTGGACCTGTTCTGCGGCGTTGGCCAGGTGGAAGTAGAACGCGAAGGCACGGACCAGGTCGGTTGCCTGCTCGATGGGCAGGGAGCCGAGGAGTTCACGGACCTGGGCAACGACGTCGTGCGCGCTCCAGGGACCGGTGGCGTGCGCACCGCCCCGCGCCGCTTCCTTGGATTCCTTGGTCAGGAGCCGGACCTGCTCCACGAGGTCCAGGAGCTCCGGCCCGTGCTGGCGGACCAGGGACTCGCCCAGCAGCGTGGAGACGCGCCGGACGTCCGCGCGCAGTTCGGAGGCAAGATCGGTTTCGGGGGGTGTTGCAGTGTGAGCCATTGAAACAATCTTTCGAGGGGTTCGGACTTGGCTCGTACACTGCGCTGGATACTGTGAGCCACGTTACTAGCTAAAGATGCTACCCCCGCTCCTGCGCGGCAGTGGAATCCGTCTCAAAAGATGTCGTGATACCCACGTGGCGTTTGACGGCTTCGAGTTCCCTGCGTAGTTTTTCCACCTCGTCCTGCCATGCGACAGCCTCGGCCTTCCGGCGGCGTGCAAGCCGGGCCTGCACTGCTGCGGCTGCCAGCGCCAGCGGGACGGAAACGGCCAGCGCCCAGCCTGCGGCCGCGAAGAAGCCCAGTGCAACAGGCAGTGCGGCCTGGAAGTCGATGAAGTCGTTGACGCTGCCGGCCATTCCGGCCATCGCTCTCTCAAGGGGCTCCAGGAACTGGCCCACCACAGGGGTCCCGGACAGCGACGGCGGAGCGAGCTTGGCCTGCGCATCCCCGCCCCAGCGGCCGTCCGCCAGGTGGTTCAGGACGTAGATGCCGGCACCGATGTTGACTGCCATAAAGACGACGACGGCGGCGAGCGCCGCGAGGTCCACTCTTCTTCGCCGCCACACCAGCACGCCCGCGCCGGCAGCCGCGGCGGCTATCCAGGTGAGCGCCGCCAGCCACTCCCGATTCACTCCGCCAAGGATGTCCACCTCCCCATTCAAACCCGGCGGATGACTTTGAAGTTGAAATCAGGGGTCCCCAGCGCGCCGAACAACCGCAGCCAGAGCGGCAGCACCATCTCGGCGCCGCGGGCCGTGGTGATGTCGCCCAGGTCGATGATGTCCCGGTGGCCCAGCGATTCCAGCAGGCCGGTGACAACCTTTTTGGCTTCGGCGTCGTCGCCGGAGACGAACACTGAATGGTCTCCATCCGCCAGCCGGCGCGGATCCACCATCAGTCCGGCATTCATGGTGTTGAGCGTCTTCACCACCCTGGCCAGGGGAAACGCCTGTTGGATCCGCTCAGCCAGGCTTTCCGTGTTGACCGGGTTCAGCACCGGCGGCATCCCCTGCGAGAAGTCGAGCGGGTTGGACACGTCCACCAGGACTTTTCCCGCCAGCCGTGCGGCGCCTGCCGCGCCCAGGGCCGCAAGGGATGCGGCGCCGTTCGTGGCATTGACCACCAGCTCACTGTCACCCGCAGCGTCCGCGAAGGTGCCCAGCAGGATATCGCCGTGCCCTGCCTGCCATTCCTTGAATGGCGGCCCGCCCATGGGATCCGGGCTGGTCCGGCCGGCGGTTTCGACAGGATCCCGCGTGCCCAAAACCACCTGGTGCCCCAACGCGCTGAACGCGGCTGCCAGCGTGCGCCCTACTGTGCCCGTGCCAAGAACTGCGATCTTCATGGCAGAACGCTACTCTCCGCACCACATGGAACAAGAGGACTTGGTACGGAATGAACACGCCATTCATGCGGTTGTAGCGGGAGCACACGCAACGGAAGGAACCATGGCCACCACCCCAGCCGCCCCAACTTCAACTGCCGCAGCACCAACTGCCACCGCCCCAGCCGCGAAAGTGGAGCGCTGGCATCGTTTCCGCACCAACCGGGACAAGGCCATGGCCTCGCCCCATGGCTGGCTCACCCTCACCTCCTTCCAGTGGCTCGGGGACTCCCCCGCCGCCGTCGACCTCGCCCCGGGGTTGTGGTCCACTGACGCAAAGGGCACGACGGCGTTCCTCACCGCGGTCCCTTCAGACGGGCTCACGCTGGTGGAGACGGGCGAACGGGTGGACGGCACCGTGTCCGCCGTCCTCGCGGACGAGGAGTCGCTGATGTGGGTGCAGTTCGGCGGCCCGGACGGGGACCAGGTGGTGGTGGAACTGGCCATGCGCGGCGGGCGGTACGCCATCCGCACCCGGGACAACACCTCACCGGTCTTCACGGAATTCGACGCCGTCCCCACTTACCCCTACAACCCGGAATGGGAAGTGACGGGCCGGTTTGAGCCCTACCCTGCGCCGGTGGACGTACCGATCGGCACCGCGAACCCATTGGTGGACGGCGTGCACCGCAGCGTGGGCGAGGTAGTCTTCAGCCTGCCCGGCAGCAGCCACGAGTTCCGGCTGCAGGCGGAGGAAGAGAAACTCGGCGCCCTGACCGTCACGTTCCACGACGAAACCAACGGGGACACCACAGGTGACTGGCGGAAGCTTTCCCTCTCCAGGCCGCGGCCCGACGGTTCCGTGGTCCTCGATTTCAACCGGGTCATCAACTACCCCAGCGCCTTCACCCCCTTCGGCACCTGCCCCATGCCCGTGAAGAACAACAGCCTGGACGTGCGGGTGGAGGCCGGCGAGAAGCAGCCCTATCCCGCCTAGCGCCGGGGGAAGCTCAGGAAATGGCCGAAATGCCCGTGATGGCCCGGCCCACGATCAGGGTGTTGACCTCGAATGACCCCTCGTAGGTGTAGATGGCCTCTGCGTCGGCGAAGATCTTGGCCATCCGGTAGTCGGTGACGATGCCGTTTCCGCCCAAAATCGACCGGCCCAGCGCCACGGTTTCGCGCATCCGGGCACTGAGGTAGGACTTGGCCAGGGCCACCTGCGGCATGTCGGCGGCGTCCTGGTCCTGCAGCCTGGCGATCCCGGCCATCATGGACATGCTGGCCACCGCGTTGCCCAGCATGGTCACCAGCTGCTGCTGGATCAGCTGGAAATGGGCCAGCGGCCGGCCGAACTGGTGGCGTTCCACCGCGTACTGCCGGGCAACGTCGAACGCTGCCAGCTGCTGGCCCACCGCTTGCCAGGCCACCATGATCCGGGAGCTGCGGAGCAGTTCCTTGGTGTCCACGAAGCTGTTGATGCGGGCAAAGCGGTCCGCTTCCGGCACCAGGACGTCGCGGAACTCAATGTTCGCGTTCTGCACCGTGCGCAGGGCGATCTTGTTCTCGATCCTGCTCCGGCTGACCCCCGGCAAAGTGGCGTCGACAATGAAGCCCCGGACCGCGCCGTCCGCCTCGTCCCGGGCCCATACCAGCATGTAGTCGCAGAACGTCCCGTTGCCGATCCAGCGCTTGGCACCGTTGAGCACCCAGGCGTCGCCGTCGTCGTCCGCTTCTCCTGTCATCGACGAAACCCGCCTGGCACGCGTCTCCATGCCGCCGGCCACGTCGGACCCGTGCAGGGGTTCGGTGAGCGCGAAGGCACCGGTGGTGCGCAACTCCGACGCGTCAGCGAGCAACCGCTCCTTCTGGTCCTCGGTGCCGAAGGTGTGGAGGGATTCCACAAAGAGGTCGTGATGGACCAGGAAGAAGGTGGCCAGGGATGTGTCCACCCGGGTTATCTCCGCGATGACCAGTCCGGCGAAGAGGTGGCTGTAGCCGCGGTGCACGGGCGTGCTCAGTTCCAGGGCGGCCAGCTTGGGCAGGATGTGCGCCGGAAACTCGGCCTTGTTCCACCAGTCCCCGGCGTAAGGGGCAACCTCGGCCGCCAGGAAGTCCCGCAGCTCGGCCAGCTTGTTCCGTTCGGCCTGGCCCAGCATCGATTCCACCGCGAAGAAGTCCGCGGCCGGCAACAGCGAAAGGTCCGGGGCGCTCATTTCGGTCCCATCCTGATGGCACCGTCCAAGCGGATGGTTTCGCCGTTCAACATGGCATTGTCCACGATGTGCGCCACCAGGTTGGCGTATTCCTCCGGCTTGCCCAGCCGGGAAGGGTGCGGGACCTGGGCGCCGAGTGAATCCTGCGCTTCCTGCGGCAGCCCGGCCATCATGGGTGTCTCGAAGATGCCCGGAGCAATGGTGACCACCCTGACCAGCGATCGCGCCAGCTCCCGGGCGATGGGCAAGGTCATCGCCGCCACCGCACCCTTGGACGCGGAGTAGGCGGGCTGGCCGATCTGCCCGTCGAAAGCCGCCACGGAGGCCGTGTTGATGATGACACCGCGTTCGGGGCCGCCCAGCGGGGTGGCGGCGGGCTCGGTGGCCACCATGGCTTCGGCGGCCAGCCGCAGGACGTTGAACGTGCCCACCAGGTTCACCTGGATGACGCGGCTGAATGTGTCCAGGGGCACCACGCCGTCGCGTCCCAGCACCTTGCCGGGGGTGGCGATCCCGGCGCAGTTCACCACGATCCGGAGCGGGCCCAGCCCCGCGGCGGTCCCGACGGCGGCCCGCACGTCAGCCTCGCTGGTCACGTCCGCCGGGGCGAAGACGGCGGATTGGCCGGCTTCGGCGCGGCCGTTGAGTTCGTCCGCCATTGCCTGCCCGTTCGAGGACGGCAGGTCGACGAGCACCACCGAGGCGCCGCCGTCGAACAATCTCCGTGCGGTGGCCGCTCCCAGCCCGGACGCACCGCCTGTCACCAGTGCGACGCTGCCTTTGATGTCCATACATCCTCCTTGATGCGTGTCCCCATGCCGCGGCGCGGCCTCGAGCAACAGTTAATGAATGTTAACTGAAATCGCCCGGGGCCGCACCCTTCGCACAGGCCCCGCTGCCTTGGCCTCCCCGTCGGCACGGTTAGGGTGGACGGCATGACGTCCAGCAGCACCTCCATGACCGCCTGGCCAGACAGGGCAAACCATGCGGCCCGCTCCGTCACCGCCCTGTTCGGCCACAAGCTGCTGTTCCTCCCCGGCACCCACCTGGGTGCGGTGCTGTGGCAGGGCAGGCACCCGGACCGGCAGGCCCAGCAGGAACAACAGGATCAAGCCGCCCATTTGGGCAGCCGGTGGTCCGCGTTGCTCCGGCGGGCCCGGCCTGCCGCCGCTATGGCGCTCCCGTGGCACTACTGGTGGCAGGCGCATTACGTGGACTGCCTGGTGGACACCGGCAGGAGGGAACTGGGTAGCGGAGCGACCCCCGCGGCCCGGTTCGACGGCCCGGACCGGCCCAGCGCAGGCCACCTGGCCTCGCGGCTGGTGACGGGCATCAGGCTCCGCAACGCCCTGACCTTTGTGAACAGCTATTACGACGACATGGCCTGGCTTGCCCTGGCCACCCTGCGGCTGGACCGGCTGGCCGAGGAGACACGGCGCCCCGGCCGCCGCCGCAACGCCAAAGTCCGCGCGTCGCTGGCGCTGCAGTTCGACGCGGCCTGCACCGACGACCTGGGCGGCGGCACGTTCTGGAGCAAGAAGCGGGACTTCAAGAACACCCCCGCCACGGCGCCGGTGGCACTGTTCTATGCCCGCACGGGCCAGCCGATCAAGGCACAGGCGCTGCTGGACTGGCTGGATGCAACCCTGTTCGACGCCGGGCAGGGCCTCTACCTGGACGGCGTCCGCCTCAACCCGGCCGGCGACGTGGTGGTGGAACGGGCGGTGTACACCTACAACCAGGGCCCGGTGCTGGGCGCGCTCCTGGAGCTGGGCGGCGAAGCGAACCTGGCCAGGGCGGCCGTCCTGGTGGACGCGGTGGAGCGGCTGCTGACGGTTCCTGCCGGCCCGGACGGCAGTTCAGCCCAGCGCTCGGTGCTCCGCTGCGAGGGAACCGGCGACGGCGGCCTCTTCACCGGGATCCTCTGCCGTTACCTGGCCCTTGCCGCAGCGGATACCCGGCTTCCCCAGGCCACCCGTGCCACGGCCGCCCGGTTGGTGACGGACACTGCTGAGGCGTTCTGGTCCGGCCGCCGCCCTGTTGGCCCCAGCGAGGCCAATGCGCGGCTGCAGGGCAGGAGCATTTTCTCGGTGCATGCGGCCCAACCGGCGGCCGCGACGTATCCGCCGGGGGCCGCCGTCGAGCTCGCCACCCAACTGCAGGCATGGATGGCGCTGGAGGCTGCCGCGGCCGTAACCGCCGCAGGCCTCCCCTAGTCCAGCCCGGCGGGCCGCCTCTTCTGCGGATAGGGCGTCTCACCGCGGGCCAGCATCTCAACGAAACCGGTGATCCTGCGCTCCCGCGTTGCGGCCTGCTTCGCCGAGTTGGTCCGGTACACCAGGGAGAACAGGTTGGTTTTGGTGAGCACATCGAACATCGCCTGGGCGGCCGGGTTTGCAGCGATGGCGGCGGCCAGGTCCTCGGGAACCTGCACATCGGCCTGCCCGCCGTAGGCCGCTTCCCAGCGGCCGTCCGCCTTGGCCGCCTCCACTGCCGCCCGGCCGGCGTCGGTCATCTTGCCGGCCTCTTCCAGCCGGGCGACGTGCCCCACGTTCCGTGCGGACCAGATGCTGCGGGGGCGGCGCGGGGTCATCCGCTGGAACACGCTTTCGTCATCGCGGCGCCGGCCCTGACCGTCAATCCAGCCGAAGCACAGTGCCTCGTCCAGTGCGGCCGCGTAGTCCAGGCCCGTCACCGTCCCGCCCTTCTTGTGCAGGACCAGCCACACGCCCGGGCTGGTGCTGTGGTTTTCCTCCAGCCAGGCGCGCCAGGCAGCGGCATCCGGCACCAGCAATTCCTCAAGGTCATCGGCCATGGCCTAATTCTGCCTGTGGAATGGCAGGTCACAAGCCCCGTGTGCACCGGATCTTCAGGTGGCATTATGGCCCTACAGACCGTCCCCCAGCCCGAAGGACAACGCCATGCTTCGAGTCCGCCCCGTCCACTTCACCTCACGCACTGACTCCTGGAAGCAGTTCCTCACCGCTCTGGGGATGGTGCAGACAGAGGACGACGGCGGCTGGCAGGTTTTCGATTCCGCGTCGGGCCGGCTGGCGCTCCACGGGGCGGAGGCCGGGTCCGGGCAGGACGGCCACACCGAATTCGCGGTGGAGGTGGGCGACGTCGCCGAATTCGCGCGCCGCACCAACCTGTCCGCGCAGGAAGAGGATGGAGTGCAGGGGGAAGGAACGCGGCCTGCTGAGCTGGTCACGGCGGCCCACGGCGAAACGTGCCGGATCAGCGCCCCCGACGGCTTCAGTTTCATGGCCGACAAAGCAGCCCACGCCGCCCAGTGCGCTGACGCCGACCCCGCCCTGGCCGTCGTCGCGGTCTGGTACACGGCGGACCCGGAGGGAGCCGTCCGCACGCTGCTGCATGTGGGCGCCCGCCCCCGTCCCGTCCCCGACAACGACGAAACTGCGGACTTCACGGCCAAGAACGGCGGCGTCCTCCTGGTGCGTCCGGCAGCAGGGGCACCCCGCTCGGGTTTGGGCTTTGAATACGACGGCGGCCTGGAACCGTTGCGGGACCGACTCACCGCGGCCGGTTTCACCGCCAGCCTCACCGAAGAGGCGTTTGGGAGCACCCTCCACGTGGCTAATCCCGACGCGGGCAGCCCCAACGCGCCCGCCACGGTGTGGATCTCCCAGCGACGCCCCATGGGGTAGAACTTAAGCATGAACGTGCGCACACCTGACCCGAATCCCGGCTGGCTCTCTGAAGAAGACCTCTTTGAGGCGCGGGGGCGGCTGCCCATGGTGTACGTGGAAGCCGTACCGGTCAGGCTGGATCCGCTGGGGTACGTCAACGAGGTGGGCACGCTGCTGCAGGCGGATTCGGACGGGACCATGGTGCGTTCCCTGGTGTCCGGCCGGGTCATCTACCGCGAAACCATCCGCGCCGCCCTGTTGCGCCACATGGAAAAGGACCTGGGTCCGCTGGCGTTCCCGCAGCTGCCGTTGAGCCCCGTGCCGTTCACTGTGGCCGAATACTTCCCCGCGCCCTCCCAGACAGGGTTCACGGACGAGCGGCAACACGCCGTGTCGCTGGCCTACGTCATCCCGGTGACGGGCGAGTGCGAGCCCCGCCAGGACGCCCTGGAACTGACCTGGATGACCCCCGAGGAAGTCCTCAGCCCGGGCGTCCAGATGGAATTTTCCGGCGGCCGCGGCGGCCTCATCCGGCAGGCCCTGGCGTTCGCAGGCGTGGGCTTCTAGGCACCCCGCCGGGACGTGGGGGTCCCCGGTTTTAGGCGCCCGCCTTTGTAGACTGTAGGGCGGACCGCAAGAGAACTTAAGGACTCCCATGACCGAATCACCAGCCGCCAGGCACCACAGTGAACAGCAGGCTGGATCTCTGACCACCGGCAGCCACATCCTCCTCCCCGACGGCCGGCGCACTGCCGAAATCGACCAGGTGGAGCTTGAGCACGACGACTTCGGCTCCCCGGCACTGGTGCTGGCAAGCCTTTCCGGCGGCGGAACGCTGCGGGTGGCCATCGGCACCGTGGTCACGGTGGTGGACGGAGCGCACGACGACGTCACACAGCTTCCGCTGTCGGCAAACCTTCCGGAGCCCACCCCGCCGGCGGAAGCCGCCGCGCCCAAGGACGGACGGCAGGAGCAGCCCGGCCCCGGAACCGGGCCGATCGCCGTTTCCCCCGCCGTCGTCGTGCCTCCCCTCCCGCCGCTGCCGCCCGCAGTGACCGGGCCCAGCGAGGAGGAACTCGCGCTCATCCCGGCCCCTTCCGGCACCCCCGAGTCCGTGGTGGAAGCCGCCGCCGAGGCGCACCCGGACGCAGAGGGCGTCCTGCTCCTGACCGACCGGCTGTCCAAGGGCGTGAACTTCAAGTCCGGAAGCTGCCTGAAGGACCTCAGCGACCTGGCGCACGAACTGTTCATCACCCTCAAGGACGCCGACGGCGCACTGTCCGTGGCTGACCTTTTGACCGTGCTGCCCTATGACGGGAACCCCGGCCGGTGGACCTCTGTGGAGGCGTCCCTGGCGCTGGCCAGCTACATCTGCCGGCAGGACGGCCAGGACAAACGCGCCGAGGTTTACGAGAAGCTGATCCGCACGCCGGAGAACCAGGAAACGGACCCGTTCAAGGCGCGCATGGCCGCCAAGGTGCGGCAGCGCTCGCTCAACGAACCCAACCTGTACGACAAGGAAATCTTCCGCTCCATCGATAACTCCAACCATGACGCCGAGCGCGAATGGCGGCTGCTGCGGCTGGAGTCCCTGCTCTTCCTGCGGGCGCACGGCGGCTCGGAAACCATCGGGATGTCGGAGCTGGAACGGCGCATCAGCAACGAGCTGGAGGCCGTCCGCTCCTGAGCTTCCGGGCATCTGCCTGACGGGGAAATTGCCCCTACCCGGGGCAGTTTCCGGGGCGTACATTCGGGGCTATGACCAACAATCTCAGCGTAGTGATCAACGCCGACGCGCCGCAGGTCTGGACCATGCTGCGTGAACCGTCCAAGGTGGCCCAGTGGCATGGCTGGCAGTCCGAGGACCTCGAGTCCGAGATTAAGGAGATCTACTTCTCCAGCGATGTGCAGGAAGCACCGGACCACACCAGCCTTACCGTGCACGGCGGGGACACGTTTGAGCTCCACCCGGAGGCCGGTGGCACCCGGGTCAGTGTCACCCGCTCCGCCGTGGACCATGACTCCGAGTGGGCTGCCTGGGACGAGGACATCACGCAGGGCTGGCTGACGTTCCTGCAGCAGCTCCGCTTCGCCCTGGAACGGCACCCGCACGGCAAGCGGCATACCCTGTTCCTGCACTTGACCGAGGGAAACGGCTCAGCCATCGAGAAGCTGGGGCTCGCCGACCTCCCGGCGGCGGGTGAGCCGTACCAGGTGACGCTGGGCACGGGCGAGGAGATCAGCGGCAAGGTCTGGTACCGCACCAGCCACCAGGTGGGCCTCACGGTGCACAGCTACGCGGAGCACGGCGAGGGGCTGCTGGTGGTCGCCGACCACCCGGCCATCAAGGACGTCCGCGCGGAGGGCGAGGGCTCGCTGATTGTCGCTTCCACCTACGACCTTGGGGCAGGGGCTTTCGACGCCATCCGGCAGTCCTGGGATTCCTGGCGGGCTTCGAACTACCCGGCCTCGGAACCGGCCAGCTGAGCTAACCGGTCCCGGGGTTTACTGGGGCCGGGTTTACTGGCGCCGTGCGCTTTGCTGGCACACTGGTACGGTGCCAGCCAACCCTGCCTTCGCCCTGCCGGATACCCGTTCACAGTTTTCCTTCACGGTGGGCACGCGCCTGGCGGAGTCCTGCCCGCCCTCCCAGGCGCAGGAGGCCGAAAACGGCGGGGAGTTCCTGGGCCGCACCGGCACCATCACCACCCCGCACGGTGAGATCCAGACGCCGGCGTTCATCGCCGTCGGGACCAAGGCAACGGTGAAGTCCGTCCTCCCGGAATCCATGGCGGACCTTGGCGCGCAGGCACTGCTGGCCAACGCCTACCACCTCTACCTGCAGCCGGGACCTGACATCCTTGACGAAGCCGGCGGCCTCGGCGCATTCATGAACTGGCCCGGCCCCACATTCACGGACTCCGGCGGATTCCAGGTGATGAGCCTGGGCTCCGGGTTCAAGAAGGTCATCGACATGAAGTCCGTGGACGCCTCCGGCCCGGATGACGCCGTAGCCCCCGGCAAGGAACGCCTGGCACACATCGACGATGACGGGGTCTGGTTCAAGTCCCACCTGAACGGGGACCGGCACCGGTTCTCCCCCGAGATTTCCATGCAGGTCCAGCACCAGATCGGTGCGGACATCATGTTCGCGTTCGACGAGCTCACCACGCTGCAGAACTCTCGGCGCTACCAGGAGGAGTCGCTGGAGCGGACCCGGCTCTGGGCGGAGCGGTGCCTTGAGGAGCACTTCCGCCTGACGGAGGAACGGACCGGCAAGCCGTACCAGGCGTTGTTCGGCGTGATCCAGGGCGCCCAGTACGAGGACCTGCGCCGAAAGGCGTGCCGTGATCTGGGCGCCATGCCGTTCGACGGGTTCGGGATCGGCGGTGCGCTGGAGAAGGAAAACCTCGGCACCATCGTGCGCTGGTGCAATGAGGAACTGCCGGAGGACAAGCCGCGGCACCTGCTGGGCATCTCCGAGCCGGACGACATCTTCACCGCCATCGAAAACGGCGCCGACACCTTCGACTGCGTCTCCCCCACCCGCGTGGCACGTAACTCCGCCTTCTACACCCCGGAGGGCCGATTCAACCTCTCCGGAGCCAAGTACAAACGCGATTTCGGCCCGCTCCAGGAGGGCTGTGACTGCTACGCCTGCGCCAACTACTCCCGCGCCTACATCCACCACCTGTTCAAGGCCAAGGAAATGGTGTCCGCCACCCTCATCTCCATCCACAACGAGCGGTTCGTGGTGAAAATGGTGGACGATGCCCGGCTGGCCATCGAGTCCGGCACGTTCTTCGACTTCAAGGCCGAGACCCTGGGCCGGTACTACTCCTGAGAGCCGCTTCCGGGTGCCTCCGGTAGGGTGGCCCCATGCCTATCGAATCCATCGAAATCCCTGCCGCTGACGGTGCCGCCGAGGCCTTGGTAGCCCGCCCGACCAACGGAACCGGCCCTTTCCCGGGCGTCATCTTCTACATGGATGCCTTCGGCCTGCGTCCCCGAATCCAGGAGATGGCCCAGCGCATCGCCGACTGGGGCTACGTGGTGCTGGCACCGAACGTTTTCTACCGGGAAGGAACGGCTGGGGAGCTGGCCCCCGCCGGGGACATGACCAGCCAGGAAGGCCGGGAGGCAGCCGGCAAGGCCGCCTTCCCCAGGGTGGGCCGGCTGACCTCGGACAAGGCGCTGCCGGACATCGACGCCTGGGTTTCCGCGCTCCGGGAGCTCGACGGCGTTGCACCCGGCCCCATCGGAACCACCGGCTACTGCATGGGGGCCCGGCTCGCCGTCCGCACCGCCACCTCCCACCCCGACCAGGTGGCAGCTTGCGGCGGCTTCCACGCGGGCGGCCTCGTCACCGACGAGCCGGACAGCCCGCACCTGGGGCTCAAGGACGCAAGGGCCCGGTTCGTCTTCGGCCATGCGGACCACGACCGGAGCATGGCCCCGGAGGCCGTCGCGCAGCTGGGTGAAACGCTCAAGAACGCGGGTCTTGAGGCGTCCAATGAAATCTACGAGGGCGCTCCGCATGGCTACACCATGGCGGACACCTCCGCGTTCCACCCCGAGGCCACCGAGCGGCACTTCACGGAACTGCGGGCACTGCTGGACGGTGCGCTGAAGGGCTAAGCCGGCGCCCGCCGTCAAACTCGCCGGAAAGCTGCCGGATCGCCGGAAGGTTGCGGCGAGTTCGACGGGTTCCGGCGAGCCCGCGCCGCAGGACGTTTTACACATAACGACGGCGGCGCCTTCCGGCGGTGCCGCAGCGGCAGGATCCTGTGGGGATGACACCACAGCCAGTCCGCCTCCTTGCACTTCCGAGCACCGGCAACCTGTGGCGAACGGGGCAACTGCACGAGGAGGGCCTCAACGGACGGGCCATCAAGACCCTGGTGCTCAACCGGAAGCTTGTCCGCCTTCGCCACGGCTGCTACATCCGCGCCGAGCTCTGGGATAAGCAGTCGCGGCCTGTTCGCAGCAGGCAGTTGATTCACGCCCATGCCCATGGGACGCTGACCACCTCACGGGGCGGCTATGTGTACAGCCACACATCGGCGGCCCGGCTGCACGGTTTGTATCTATGGGATGTCGATAACCTGATCCACCTTCTACTGCCAGGAAACCCCTCAAGCGAGCGGCTCGGTAAGGATGTCTGCGGCCATACCCGGCCCTGGACCGAGGCGGAGGTGGTGATTCGCGGCGGCCTCCGGGTGACCTCGCTTGAGCGGACGGCAGTGGATTGCGCCATGATGCTGACCTACCGCCAGGCGCTCGTGCTGATGGACCACGCCCTCCGGCTCGGTGCAGACAAAGCGCTGATGGAAAGCATGGCTGACGGCCTGCAGGGACGCCGCGGGATCCGTACCCTCCGGCTCGCACTCACCCAAGCAGAACCACGGTCGGAGTCAGCCGGTGAGACGCTCACCCGCGAACTCCTGACACGGCTGAAGCTTCCGCTGCCGGAGCCCCAAGTCCCCGTAGCCACGGGGGCAGGCCAGTACCGCCTGGATTTCGCCTGGAAGGAAAAGAAGGTGGCCCTCGAATTCGACGGGAAAACCAAGTACTTCGATTACAAGCCGACGCCCGAGGTGCTGTTCCAGGAACGGCAGCGGGAGAATGCACTCACCGAGAACGGCTGGACCTTCCTGCGCGTGAAATGGGCCGACCTCTTCCGCGAACAGGAGTTCAAAGCCCGTGTCCTAGCCGCACTCCAACGGTAGCCCGGCCGCCCCAGGGCCAAAATCGCCGGAACGGGACCAGGTCGCCGGTTCCTTCCGGCGATCCCGCACCGTTCCGGCGTCCCGGAACCAGACAGCCGGAACGCACGACGCCGGGCGGCAGCTACGCGGCGTTCGTCACCGCTGCCGCGGGCGGGGTTGCGAGGCCGTAACTGGGTTCGCGCCTCTTGACCCAGTTGATGGCCAGCGAGGTAACGGGGACGAAAAGGAACTCAACCAAAGTCTTGTACACGAACCCCACAAGCACGTAATTCACGAAGCTGCCGAAGTCAGTGATGCCGATGACGGACGCGGCGATGCTGCAGAAGATCAGCGTGTCCACGAATTCCCCAGCGCCGGAGGAGCCCATGAGCCTGGCCCACAGGGACTTCTCACCGGTGCTTGCCTTCATGCGCACCAGGATCCAGGAGTTAATGGTCTGCCCGGCCAGGAAGGCGAGCAGCGAGGCGAGGACGATCTGCGGCACAGGGCCCAGGGCGCCTTCCAAGGCGGACTGCTTCGCGGCTCCGTACTCGTCGTCGAAGCCGGGCAGCGCAATGACCACCCAGTAGCAGAGCGAGGCGAAGACGGACATCGCAAAGGTCGTGAGAATGGCCTTGCGGGCCACCTTGAAGCCGTAGACCTCACTGATGACGTCGCCCAGGATGTATGCGAGGGGGAAGAGGAAAAAGCCACCGTCGGTGACGATGGGGCCGAAGGCGACGCCCTTGGATGCTCCTATGTTGGAGAGGATCAACACCACGGCCATGGTCGCCAGCATGATCCCGAAGTAGGGCGAACCGATGGCGGCGAAGCTGGCACCTTGGTGGGCCGGCCGCGGGAGGGCGGCATCGGGCATGGCACTGTGGCCGGAAGAAGAAGACATGACGGTGTCCGTTCGGGAGTGGTTGGCCGGCGACCAGCTGTGGACCGCCGGTTGTATTAGCACTCGGGCAATTCTCGCATCGCCTTGAACGGGATCGCTCCTTGGCGCAGGCAGACCAATTCCCGTGGACGTTTGAACATGTTCAACTACTTGTGGCACACTGTTTTTGAACACGTTCAGGAATTTGGAGGCGCCGGTGGCAGCCAAGGGCGAACACACCAGGCAGCGGGTGGCGGACACCGCACTGCGCATGTTCCGCGAGATCGGCTTCGAGAAGACCACCATGCGGGCCATCGCTGCAGAGGCGGGCGTTTCCGTTGGCAATGCCTACTACTACTTCTCGTCCAAGGATGATCTGGTCCACGAGTTGTACCTCCAAGTGCAGGCCGAACACGCCGCGCGGGCAGCCGAATTGCTGGACGCCGCCGCCGGGTTCGCGGACCGCCTGAAAACCACTCTGCACGCGGGCCTGGACGTCATGGCGCCCTACCATGCTTTCGGCGCGGACTTCGTGGCCACCGCCATCCGGCCCACATCGCCGGTGAACCCCTTCTCGGCGGACTCAACGCCCGCGCGGGAGGCAGCGCTGGATATCTTCAGGCGCACGGTGGACGGGTCCAGCCCCGCCGTACCGAAGAAGCTGCGGGCCGAGCTGCCTGAACTGCTGTGGCTTTGCTACATGGGGATCACCCTCTTTTGGGTCTACGACTCCTCGGAAGGCCAGCGGCGGACCCGGAAGCTGGTGGACGGCGCAGCGCCGCTCATTGCCCGCGGCCTCTCACTGGCCCGCATTCCGGGTGTCAGCAAGGTGCTTGACGACGTCCTCGACTTGAGCGGCAGCATCCGCGACTAGGACAGAAGCGAACATTGGGGGAAGAGATGAACAGTGCAAAGACAGTCGTAGTGGCCGGCGCCTCCGGCTTCATTGGCACCTATCTTTGCAGGCGTTTCCGCGAGAACGGCTGGACGGTGCGGACCATAGGACGCAACGGAGCAGGTGGTTCCACAGCCGCATGGGATGACGACGCCGGCATGGCCCGGGTGCTCAACGGCGCCGACTTGGTGGTGAACCTCGCCGGACGCTCTGTCTCGTGCCGCTACAACCAGCGGAACAAGAAAATCATTCTGGACTCGCGGGTGGCCACCACCCGGGCACTGGGGCGGGCCATCGCGCAATGCCAGGTCCCGCCGCCCACCTGGCTGAATGCCAGCACCGGCACCATCTACCGGGATGCACGCGACCGTCCCCAGTCCGAGGCCGGCGGCGACCTTGGTTCCGGCTTCTCCGTGGACGTCGCAAGGGCCTGGGAAGCGGCCCTCACCGCAGCGGACACTCCGGGAACCCGGAAGATCCCGCTGAGGATCGCCATCGTGCTGGGCCGGGGCGGCGGTGCACTGAGGCCATTCGCCAACCTCGCGCGACTGGGCCTGGGCGGGCATATGGGCGACGGCCGGCAGAAGTTCAGCTGGGTCCACGTGGAGGACCTGTACCGCAGCATCCTCTTCCTGCACGCACGGACCGACATCACCGGGCCCGTCAATATAGCCTCACCGGACGTCGTCACTAACCAGGAAATGATGCGCCTGGTGCGCCGGGCCTATGGCGCGCGTTTCGGGCTGCCCACCCCTGCCTGGCTCCTCCGGGCGGGCGCCGTCCTGATTTACACGGAGACCGAACTGGTCCTGAAAAGCCGCTGGGTCCAGCCGCAGAAACTTCTTGACGCCGGATTTGCCTACAGCCAGCCGGAGCTGGGCAGGGCGCTCCTGCAGATCGCCAAGGGGACAGCCTGACGGTCAAATAATGAACCGCTTGGACCGCTGAACACTCGCTCATCACAGCCGCTCTACGCCCCTACATGGATAGCGTCCGACGCCGGGTGGCAGGATGGGGGCATGACTTCCGTATCCCCTGACGCAACGCTGTCCGCGGACGCCCCCGCCGTCGTCCTCACCATCGCAGGCTCCGAGGCCACCGGCGGCGCCGGCGCCCAGGCTGACCTGAAGACCTTCCAGGAGCTGGGTGTCTTCGGCATCGCCAACCTCACCTGCATCGTGTCCTTCGACCCGAAGGACAGCTGGAACCACCGCTTCGTGCCGGTGGACCAGCAGGTGATTGCCGACCAGCTGGAGGCGACGACGGCGGCCTACGGTCCGGCGTCGGGCGCCCCTTCGGCTTTGGACACGGTGAAGATCGGCATGCTGGGCAGCCCGGCCACCATCAGCACGGTGGCCAATGCGCTGCAGGAGAACAGCTTCGCCAATGTTGTCCTGGACCCGGTGCTGATCTGCAAGGGCCAGGAACCCGGCCACGCGCTGGACACGGACCAGGCCCTGAAAGCGCAGATCCTGCCGCTTGCCACCTTCGTCACGCCCAACCACTTCGAGGCGGAATCGCTCTCCGGCCTGGAGATCACCGACGTTGAATCCCTCAAGGCCGCTGCCGTCCGCATCCACGAGCTCAGCGGAGCGGCCGTGCTGGCCAAGGGCGGGGTGCGGCTGGAAGGCCCGGACGCCGTGGACGTGTTCTACGACGGCGAAACCCTCGAAGTCCTCAGCGCGCCGAAGGTGGGCGAGGTGGCCGTGTCCGGCGCCGGTTGCTCGCTGGCCGCCGCCGTCACGGCCGAGCTTGCCAAGGGCGCCAGCCCGCTGGAGGCAGCCCGGACCGCCAAGGACTTTGTGACCACCGGCATCCGCAACCGGGTTGCCTCCGGCGCCCCCTTCGATGCCCTGTGGCAGGGCGGCGCCCGCTAGCTCCACAAAACGCGCCATCAGCTTTCGCACGAACACCCGGAACGCCCCTGCAATCAGTGCAGGGGCGTTCCGGCTCTAAGGGCGCTGCGTGATGGCGTGTGGAAAGGAGGTTACCGACGCGGAATGTTCCGGAGGTTGCTGCGGGCCATGCTGACGGCCTCTCCCGCGCCACGGTTGAGGACCACCTTCGACATGGCGGTGGCGAACCCGATCACCTGCGATCCGGAGATCTTCGGCGGAATGGACAGCGCGTTGGGGTCGGTAATGAGCTCCACCAGCGACGGGCCGGGGTGCGCAAACGCCTCCCGGTAGGCCGCCTCGATCTGGCCCGGATCGGTAACCCGCACGGCGTGGAAA
Organism: Arthrobacter sp. FW306-07-I; assembly: GCF_021800405.1. Classification (NCBI taxonomy): domain Bacteria; kingdom Bacillati; phylum Actinomycetota; class Actinomycetes; order Micrococcales; family Micrococcaceae; genus Arthrobacter; species Arthrobacter sp. FW306-07-I. The sequence continues at coordinate 572,250 of NZ_CP084550.1, read as the reverse complement.
CCCAGCGCCTGTGCCACGGCCGCATAGTTGGCGTCCGGCACATCCACGCCAAAGTCGGGCAGCCCGTCCACCAGCATCTCCAGTTTCACCATGCCCAGGGTGGAGTTGTTGAACACCACCACATTGACCGGCAGCTTGTACGCGGCGGCAGTGATGAGCTCGCCCAGCAGCATGGACAAGCCTCCGTCGCCGGACACCGAAATGACCTGGCGCCCCGGGTACGCCAGCTGCGCGCCGATCGCGTGCGGAAGGGCGTTGGCCATGGAGCCGTGCAGGAAGGAACCTATCAGCCGTCGGGTGCCCAGCGGGTTGATGTAGCGTGCAGTCCAGACGTTGCACATGCCGGTGTCCGCGGTGAAGATGGCATCCTCGGCGGCCACCTGGTCCAGCAACGACGCCGCGTACTCGGGATGGATGGGCTGCTTCTTCTCCACCTTGCGCGTGTAGGCGCCCACGGCCTTGTTCATCAGCCGGTCATGCTTCTTGAGCATCTGGTCCAGGAACCGGCGGCTCTTCTTGGCCTTCACCAGCGGGATCAGCGCGCGAAGCGTGGGGAGCACGTCGCCGTGCACGGCAATATCGACGTCGGTCCGCCGGCCCAGCCGCTGCGCCGCCCGGTCCACCTGTGCGGTGCGGGTGTCCGGCAGGAACTGGTCGTACGGGAAGTCCGTGCCCAGGAGGATCAGCAGGTCTGCGTCCTCGATGCCCTCTGCCGCCGCCCCGTAGCCAAGGAGGCCCGTCATGCCGATGTCGAACGGATTGTCGTACTGGACAAAATCCTTGCCGCGCAGCGAGTGCCCCACCGGTGCTTTGGCCAGCTCGGCGAGCGCCATCAGCTCACTGTGCGCGCCCTCCACGCCCGCCCCGGCGAAGATGGCCACCTTGCCGGCGTCATTGATGGCGTCCGCGAGCGCCTGCACGCTGGCCGGGTCCGGGACCAGGGTTGCCGGCCGGAAGGTGGCCGGCGCGGGAGTTGGGCCTACTGCTTCCAGGCCCGCGATGTCACCGGGAAGGGTCACGACGGCGACTCCGCCCAGACCCAGCGCGTGCTGGATGGCGCTGTGCATCACGCGCGGCGCCTGCTCGGCAGTGCTGACCAGTTCGGAGTAGACCGAGCACTCGTTAAAAAGCCGGTCCGGGTGGGTCTCCTGGAAGAAGCTGCTGCCGATCTGCTTGCTGGGGATGTGCGAGGCGATGGCCAGCACGGGGGCACCGGAACGGTTGGCGTCGTAGAGGCCATTGATCAGGTGCAGGTTTCCGGGGCCGCAGGAACCCGCACACACGGCCAGCCTGCCGGTGAGCTGTGCTTCGGCGGCAGCGGCGAGGGCGGCGGCCTCCTCATGCCGGACGTGGATCCAGTCGATGCCGCCCTTCGCGGAGCCTCCCGTCTGGCGGACGGCGTCCACGATCGGGTTGAGGCTGTCACCCACGATCCCGTAAATCCGCTGCACACCGGCAGCCTGGAGTTGTTCGATGAGTTGGGTGGCAAGTTCCTTGGCCATAGGTGCAGACTCCCGCGATTGTGGTGGTGTTCTGACATGGCCCAATATAGTCCGCCCACCTCAGCGGGCACTTCGGAACAGGTATTCAGCAGCAGCAGCAAGCCGAAACAAAAAGGAGGCGTACGACGGCGGCCGGGCAGCCGCCGTCGTACGCCTCCTTGGGAGACGGGCACCCTTGGGTGCCTTCCGGACTAAACGCCGAGGGCGTCCTTGTCCTTGCCGCCTTGGGGTGCCTGTTCCCAGGCGTGGCCCTGCTCGTCGTCCAGGTGCGTTGTCTTCTTGTTCTTCAGCGCGAAGATGTAAACCACCAGCGAGATGGCGATGGCCACCGTGACGTAGGTGAAGAACAGGTCCTCCCGCTCCGCCTTCTGGAAGGCCGCGCCGATCAGCGGCACGGTGCCGCCGAACAGCGAGTTGGCGATCGCGTAGCCCAGGCCCACGCCCAGGGCGCGGATGGAGGCCGGGAAGAGCTCCGCCTTCACCAGGGCGTTGATGGAGGTGTAGCCGCCCACGATCACCAGGCCGCCCATCATGAGCAGGAACGCGGTGAACGGATCCTTGGTGCCGGCCAGGGTGGACAGCAGCGGCCACGTGAACAGCACGCCGGTGATGCCGAACCAAAGCAGCAGGGGCTTGCGGCCCACCTTGTCCGAGATGATGCCGTAGACGGGCTGCAGCAGCATGAAGATGAAGAGGGCCCAGAAGTTGATCACGGAGGTGTCGGTCTTGGCGATGCCGGACGTATCGTTCATGAACTTCAGAATGAAGTTGGTGTAGGTGTAGAACGCCACGGTGCCGCCCAGGGTGATGCCGATGCAGACCAGCAGCGGCTTCCAGTAGCCGGTGAAAAGCAGCTTCATGGTGCCCGGCTGCGCCTGGCCCGGCTTCGCGGGGGCCTTGGCGGCGTTGATCTGTTCGGCGGAAACCGTCTCTTCCATGGAGCGGCGCAGCCACAGCACGACGAGGGCCGCGACGCCGCCGATGGCGAACGGAATGCGCCAGCCCCACTCGTTCAGGTCGCCCTTGGGCATGACGTTCTGCAGGATTACCAGGACCAGCAGGGCCAGCATCTGGCCGCCCACCAGCGTGACGTACTGGAAGCTGGAGAAGAACCCGCGGCGCTTGGTGGTGGCAGCCTCGGACATGTAGGTGGCGCTGGTGCCGTACTCACCGCCCACGGAGAAGCCCTGGATCACACGGATGATCACCAGCAGGATCATGGCCCACAGGCCGATGACGTCCTGGGTGGGCAGCACGGCGATGGCGAAGGAGCCGGCGGACATCAGGGTGACACTGAGCGTCAGTGCAGCCTTCCGGCCGTGGCGGTCCGCGTACCGCCCGAAGAACCAGGCGCCGATGGGCCGCATGAGGAACGACGTCGAGAAGACGGCCATCGCTTCGAGGCCCGCCTGGAGTTCATCCTTGGAATTGAAGAAGTGCGCTTGGAAGTAGGCTGCGAAGACCGTGTAGACGTAGAGGTCGTACCATTCCACAAGGTTGCCGGCGGACCCCTTCAGGATGTTGCCCACGGCCCGCCGGGTCTGGGCGGCCTCCGATACGGGCGCGGTTTGTTGGGTGCTCATCGGTGAGTTCCTCCTTGTGGTGACGTGCGTCCTCCAACGCCGGAGGGCCTCATCAACGGTATGGGTGATCCACCGCACAGCCAACGTGGCAGGGCATTTCCTAACACTTCCTTAGGTTTTGCCTGGCCCGCCTTCCCGCCCTGCCTGCCGGCCGCCGTCGGGCATAACCGTTCCTTAGGCGGTAATCTCCAAAGGCGGGGGATGAACCGGACACTGCACAAACAGCAAGGAAAATGGCTATGGACGTGCTGATCGTCGAGGACGACGACGCCATGGCCGGCGCCCTTACCGCCGCCGTCGAAAGCGCCGGGCACCACCCGCAGCGGCTCGCCCGGGGCGCGGACGCACTGCTGTCGCACCGGAACTTCCAGGTGATTCTCCTGGACCTGGGCCTGCCGGACATGGACGGACTGGAGGTCCTGCGCAAGCTCCGGCAGGTCACCGATGTGCCCATCCTGATCCTGACTGCCCGCGACGACGAACGCAGCGTGGTGCTCGGGCTCCGTTCCGGCGCGGACGACTATCTGGTCAAGCCGGTCAAGCTGGTGGAACTGCTGGCCCGGATCGAGGCGGTGACCCGGCGGGCGGGGCGCGCGGGCGGCACCCCGCAGGAAGACATCATCGTGCTGGACGACCTCGCCATCGACTTCAACCGGCACGCGGCTTCCAAGGGCGGGCTGCCCCTGCCCCTCACCGCCACGGAATTCGAACTCCTGGCCCTGCTGGCACGGCACGCCGGTTCGGTGGTCACCCGCGAACAAATCCTGGACGCACTGTGGGGCGATGCCTTCCTGGCATCATCCCGTTCCCTGGACGTCCACCTCACAGGGCTGCGGGCCAAACTGCAGAAGCCCGGCTTCATCATCAACGTTCGCGGCGTGGGCTACCGGGTGGAGGCGGCCGGCGCATGAGGCTGCGGGTCCTGGGTGTGCTCAGCGTGCTCTGCCTGGTGGTGGTCTTCCTCATTTCGGGCACCATCCTCACGTCGGCATCCCGTGAGTTGACCCAGGAGCTGCAGATCAACCGGGCGGCCTCGCTGAACCGGCTGGCGCAGGTGGCCTTCGATGCGGCGGGCGACGGAGACACTGTGCGGCTGCAGCGGGAAATGGACACGTACTCCGGGCTTTACGGCGAGGGCATTGTGGTCCGGGTGCAGGCGGCGACCCTGGCCTCCGGGGGCCTGTCCGCCGACCGGGCGGACGTGCAGAACGCCTTGTCCCTTGCCCGGCTGAACGTGAGCGGCACGTCCCTGGAACCGCTTGAACCCTTCGCCTCCGGCTCCCGCGTCATCTTCCGGCCCTTCGGCAGTGCCAGCCAAGTCCTGGGCGCCGTGGTCCTGGACGTCCATGCGGACACGGCACAGCAGAAGCTTCGTGAGCGCTGGCTTGGGGTGGGCGTCGCCGCAGTGGCGCTGGCCACCATTCTCCTGGTGGGGGCTGCCCGCGTCACCGGCTGGGTCCTGCGGCCAGTCCTCCGCCTGGATTCGGCAGTGCATGAGCTGGAGCGGACCGGGCGCATGGAACGCCTCCCGGAGGACGGGCCACCGGAGCTGCGGGAATTGAGCCGTTCCTTCACCGCGATGGCCAGGACCGTGAGCGCCAGCATGGCGGCGCAGCGCCAGCTGATCGCGGATACCTCGCACCAGCTCCGGAATCCGGTGGGGGCGCTCCGGCTGCGGCTGGACCTGCTGCAGCTCGAGCTCAAGACGGCCCGCGAACACGATGCTGCCGAGCGTGCCGTGGCGGAGCTGGACCGGGTGGAGGAGATCCTGGACGGGGTCCTGAAGCTTGCGGCCGCGGAGCACCGGGCGTCCGAAGGGTACCTCCGGGCTGCCGGTAGTACGCCGCAGCAGCCGCCTGCCCAGCCGGTGGATCCATATCCCGTGCTTCAGGGGGAGATCGAGCGGGCAGCGCCGCTGGCGGAACAGGCAGGCTCCACGTTGGCCCTTTCCGACCCGCCGCAGCCGCCGGTGCTGGTTGCCTGCCATCCGGCGGAGCTGGCCCAGATGGCAGGCGAGCTTCTCAACAACGCCATCAAGTACGCGCCCGGCGCGACGGTCACGGGGGCCGTCCGGCGGGAACAGGACGTGGTGGTTGTGGAAATTTCCGACGACGGGCCGGGGCTTTCCGCCGCAGAGCGCGCCTCTGCTGCCACCCGGTTCTGGCGGTCCCCGCGGCACTCTTCCGTTCCCGGGACCGGGCTGGGCATGACGATCGTGGGCGAGCTTGCCGCAGCCAACGGCGGACGGCTGGTCCTGGCCGAAGGCACTCCGCAGGGGTTGTCAGCGCGGATCGAATTTCCCGTGCTACCGGCTGGGCGGGTGGACCCTTCGTCCGAAGGAAGTGGTACGCGTGCCTGACCCTGGTGCTTCTGGTTCCCCGGGCACGGCTGGCTCCCCCGGCTTCCCTGGCCCCTTCCCGCCCCGACGGTCCGTGCTGAAGTCAGCCCTCGCCGTCGGACTCGGAGCGTTGCTGCCGCCCTCCCTCGTTGCCTGTACCGGCGGGGACCGGCCCGAGACCCTGGTGGTGGCCGGCGGCGAACCGGGCGGGTTCTACCTGGAGTTCTCAACGTTGCTGGCCGCCGCGCTGGAGCGCCACGGCGTTGCCGCGCACGCGCGGGCGGTGGCCACGGGCGGAAGCCTGGACAATATCGCCGAACTGCAGGCCGGGCGGGCCGCCTTTGCCGTAGCCCTGGCCGACGCCGCCGTCCAGCCGGGCGCTGGAGCGGAGATCGCCGCCATTGGGAAGGTGTACGAAAACTACGTCCACTGCGTGGTGCGGAAGGACAGCGGCATCCGGGACATCTCCGGGTTGGCAGGACGCCGGGTTGCGGTTGGCCAGCCGGGATCGGGCACGTCCCTGACCACTCCCCGGCTGCTCCAGGCAGCAGGCCTGGGCACCTCGGCGGATGCCGCTGCGCCCGCTGCCGGGACTGCCGCCGTCGAGAACCTTGGCCTCAATGACGGGATCGCCGCCCTTAAAGCTGGAACGGTTGATGCCCTGTTCTGGTCCGGCGGGGTTCCCACGGCTGCCATCGCGACGGCCCAGCAGGAGGTGGCACTTGGACTGCTGGACTTGTCGGGTCTGCTGCCGGAACTGCGCCGACGATATGGCGGCATGTACGACCGCGTCCTGATCCCGGAAGGCAGCTATCCCGGTGTTCCGGCAGTGTGGACGGTGGGAGCACCCAACTTGCTCCTGTGCCGCCGGGACCTGGACAACGCCACCGTGGAGCGGACGGTGCAGCTGCTGGTGCACAACGCCGGGGAGCTGATTCCGCAGTCAACCCTGGGCGTTCAGTTCCTTAGCGCGGAGAGCCTCATCAACACCGCCGGCGTCCCCCTGCACGCCGCCGCCGCGGACGCGTACCGGACGCTGCACGGCTAGCTGGGACGCCCGCTCACCTTTGGCAGGAAACCCTCAAACGCCCGCTCACCTTTCGCAGGAAATCCTCCAACGCCCGCTCACTTATGACGGCTTAAACCCCAACGCCCGCTCACCTTTCGCAGCACAAGCCACGACGCGCCATCACTTTCCTCAAGAAAGTGATGGCGCGTCGTGAAGAAGGCCGCAAGATCTGATGGCGCGTCGTGAAGAAACCGGCAAGATCTCATGGGGCGTTTCTGCTAACTCCCCGAGTGGGCCTGCAGGAAGCTGTACACCTCAGTCTCGTCCACGCCGGGAAAGGCTCCGGGAGGCATCGCAGCCAGCAGATGCGAGTGGGCACGTGCCGACGGCCAGGCGTTGCCTGCCCACTGGTTGGTCAGTTCGGCCGGCGGCCGCTTGCAGCAGGTGGGGTCGGGGCAGTTGGAGGTGGCGCGGGCGCTGGTTTCGCGGCCACGGAACCACTTCACGTGCTGGTACGGCACCCCGATGCTGAGCGAGAATTCACCGCTGGGGGAACGCTCAGTGCGCGCGGTGCACCAGTAGGTCCCGGACGGCGTATCGGTGTACTGGCTGTAGGCACTGAACTTGTCCGGCACATCGAAGACTGCCCGTGACGTCCAGGCCTTGCACGACGGCTGCCCCTCGATGGCGCCGGTGTGGTCCTGGGGGAAGTTCACACCGTCATTCTCGTAGGCCTTGTAGATGATGCCGCTTTGGTGTGTCTTCTGGAAGTGCGTGGTGATGCCCAGGTGCTTCGTGGCCAGGTTGGTGAAGCGGTGCGCCGCGGTCTCGTAGGAAACGGCGAAGGCATCCCGGATGTCTTCCACCGCGATTTCCTTGGCCGCCTTGGCTTTCTGCAGAAATTCGACGGTGGCCTGCTCGGGCAGCAATAGTGCGGCGGCGAAATAGTTGGTGGCCACCCGCTGCGCAAGGAAGTCGCCGTAGTTCTTGGGCGTCTCGTGGCCCAGGACGTAGTGCCCCAGCGCCTGCAGCAACACCGAGCGGGGGTCATGGTCCTGCCGCTGGCTCTGCGTCAGGTAAATTTTGCGGTTCTTCAAATCCGTCACTGAACGGGTGGAATGCGGCAGATCCCCCACGTGGTGCAGGGTGAAACCGAGGTGCGCGGCGATATCCGCAATGACGTGCTGGCTCAGCGGACCGGTGGTGTAGCCCACCTCCTTGAGGACCTTTTGTGCCTCGGCCTCGTACTCAGGAAAGTAGTTGCCCCGTTCCCGCATCATCGCCCGCAGCTCACCATTGGCGCGGCGTGCCTCCTCGGGGGTGGCCACCTGCTCATTCATCTTGCGTTCCAGCTCATGCAGCAGCCCCACCTGGGCCTCCAGGACATCCAGCGGCAGCCGCGAGCTGATGCGGATCTTGGGCAGGTCCAGGGACTCGTACAGCGGCCCCCGCTGGTACCGTTCCAGCTCGATCTCAAGGGCGGCCCGGCGGCTGGGTGGCTCAGCGCCGAGCAGCTGGTCGATGGTGACGTTCAGCGCTGCAGCAAGGTGCTGGAGCAGCGTCAGCTTGGGCTCGCGCTTGCCGTTTTCAATCAGGCTTAGCTGGCTGGGCGCGGTGCCGACGGCGGCGCTCAGGTCATCGAGCGTGAGCCCGGCTTGTTTGCGCAGATGGCGGACCCGGCGGCCCAGGGCGATAACGTCCAGTTCCGCTGCGGCGGTGGACGGAGGCTGGGAAACGTCTCTGTTCCAACTTGAAGGCGACATTTCTGAAGAATACGTGAAGAAGTGCATTTCTTTCCACCACTTTCATCTAGAAAGGGGGTTGAAAGTGCTGAAAAGTAGTTGTCACGGAAAGAAACACCGCGCCGGATAAGCCGGTGGGAGCCTCAACGACGCGGCTCCCACCTACTCCATCCGGAGCTCAATCAAGGAGATCAACGATGACTGCAGCATTTGAGCCCACCCAGCAGACGCCCGAAGAGCAGGCCGCCGCCCTGGAGCTCGAGTGGGCCGCCAACCCCCGCTGGGAAGGTGTGACCCGGGACTACTCAGCTTCCGACGTCGTCCGCCTCCGCGGCCGCGTCTCCGAAGAGCACACCCTGGCCCGGCGGGGTTCGGAGAAGCTGTGGAAGCAGCTCACCGAAGAGCAGAAGACCGGCGGCTACACCAACGCCCTGGGCGCCCTCACCGGCAACCAGGCCGTGCAGCAGGTCAAGGCCGGCCTCCGCGCCATCTACCTCTCCGGCTGGCAGGTTGCAGCGGACGCCAACAACTCGGGCCACACCTACCCGGACCAGTCCCTCTACCCGGCCAACTCGGTCCCCACCGTGGTCCGTCGCATCAACAACGCCCTGCTCCGTGCCGACCAGATCGAGTTCTCCGAGGGCATCCAGACCGTTGAGGACTGGCTGGTCCCGATCGTTGCAGACGCCGAGGCCGGCTTCGGCGGCCCACTGAACGCGTACGAGCTCATGAAGTCCATGATCCAGGCCGGCGCCTCAGGTGTTCACTGGGAAGACCAGCTGGCATCCGAAAAGAAGTGCGGCCACTTGGGCGGCAAGGTGCTCATCCCCACCCAGCAACACGTGCGCACCCTGAACGCCGCCCGCCTGGCAGCTGACGTCGCCGGCACCCCCACCGTCGTCATCGCCCGCACCGACGCCGAGGCAGCCACCCTCATCACCTCCGACGTCGACGAGCGGGACCAGGAATTCATCACCGGCGAGCGCACCGCGGAGGGCTTCTACAAGGTCCGCAACGGCATCGAACCCTGCATCGCCCGCGCCAAGGCCTACGCCCCGTACTCCGACCTCATCTGGATGGAAACGGGCACCCCGGACCTGGAACTGGCCCGCAAGTTCGCCGAATCGGTCAAGGCCGAGTTCCCGGACCAAATGCTTTCCTACAACTGCTCGCCGTCCTTCAACTGGCGCAAGCACCTGGACGACGACACCATCGCCAAGTTCCAGCGCGAGCTCGGCGCCATGGGCTTCACGTTCCAGTTCATCACCCTGGCCGGCTTCCACGCCCTGAACTACTCGATGTTCGACCTCGCCCACGGCTACGCCCGGGAAGGCATGAGCGCCTACGTCGAACTCCAGGAAAAGGAATTCGCCTCCGAGTCCCGCGGCTACACCGCAACCAAGCACCAGCGCGAAGTCGGCACCGGCTACTTCGACAGCATCTCCACGGCGCTCAACCCGAACGCCTCCACCCTCGCATTGGTCGGATCGACCGAAGAGGGCCAGTTCCACTAATTTTCGCCCAAGGTGAGCCATTCGCCTCGCTCACCGAAGAGGCACGACGGCGGCACGCGCCTGAGCGTGACGTCGCCTGGCCGGGATGGGGAATCCGGAAGCGTGCGTAAAGGGGCCCTGTCCCCGGCGTCGACCGAGCTTTGCGAGGTCTTACGCCGGAGATGGGGATAGCACGCGGAGGATTTCCGATCCCGGCCCACCCAGGTAAGTCCCGCCGTCGAACTTCCCTTTTGTCTTTAAGGAGACTGAGATGAACAGCTTCACCGATAGCTTCACGATCAATGGCATTACCCTGACCGCGCAGCCGATTTGCCGGCAGGACGAAGTACTTACCCCGGACGCTCTGACGTTCATCGCGAAGCTGCACCGGGCCACTGCCAGCCGCCGGCAGGAGCTGCTGCAGGCACGGCGCACGCGGCGGGCTGACATCGCTGCCGGCGCCGATCCGCGGTTCCTCCGGGAGACCGAGCACATCCGGAATGACCCGTCCTGGCGGGTCGCTCCCCCGGCACCTGGCCTCGAGGACCGCCGGGTGGAAATCACGGGCCCTGTGGACAAGAAGATGACCATCAACGCCCTGAACTCCGGAGCCAAGGTGTGGCTCGCGGACATGGAGGACTCCTCCACCCCGACATGGCGCAACGTCATCAAGGGCCAGCTGAATCTCACCGATGCGCTGGAGCGCCGGATCGACTTCACCAGCGAAGAGGGAAAGGAATACAAGCTCCGCCCGGCCGGCGACCTGCCCACCATCGTGGTCCGGCCCCGCGGCTGGCACCTGCCGGAGAAGCACATGCTGATCGACGGCCAGCCGGTCGCCGGCGGCATCGTGGACTTCGGCTTGTTCTTCTTCCACAACGCCCGCCGCCTTCTGGCCCAGGGCAAGGGCCCGTACTTCTACCTGCCCAAGATCGAGAACCACCTCGAAGCCCGGCTGTGGAACGACATCTTCATCCTGGCCCAGGACTTGCTCGGCATCCCGCAGGGCACCATCCGCGCAACGGTGCTGATCGAAACCATCACCGCCGCGTTCGAAATGGAGGAGATCCTCTACGAGCTGCGCGACCACGCCGCGGGCCTGAACGCCGGCCGCTGGGACTACATCTTCTCCATCATCAAGAACTTCCGCACCCGCGGCCCCCGCTTCGTGATGCCGGACCGCAGCCAGGTGACCATGACGGCCCCCTTCATGCGCGCCTACACCGAACAGCTGGTCCGGGCCTGCCACAAGCGCGGCGCCATGGCCATCGGCGGTATGGCTGCAGCCGTGCCCAACCGCAAGGACCCCGAAGCCAACGCCAACGCCCTCGAGAAGGTCTGCGCTGACAAGACCCGCGAGGCCAATGATGGCTTCGACGGCTCCTGGGTGGCCCACCCGGACCTGGTGCCCATCTGCCGTGAGGTGTTCGACGGCGTCCTCGGCGACCGCCCCAACCAGCTCGGCAAGCTCCGCGAGGACGTCACCCCTGACGACCGTGCCCTCATCGATATTGCTTCCCTGCACGGCACCATCACCGAACAGGGCATTCGGAACAACATCGAAGTGGGGATCCGCTACATCGAGTCCTGGCTGCGCGGCAACGGCGCGGTGGCCATCCACAACCTCATGGAGGACGCCGCCACCGCCGAGATCTCCCGGTCCCAGCTGTGGCAGTGGATCTATGCCCGGGCCATCACGGACCACGGCGAGATCGTCAGCCACGAGTGGGTGGAGGAACTGCTGGACGAGGAATTCGCCCGGCTGGAACGCTTCGACGGCGACCGGTTCGAGGACGCCCGGGACATCTTCGAGGAAGTCACCCTCGCCACCGAGTTCCCGTCCTTCCTCACGCTTCCCGCCTATGCCCGCTACCTGACCGAGGCCCGCGAGAAGGCAACGGTTGAGGAGCTGGCTGCGGCCTGACACTCAAGAAACTTCCGTTTGCCGGGCCGGCACGCCCTTCGCAACAGGCCCCCCGAAATCCGGGGCGCCGGTCCGGCAACGGAGCACCACAGTCACCTCCGCGAGATGGCGTTTAACGGCAATGTTCCAAGGAAACATTGCGCTCAAATGGCATCTCGCGTGAGGTGTTTAAAGAAGAAGCCCGACGGCGGCACCTCGCCTTAGCGGCCTTTAGGCACCTTCCGCACAGAGAGGGTGGTGCTGACGAAGAAGGTCAGCACCGAAACCAGGATGACCAGCAACGCGGGGGTCCACGACTCCGCGCTGTCGTGCACGAAGCCCACCAGCGGCGGGGCCACCGCTCCGAGGCAGTAGCCCAGGCCCTGGACGGTGGCGGACATCCGCCCGGCGGAGGCCTGGTCGCGGGCCAGCTTGATGATGGCGATGAAGATCAACGTGATGCCGCCGCCCTGGGCGATGCCGCCGGACGTTGACCACAGCCACCACAACTGCGGCGCGAGAAGCAGCCCCACCGGAACGGGAAGCCACAAGGCACCCAGGGTGACCGCCACCGCCGTCGTGCTCATATATTTGGCTGCAAATGGCACGCCGAGCCCGCCCACTATGGCGAGGATCTGGAAGATCGAGGAGGCGGCTCCGGCCTCTGCGGCGCTCATGCCCAGCTCGTCGTGCAGGTAGCTGGGCAGCCACGCCGTGACTCCGTAGTAGGAGAACGCCTGGCCACCGAACCCGGCCGTAAGCCCGAACGTGATCCAGCCGGAACCCCCCACCCTCGCGAGTGGCGCGTCCCCGCCATCCTCAGCCTCAGCCAGGAATGCCGTCCGCGGTCCCACCGCCAGGACCCACACCACCACGGCGGCGACGGCCAGGACGGCAACACTGGCCAAGGCAACTCTCCACCCCGTCGCGGCCGCAAGCGGAGCCATGATGACCGAGGTCAGGAAGGACCCGATGTTCAGCGCGGCGGTGTAGATTCCCATGGCCGTCCCCTGCCGCCGCGGAGCGAAATCGCGGCGGATGATCAGCGGCACCGCGATGTTGCCCACCGTGATGGCCACGCCAAGGACCACCGTGCCGGCCACCACCAGCACCGGGCCCCCGGCGGAGCGCACCAGCACGCCGGCCAGGACTCCCAGGATGGTCAGCGTAACGGCGAACTCGGCACCGAATTTCCGGGCCGCAAGGGACGCCAAGGGAGCCGCGAGCGAGAAGCAGAGGACGGGGATGCTGGTCAGCAGCCCCAGCATGACCGGCGAAAAATGCAGTTCCGCCTGCATGAGGTCCACCAGGGGTGCGACGGCGACGAAAGGGCCGCGGAGGTTCAGCGCAAGCAGGCCGATGCAGGCCAGCAGGACCCAGCTTTTCGGAATGCGGGACAGGACGCGGCCGCTCACAGGGACAAAATCGGGAATGGGCGAGGATTCATCACTCCCATTGCTATCATGCCCGGCGTTGCTGGAGTTTTAGGCGCCCTCCCGGCCGGCGCTGCCATACGATGAACGTGACCCAAGGACGCAGCAAACTGGGAAGGACACCCATGACGCACCGCTTGGCCATCCTCGACGACTACCAGGACGTAGCCCACGGCTTCGCCGACTTCGCGGCCTTGGAGGCGGAGGGGGTCACCGTGACCTCCTACCGCGAGCCTTTCGCTTCCCGGGACGCCCTGGTTTCGGCGCTGGCGGACACCACCATGGTGATTGCGATGCGTGAGCGGACGGCGTTCCCGCGCGAGGTGTTTGAGAAGCTTCCAGGGCTTGAGCTGCTGGTCACCACCGGAATGGCGAACGCCGCCATCGACGTGGCAGCCGCGGCCGAGCACGGAGTAACGGTGTGCGGCACGCCCGGTTCGCCCACGGCAGCGCCGGAACTGACCTGGGCCCTGCTGCTGGCCATCGCCCGGCACCTTCCAGCGGAGGAGAACTCCCTCCGGGCCGGAACGTGGCAGTCGACTGTTGGTGTGGAGCTGGCCGGAAAGACGCTGGGGATCGTGGGGCTGGGCAAGATCGGACGGCGGGTGGCCACCTACGGGCAGGCCTTCGGCATGGATGTGGTGGCGTGGAGCCAGAATCTCACTGCGGACGCGGCCAAGGAGGCCGGTGCCCGGCTGGTGTCCAAGGAGGAGCTCTTCACGGTTGCCGACGTGGCCACCCTCCACCTGCGGCTCTCCCCACGCTCGGAGAACACGGTGGGCGAGGCAGAGCTGCGGCTGCTGGGGCCTGACGGCATCCTGGTGAACACCGCCCGCGGGCCGCTCGTGGATCAGGAGTCGCTGATCAAAGCGCTGAATGAGGGGTGGATCCGGGGCGCCGCCTTGGACGTCTTCGACCAGGAACCCCTGCAGGCCGGGCACCCGCTCCTGGCTGCGCCCAACACCGTGCTCTCCCCCCACCTGGGCTACGTCACCCAGGAAAGCTACCGACAGTTTTACGGCGGCGCCCTTGAGGACATCACCGCCTGGCTGGCCGGCTCCCCCATCCGAACCATCACCGCCTGACCCGGAAGAACAGCATGACCCACACCATCCGCAGGGCAACAGCGGACGACGCCGGCGCGTTGGCTGCGCTGGCGGCCGTCACCTTTCCGCTGGCCTGCCCGCCGTCGTCGTCACCTGCCGACATTGCCGCCCACCTGGCCAACACGCTGAGCGAGGAACACTTCAAGGGGTACCTTGCGGACCCGGACACCACCGTCCTGGTCGTCGATGCCGACGGCCAGCTCAATGGCTACAGCCTGCTGGTGGACCGGCCCGCAACGGATCCCGATGTGGCCTCTGTCCTGACCCTGCTGCCGTCCGTGGAAATCAGCAAGTGCTACGTCCACCCGGACTACCACGGCCTGGGCGCGGCCGCCGAACTCATGCACGCCAGCCTCCAGGCCGCTGCAGCATGCGGCGGTTCCGGAACCTGGTTGGGCGTGAACAGCCAGAACGCCCGAGCCATCCGGTTCTACGAAAAATCCGGTTTCCGCAAGGTGGGCACCAAGTCGTTCCGGCTGGGCAGCACTGTTGAACATGACTTTGTGCTGGAGCGCTCCCTGCCCTGACCCTGGTTCAACTGCCCGGCTGGTTCTGCCCCTGGCGCACGGAACTGCCGGCAAAACCGTTAGGCGGGTAGGCCAGCGGCGGGCGGGGCTCGGTCAGGAGTCTGAGTCCCGGCGGAAGCCCATCGATACTGCCCTTGGTTCCGGCGGCGCTGATGGTCACCCTGCTGGAGTCCAGCATGACGTTTTCGGCCCGGAACGATCCCACGACTTCGGGCAGGATGGGTGCCAGGTGCACCACGTCGCGGGTGAAGACGGGGTCGAACCGGAGCAGGATCCGGGCGAGCTGGACGGGCGCAGCGGCCGCCCAGGCCTGCGGGGAGCATGCTGTGGGATAGGGCACCGGGCTGGGGAATTCCCCGCGGTCGAAGCCGCAGAACAGTTCCGGCAGCCGACCGTCGAAGTGCGCAGCGGCGTCGAAGATCCCCAGGGCTACCCGCTTGGCCTCGTCCACGAACCCGTACCGCATCAGGCCGGTGGCCACCAGCGCCGTATCATGCGGCCAGACCGAGCCGTTGTGGTAGCTGACGGGGTTGTAGGCGCCCATGTCCGAGGCCAGGGTGCGGATCCCCCAGCCGGTGAACATCTGCGGGGACATCAGGTGCTCCATCACGGACTCGGCTTTGTCCTGGTCCACGATGCCGGTCCAGAGGCAGTGTCCGATGTTGGACGTCAGGGCGTCGACCGGCCGCTTGTCCTTGTCCAGCGCCACGGCGAAGTAGCCCTTATCCGGCAGCCAGAACTTCTTGTTGAACTCCTCCTTGAATGCCGCGGCCTTATCGGCCCAGTGCAGTTCCAGGGCCGGGTCACCGCTCCAATGGGCCAGCAGTGACCTGCCCAGGTAGGCCGAGTACACGTATGCCTGGACCTCACACAGGGCGATCGGCGCTTCAGCGATGGTGCCATCGGCGAAGTTGATGCCGTCCCAGGAGTCCTTCCAGCCCTGGTTGACCAGGCCGTGGTCGTTGGCGCGGAGGTATTCGACGAACCCATCGCCGTCCCGGTCGCCGTATTTTTCGATCCAGTCCAGCGCACGGTCGGCATGTGCCAGCAGTGGCTGGATCTTGTCCCGGGAGAGTCCCCAACGGCTCAGCTCGCCGAGGACAGCCACGAAGAGTGGCGTTGCATCTGCCGTCCCGTAATAGGCCGTGCCGCCGAGCGAAAGACCTGCTGTCACGCCGAGCCGGACCTCGTGCGGGATCCGCCCGGGTTCCTCCTCCGAGTCCGGGTCCACCTTCTTTCCCTGGATCCCGGCAAGGGTCTGCAGCGTGCCCAGGGCGAGGTTTGGGTTGACCATGAGGCTCATGTAGGAGGTCAGCAGCGAGTCCCGCCCAAACAGCGCCATGAACCACGGCGCACCGGCAGCAACCGCTGCCCGCTCCGGATGGTGGGCGTCGAAGATGCGCAGGGCACCAAGATCACTCTGGCTCCGGTTGAGCAGGTTTTGGAGGCTGGCGTCCTCGATGCTGATCCTGGGGAGGGCTTCCTCCCAGGCCAGGTGCCGGCGCACACCCTCGCGGTGGTGCGGCAGTTGTCCTTCCGTGAATGGCTCTTCCGGCGCTTCTCCGTTCACCAGCGGCACCACAATCACACTGGTGGCCCATTTTCCCCGGGCGGGGACGGTCACCCGGAAGCGCAGGCCCTCGGTGGTAACCTCCGCGTCCCGGGCCCCGATCGCAGAGCCGCGCTGCTGGCCATGGCGCGCCGCCTCGATGACAAGCCTGCCCCCTGAAACGGTCCGGGTGGTGTCATCCGCCCCCGTGGTTCGTCCACCTTTTACGTCGAACAGGTCGGCCTGGTCAGCATCGACAAGGAGCTCGATGTCGCATTCCACGGGCTCGGCGGCATAATTTTCCAGCGTGATGTCGTCCTGCAGACCCGGGCCGATGTGCCGCACCTGCCGGACAACCAGTGGACTGTCGAATTTTCCGCCGGGCCACTTCGCCCGCCCTACGAAGGTGGCCTGGAAGGGGTGGGGCCGTTGGGCTGAAAGCGGTTCGCGCAGCGAGCCGTTGACGCGCAGTATCCAGCGGGACACGATGCGGGTGTCCTGGTAGAACGCTCCGTTCGTGCCGGCGTCGGCGCTGATGTCGCCGCTGGCTGCGGAGATACAGAACGAAGATCCTTCCAGGACCGTAACCGCGCCTGAATCGGACCCGGTCGCCTCTATGTCTTCGTTCCAAGCGGTCATGGAAAGACTCCCTTCTGAAGGGGAAGCTGCCCCGGGGATCGGGAAAGCAGTTCTGCCCCTATCGATTCTGGTGCAAGCGGGTACCGTGTGGAACCCCTGGTGGCATGCGTCCCTCAATCAGGTCACCGAAGAGTTCCAGGTGTTGGGCCACCATCCGTTGGGCACTGAATTTGTCCTCAACGGATTTGCGGCAACCAGCCCGGTCCAGGGCGGCAGCAGCGGGAATGAAGCCTGCCAGTTCCTCTGTCGTTCCGAGGAACCCGGTGCGCCCGTGCTTCACGATTTCCGGGGCGGAGCCGATGTACGTCCCCACCACGGGCGTACCGGTGGCCAGGGCTTCGATCATCACCAGCCCGAAAGGTTCGGCCCACTGGATGGGGTTCAGGAAGGCTGCTGCCTCCCCCATCAGCCGGTATTTGGCGGCGTCGTCCACCTCGCCCACGAAGTCCTCGTTGGGACCCAGCATTGGTTCAATAACTTCCCGGAAGTAGCGGATTTCGTCCGGCTCCCGCATTTTGACCGCGATCTTCAGGTGCATCCCGGCCTGCCGGGCGATGGTGATGGCCTCAACAAGGCCCTTGTCCGGGCACGAGCGGCCCAGGAAGCACAGGTAGCCGCCGCTTCCGGACCCAACCGGTACGGCCGAAAGGTCCATGCCATGATGGATCACGCGGGTCACGGGAACCGTGGGTGCGTGTGATGCCTGGTCCCTTGAAATGGCAATGACAGCGCCCTTCCGGGCAACGGCGCGATAGATGTCTGCCGCCTGCTCGTGGATGGGCCCGTGGATAGTGGTCGCCACCGGCACCCCTGCCGGCCGGTGCAGGTAGAGGGGCCCAATGAAGGTGTGGTCGTGGATGACGTCCACGTCCTGCAGCCCCTCATAGGCCCTGATTACATGGCTCAACTCCGACATGGTGGTACCCAGTCCGCCGTAGTCTGCCGGACGCATTCCGGGAACGAGCGGCACGGGACACGCGCTCTCCGTCGGCGCCGCCAGTAACACCTCATGACCTGCGGCCATGAAGCCGCGGGCAAGGGTGTCAACTACTCTTTCAGTGCCCCCGTACATTACGGGGGGAACGGGAA
This sequence comes from Arthrobacter sp. FW306-07-I, assembly GCF_021800405.1. Classification (NCBI taxonomy): domain Bacteria; kingdom Bacillati; phylum Actinomycetota; class Actinomycetes; order Micrococcales; family Micrococcaceae; genus Arthrobacter; species Arthrobacter sp. FW306-07-I. The sequence goes on along the minus strand of NZ_CP084550.1, from coordinate 554,337 downwards.
TCCAAGGTCCCGAAACCAGTCCAATCCGCATTCCTGGCCTCCCAGGTGATACAGGCCGGGCTCCCCAGCTGGCCGGGCGAAACTTCCACCGGGACAATTTCGTATTCCGCGGTGCTTTCCACTTCGAAAGGGCCCGCTGCTCGACGCCTCTGCTCCGACTATCTACCCAGCAGCGGCTCCAAGACAAGACCCAGTGTGCTGAATGTCATACCGCCGGCCCGGAATGGCGCCCGCGGTACGCGGGTTGTGAGAAACATGAAGATTGAGATCTGGTCGGACGTCGCGTGCCCGTGGTGCTTTATCGGCAAGCGACGGTTCGAAGCTGCCCTGGCTGCATTTCCCCACCGCGACGCCGTTGACGTGGTGTGGCGGAGCTACCAGCTGGATCCCACGCTGCCGGAACACTACGACGGCACCGAACTGGAGTACCTGAGCAGCCGCAAGGGCATGCCGGCCCAGCAGGTCTCCCAAATGTTCGAGCACGTGGCCCAGCAGGCAAAGGGCGAAGGCCTGTACTACCGGTTCGACAAGGTGGTGGTGGCCAACAGCTTCACCGCCCACCGCCTGATCCACCTGGCCGCGGCACACGGCAAGCAGGATGCGGCGAAGGAACGCCTGCTCAGCGATCACTTCGAGCACGGCAAGGACATCGGCAGCCGGGAGTATCTGACCGCCCTCGGCAGGGACCTGGGCTTGCCGGCTCCCGAGGTGGATGAGCTGTTCACCACGGACAAGTACTCGGACGAGGTCCGGTTCGATTTCCAGGAGGCCCGTGGCCTGGGCATCAGCGGGGTCCCGTTCTTCGTAATCGACCGCAAGTTCGGGTTGTCCGGAGCCCAGCCCACGGAGACGTTCACCGCCGCCCTGAACCAGGCCTGGCAGGAAGCGAATCCTCTGGTCCTGGTCAATTCCACGGAAGCTGAAGCCTGCGGTCCGGACGGCTGCGCCGTCTAGCGCACTTTACTGACACATAGCGGTAAAGTGTCCGCATGCCCAGGATTTCAGCGGCCAGCAATACCGAACAACGCGCGGAGACCCAGCGCCGCATCCTCACCGCTTTCGGCGAGCTACTGTTCACCCATGGCCTTCCAGGGCTGACCATGACTGATGTTGCGCGCCATGCAGGCATTGGCAGGACCGCCGTCTACAACTACTTCGCGGACATCGAAGAGCTCCTGATCTCCTACGCCCTCGATGAGACCGAGAAGTTCCTCTCCGACCTGCGCGACGCGCTGGAGCGCCTGGAGAACCCGGTGGAACGGCTGGCCCTGTACGTCCGCGCCCAGGTGGTTGACCTCAGCCGCCGCCACCTCCCGCCGGGACCTGCCATGGGTGCCGTACTGTCGCCGTCGTCCTTTGCCAAGCTTTCCGACCACGTGGGTGAGCTCAGCGTCCTGCTCCAGGGCATCCTGCGGGACGGCATGGAGCAGGGCTACCTGCCGGTGGCCGATGTGGGCCAGCAGTCACAGCTGATCCTGGGCACCCTGTCCTCCAGCGCGGCGAGGGGCAGCGACGAGCCCGCCGAACTGGAGGCCCGGGTGGCCCGGACCGTGCGGTTCATCCAGTTGGGCGCAGGTGCAAGGTTCGACGACGAGGGGCGGCCCATTCGGGTGGCGCAGCTTCCGGCGGTGGCCAGTTAGCAAGCAGCCACCAGGTGCGGGGCCCAAGAAATCAGGGGCAAAATGATCAGGCCGCAGGGGTGACGGGCAGCTTGTCCGGGTCGGCTATGCGCCGGCTTTCCCTGGGGCAGCTGAGCTGGCCCGGCGTCTGGTCCACCAGCTCCGGCGGGACGAGCGCCTTGTAGTCCTGCGCCAGGATCACGTCAACGCTGGCGTCGGTCCTGCCGTCCTGGAAATAGTCCGACCCCTGGAGATTGCGCTGCACCGTGAAAGCCGCGGCTTGTCCGGCCGCACCTGACACCACCGCAGCCACGCCCCGGTAGCCGGCGTTGACGTTCGCTACGTTCCCCACCACGAACTTCCGGGCCAGGAACTCGTCCGCCACGGAGCGGGCGAGCCCGGCCCGGCTGGTGGAGTTCAGGACATTGAGGCTGACTTTGTCGTTGGGCGTGTAATCGAAGGTCGAGGCGGGGCAGGACGATACCGGCGTCGGGGCCGGTTCGGCGGCAGGAATTTTCAGCCGGCCATTGATGATGGCCATGGCAAGGATGATGCCGGCCGCGATCAGGCCGATCAGCAGAACCAGCACCACGCCGTGCAAAACGCGGCGGCGCACCCGGGCGGTCTCATCGGCGTCCTTGGCCGCCTCCAGGGCGGCGCGCAGCTCCGGGCCGGAAACAACATGGTGGCCATGCAGGACGCCGGGGTCCTGCGGCCGCTTCCTAGCCATCGAGCACCAGGACCCTGGCGTGGATTGCAGTGCGCTGGTGCAGTGCGGTCCGGACGGCGCGGTGCAGCCCGTCCTCCAGGTACAACGTGCCCTGGTACTGCACGACGTGAGGGAAAAGGTCACCAAAGAAGGTGGAGTCCTCTGCCAGCAGCGCTTCCAGGTCCAGGGTGCGCTTGGTGGTCACCAATTCGTCCAGCCTGACGGGCCGCGGCGGCAGGGATGCCCACTGTTTCGGAGTGTTGTAACCATGGTCGGGGTAAGGGCGGCCCTCGCCCACAGCTTTGAATATCACCATGCCACAGTAGGCACCGCAGTGCGCCAGCGAAAGTAGCAGGGCTGGCAGGTGCCAGGTTGTAGCCAAACAGTGACAAAACGCCACGTCCGCGCGCTTGGTGCCTGCGCAGGCACCGCCGGCCTTGCTGAGACAATGGAGCCATGACAGCAACCGAGTCCCCCGCCGTACCCGCGCCCGGAATCCGACTGCCGTCCCCACCGCCGCTGGCGCTCCTGCTGGATGTGGACGGACCGGTGGCCAGCCCGGTGACCCGGAACGTCAAGCCGGACATCATCCGTGACCTGGTGGCCCTCGCCGCGGCAGGGATCCCCGTCATCTTCAACACCGGCCGCTCCGACGCCTTCATCCGCGAGCAGGTGATGGAGCCGATGATCGCGGCAGGCATCCCGGCAGGCACCGTCATCCACGCCATCTGCGAAAAGGGGGCGGTCTGGTTCAGCTACACCTCCGCCGGGCCGGGTCCCATCCACGTGGACCGGGAGCTGGCCGTGCCGGCAGCGTACGGCGAGGACATCCGCCGGCTGGTGGCAGAGGACTATGCGGCTCACATGTTCTTTGATGAGACCAAGCGCGCCATGGTGTCTGTGGAGCAGCACATCGATGTACCCAGCGCCGACTACCTGGCCGAGCAGAAGCTGTTCGACGCCGAGGCCATGGAGCTTATGGCGCGCCACGGGCTGGGCGTTGTCCGCCTGGACCACCACGTCCCCAATTCCGACGACGAGGTGGACTACCGCGTCGATCCCACCATCATCTCCACGGACATCGAGTCCGTGCGCCTGGGGAAGGACCTGGGCGCCAGCCGGGCGGTGGAGCTGCTTGCCGCCCAGGGCATCACGCCGCAGGCGTGGCGGACCGTGGGTGACTCGCGCACCGACTACGCCATGGCCGACTGGCTGCACCACAATGACCACGCCGTGAAGCACGTCGACGTGCGTCCTGCCGACGGCGTACCCAACAAGCCCTACCCGGTACTCACGGCGGAGGACCTGGGGCTGGAAGCCACGGTTATCCATGACGACGCCGGCGGCGCCTTCCTGCGCGCATGGCGCGAGGCGCTGGACGACTGAGCCCCTGCCGGGCTACCGTCCGACGGTGACTGCGGGGCCCCGACGGCGCCCCGGAACATGCAGTTACTCCGGCAGGACTATCATGCAGGTAAGAATGCCCACTTCCAGAAGCGCGGAGATAACCATTACAGAAGCACCGGTCCAGGACGAGGTCTACTACGGCGGCCAGGCGTCCGTGGAGGAACAATTTCACGCCGAGATCACATCACGGGCGGCGGAGCAGCGGCTCAGCCACCGGACTGACGTCATCCGGCACAAGGGCCGCTACGCCCTGACCAATGACACCAGGACCCCTTATCAGGCCATGGTGGAAGACCTGCTGTTCCTGCGCAATGTCCTGGCGAACGCCGACCTCTCCTACCTCCTGGTCCGCGGCAACAACGACCGCCCTGTGCTGGCCGTGGACTGGAAGGACCGGAAGAAGCTCCGCGCCGCGCTGGTGGAGGCCTGCCGCGATGAGCCCTTCTACTCCATGACGGTGGATGCCAAGAAGAAGACCTCCGTCCTGGTGGCAGACGGCGAACTGTCCCCCAGCCGGCAGGCACGAATTTTTCGCTTGTACCGGCCCCGGGTGGAGCCGGTGGGCGGTTTTGAGTTCGGCGCCTCCGCCGGCGTCCAGATCGAGCTGTGGTCCTTCGAGGGGGAACAGCTGATCCTCCCCATTGAGAACTCCCTGACCCGCAGGACGCTGCTGCGCCAGGATGCAGTTCGCGGGACTGTTGAGCGTTACGGCCACACCTGGCCCACCATCGAGAACATGTTCGCCGACCATGCAAGCGACATCAGCTTCGACATCGACATTGTTTTCTCGTGGGTGGATGGCAGTTCCCCGGAATACATCGCCGCCCGCCGCGCCCAGCAGAAGGGGCACGTGCTGGGCGAAGGTGATGAACACGAGGCACGGTTCCGGCAGATCGACGAACTCAAGTACGCCCTGCGGTCCGTGTACATGTTTGCGCCCTGGATCCGCCGTATTTTCATTGCCACCGACTCCCCCGCACCTGCCTGGCTGGCGGACCATCCGTCCGTCACCATTGTCCGCAGTGAAGAATTCTTCGCCGATCCCTCCGTGCTGCCCACCCACAACTCACAGGCTGTGGAATGCCAGCTGCACCACATCGAGGGGCTGTCCGAGCACTTCCTGTACTCCAATGACGACATGTTCTTTGGCCGCCCAGTGAGCCCCGACATGTTTTTCACTCCCGGCGGGATCACCAAGTTCATCGAGGCGGAAACCCGGATTGGACTGGGCGAGAACGACGCCGAGCGCAGCGGCTTCGAAAATGCTGCCCGGGTGAACCGCAAGCTCCTGTGGAACCGGTTTGGCCGTATCACCACCCGGCACCTCGAGCACACGGCCGCGCCCCTGCGGCGCAGCCTGGTGGAGCAGATGGAGCAGGAGTTCCCGGAGGAGTTCCGCAAGACGGCGGCCAGCCGGTTCCGTGCGGCGGACAACATCTCCGTGACCAACTCGTTCTACCACTACTACGCCCTGCTCACCGGCCGGGCCGTCACCCAGACAGCGGCCAAGGTGCGCTACGTGGACACCACCATGCGCGCGGGACTGAAGTACCTGCCCAAGCTGCTCGCCAAGCGGAACATGGACTTCTTCTGCCTGAACGATGGCAGTTTCCCTGAAGTCAGTGCCGATGAGCGCGCCGAAGTGGTGACGAACTTCCTGGAGCGTTATTTCCCCATCAAGGCACCCTGGGAAAAGTAGCCGGGCGGTCAGGGCGCAGGTGCCGGCCCGCACACGTGGGGCCGGCACCCAGGCATCGGCGGCCCTAGCGCCGAATAGGGCTTCCAAGCCTGGCGCTGCCGCGCTGCTTGGTGGTTTCCGGGATCCGGATGCCGGCCGCTTCCAGCCGCCGGGCGGTCTCTTCCGGTGACACGTACTCGCCGACAGTGGGCGAGCTGCCCAGCGGGACCACAGAATGCACGATGGTGTGCTCGTAGACATGGACCAGGTTGAAGGCCTGGCCGCCATCCCGCCCGCGGGTGGCTCCCGCCGGAACGTTGAGGTCCTGCGTATAGCAGGAGGCGGACGCGACCGAGACGGGAACGCCGGCAAAGCCCGCCGTGGTGGAGTAGTGAAGGTGCCCGGCCAGGATGGTGCGGACATCAGAGTTGCGCACCACTGCGGCCAACGACGCCTGGTCCCGCAGTTCCACCAGCACCGAAAGATCCAGCACGGATGGGACCGGGGGGTGGTGGAGGGCCAGGATGGTGCCGTCCGGTGCGGGGGTTTCCAACTGCCGGGCCAGCCACTCCAGTTGGGCGGCACTCAATTCGCCGTGGTGGAAGCCCGGGACGGTGGTGTCCAGCGTGATGACGCGCAGCCCATTAATGAAGTAGCTGTGGTCCACCGGCTCATCCGTGCCGGGTTGGTCCAGCAGGCCTTGGCGGAAATTGGCCCGATCATCGTGGTTGCCCATAGCCCAAATAACCTGGGCGCCAAGCTCCCTGCAGGCGGGCTCGACGATGGCGCGCAGCTTCACGTAGGCCTGGGGATCGCCCTTGTCGGCGAGGTCGCCCGTAAAGATCACGGCTTCGGGCCTGGCGCCGGACGCTTTGACTTCGTCGAAGAGCTGGATGAGCCTGGCTTCGCTGTCGACGGTTCCGTAGAGGGGTTCTGGACCTCCCAACAGGTGGGGATCGCTCAGGTGGAGTAGGAAGTGGCGCGGCCGGGGATGTTCGGCCTCGATGTGCTCCATTGCTACCTCTATGGTCGGTGGGAAGCCGTTCTTCCCTTGTACCCTTCAGTAATATTTATCCAATCAGACATTTGGCAAACATGGGGTAAATTGCCGTCGTTGATGTGGAAAAAGTTACAAGAACTGCGCTTTTGCGTGGGCAAACCGCCGGGCCACCTTTTATCCGAGCGCATGCTCGATTGCCTCGATGATCTCTGCGGAGTCCGGCTCGATCGTGGGGGCGAACCGGGCCACTACGTCCCCCTCGCGGCTGACCAGGAACTTCTCGAAATTCCACTTCACCAGCCCCGGCAGCAGGCCGGTCCGGAACTTGGTGAGCTCGCCGTAGAGCAAGTGCTGCTTCCTGCCGCGGACATCAGTCTTGGCCGTCAGGGGGAACGTAACGCCGAAATTCCGTTCGCAAAAGTCAGCGATTTCGTCGTCTGTACCGGGCTCCTGCCCCGCGAACTGGTTGCACGGGACGCCCAGGACCTCGAAACCCCGGTCCCGGAACTTGGCGTAGAGAGCTTCGAGGCCGGCGTATTGGCGGGTGAAGCCACAGTTGGAGGCGACATTGACCACCAAAACTACTTTTCCCTTGAACTGCCCGAAACTCGTCCTGGTGCCGTCGTTGAGAATCAACGGGATCGGATACAGGGGGCGCGGGCTGCGCATCAGCGAAGGATTGTTCATATGGGGAGTTCGATGCCGTGCCCCCGATGTACGGGTCAGGAATGAAATTTCCTTAGGCGGGCGGCGTTGTTGGTGCAGGTCCAGTCAACGAGGGCGTGGGGCTTGGCGCAGGCGCCACCGTCGTCGGCGCCGGCTCAGGTGCGGGCGCCGTTGGCAGGGGTTCGCTTGGCTGCGGTGCCGGTGCCGGTTCCGGCGGCGGCGGAACAGGTTCGATGGGCGCCGGTTCGATGGGCGCCGGCTCGATGGGCGCCGGCTCGATGGGCGCCGGCTCGATAGGCGCGGGCTCGATAGGTGCAGGTTCGATGGGCGCGGGCTCGATAGGCGCGGGCTCGATAGGTGCGGGCTCGATGGGGGCAGGTTCGGTGGGCAATGGAACAGGATCCGTGGGTGCCGGCTCGGACGGGGCCGGCTCACTCGGTACCGGTTCGATGGGCGCAGGCTCAGTCGGCGCAGGCTCGATCGGGCCCGGTTCATCCGGCGCCGGAACAGGTTCGGACGGGGCAGGCTCACTCGGTACCGGCTCAGTCGGCGCAGGCTCAGTAGGCGTAGGAGTCGGGTTGGCTGGCTCTGCGGGCGACGGCGACGGCGACGGCGACGGCGACGGCGACGGACTCGGCGAAGTGGGCGACGGCGCCGGGGCTGGCTCAGCAGCCGGCGGTCCGCTGGGTGCCGGGCCGGACGAAGGCGGCACGGCACCTCCGGAAGGTTCGGGCGGTGGCGGGGCCGACGTCGTCCTTTGCGCGCTGGGAGGCGGGAGAACAATACCCGTAGGTTCGGACGGCAGCGGGTTCGGAACACGTGGCAGGAGCGGCGGGAATGGCGACGGGAGCAGCCCGGCCGCGGGCGATCCATCGCCCGGGTCCACTTGGAGGGGAATGGTCCAGCTGATCGTGCCGGTGGAGGTCCCCTGCCCCGGCGCGAACGACACCATGTCGGCCGGAACCTGGCCCAGCGCGCGGAGCTGGAGGAAGCTCCACCGCAGGGGGTTGGTGTAGCGGCCGTTGAGGATGGCCTCAAAATGCAGGTGGCAGCCCGTGGACCATCCCGTGGTGCCCACGCGTGCAAGAACCTGGCCCACCTTCACCGTGTCGCCGGTACGCACGCCGATGGACTCAAGGTGGTTGTAGGTGGTGATGAGGCCGTCGCCGTGGTCGATCTCTATCCGGTTGCCGCCGCCCCAAGGATGCCAGCCCGCGGCCCGCACAACACCTGAATCAGCGGCGTAGACGGGCGTGCCACAGGCCGCTGCGTAGTCCTGGCCCAAATGGAAGTCCCCCGCTGTCCCGCTGAGCGGGCTGACCCGGAGACCGTAAGGCGAACTGGCGTCAAGGGACTGGAGCGGTGACATCAGGAAGCCGGCCAACGGCCTGCCTGCGCCGGCGGGTCCCAAGGTCAGGGCCCCCGGTCCCACCTGGTCGGCGCCTCCAATCGAGGTGTGCGGGAACGCCAGGGTGACCTGCGGATCGGACAGGATGGCAGGCGGAAGTGCGCCCGCAACAACCTGGTCCGATGCCGGCGGAGCTGATTGCCGTTGCACCTTTTGGCCCGTGCCGGCGTCCGGGGTTCCGAAGGGAGCGGCAACACCCGGATTGACTCCGGCAGGCGCCACGGACCCTGCCAGCTGTCCCGGTTCTGCGGCGGAAAGGTTGACGGCGTAAACAGACGCGGCCATCACACCTGCAGCGGCGGCGGCGCGGGCAACGGGGGGAAACGTTCGCTGCTCCGGCTTCCTGCTGCCGGACACGGATTTCTTCGCCAATTGACTGACTCCACGACGTGGCCTGCCGCACGTTGTCTCGACGGTATGTCCCATGGGACCACAGGACCTCACAGGTGGAAACCCCGGGCCGGGGCATTACGGGTTTTTTATCGGGCCTTAGGGGGATGCGGATCTGCGCTTGAAGCCATGAGCACTGCTGTCCGGGCCGGAATGGGCAACAATGGTTCATGCGCAATGTCCTTCGTACATGGCGGGACGAAGTCAAAAAGACCTTTTCAGGCAAGGCCGACGCCCCGCCGGAGTGGTCGCTGCGCCTGGCCGAAGGCGACGACGCCGGCTACCACCTGCCCGGTTCAGCGGTCTGGGCTGTACACGGCTCCATGACGCCCATCGTGGGAGGCATCCGCACGCTGCTGATGCAGTCGCTGCATCCGGGCGCCTTGGCGGGCGTTCACGAGCACTCCAACTTCCGTGATGACCCCCTGCGCCGGCTGGCCAACACCATCCGCTGGATCTTCACGGTGACGTACGGATCCACTGCGGCGGCGGAGGAGGCAACACGGCGTGTCCGCCACCTCCACGAGCCGGTCCAGGGCAGCTACCAGGACAACAACGGCGGCCAGCGCACCTACAGTGCCAACGATCCGGCACTCGCCGGCTGGATCCACATCGCCTTCACGGACGGCTTCCTCGCAGCCCACAAGACCTGGGGCGGCCCCATTCCCGGCGGCGCCGACGCCTACGTCCGGGAGTGGGCACAAGCGGGCCGGATGATGGGGGTGGAAAACCCGCCGACGACTGAAGCGGAGATGCGCAGCCAACTGGACAGGTGGTACGCGCAGGGCCAGCTGAGGGCAGACGGACGGGTGGAGGAAACCGTGCAGTTCCTCCGCAACGCTCCGCTCCATCCCCTGCTGAGGCCCGGTTACCGCATCCTGTTTGCCGGCGCCGTATACAGCCTGGAACCCCGGTACCGCGAGATGCTGGGGCTTTCTGTACCACGGCTGGGCCCCTTTCCCCTTCCGGTGAGGCTGGCCACGAAGGTGGTGCTCGGCGTCGTACACCTCGCCCTGGGCGGCATTGGCCGGCGCATGGGTCCGAGTGAAATCGCCGCGAGGCAGCGCCTGACACGGCTCGGGGAGCCGTCGGCGGACCTGGCGTAAGCGAGCCTTCGCCGACAAGGCCGGCGACATGAAAAAGCCAGGGAAAAGAGTGCCGACGACGGCGAAAAGCAAGAACCCGGCCCCAACGTTTGCTGGGGCCGGGTTCTTGACCGGCGGAGAATGGGGGATTTGAACCCCCGAGGGCGTTAACCCAACACGCGTTCCAGGCGTGCGCCATAGGCCGCTAGGCGAATTCTCCATCTGCTTCTGAATCAAAAGCAGGTACCAGATTACCTGAACTTTTCCGCATCGCCCAATTGGCCCGTCCGGAGCAGCTTTGGGGCGTCGGCGTCCGCACACCGCGGAGACTTCTGTCGGCGTCTTTAATCTGAAAATGGACGCCCCCAATGCGCCCATTCCCTGGTGCACCGTTGAGCTGCCGGGTCCGTCCCGTCCAACCAGGCCACGCAGCTCACAACCTTGAGATTGCCCCAATCGGTGTACGTTCCAATGATCGCGGCTGCGGCGGGGATAAGCAATGGAATGCGCGAAGTGTCCGGCCCCTTGCGGCATCGGGCAGGATAGGGGCCATGGCAGAGCTGCATGCACTGGTGGTTTACGTCCCCACGTCCCACACCCGGGAGGTTCTGGATGCCATCGGCGACGCTGGAGCTGGCCGCGTGGGCAATTACTCCCACTGCTCTTTCGTCACGCCGGGGACCGGGAGGTTCACACCGCAAGAAGGCGCCCGGCCCTTCCTTGGACGGCCAGGCACCCCTGAAATAGTTGCCGAGGAACGCATCGAGTGCGTGATCGAAGAGCAGGTGCTGGCCGCCGTCGTGGCTGCTTTGCGTGCCGCGCACCCGTACGAGGAGCCCGCCTTCATGACCTGGCGCGTGGAAGGCTGGCGGTGACGGGAACCCGATTCGAGTCGGGCCACATGTTCGGGTAAAGTATCTGACGGCCCCTCATGTGGCGTCATCCTGTTGAACTCCCCCAGGACCGGAAGGTAGCAAGGGTAGACGGGCTCTGGCGGGTGCATGGGGGGTCTTTACTATTCCCCCACAGGGCGGCATGATGTCAGCCCGGATTGGTAGGGTTTTCTCTGTGACAGTTACTACCGCCCTGTACCGCAGATACCGTCCCGACTCGTTCGCTGACGTTATCGGGCAGGAGCACGTCACCGAGCCGCTCATGACGGCTTTGCGGAAGAACCGGGTCAACCACGCCTACCTTTTTTCCGGCCCCAGGGGCTGCGGAAAGACCACGTCCGCCCGCATCCTGGCCCGCTGCCTCAACTGCGCCCAGGGTCCCACCGACACCCCCTGCGGAACCTGCCCCAGCTGCATCGAGCTGGCACGTGGCGGCTCCGGCTCCCTCGACGTCATCGAGATCGACGCCGCGAGCCATGGTGGCGTCGACGACGCACGGGACCTCCGCGAGCGGGCCACCTTCGCCCCCGTACGCGACCGCTACAAGATCTTCATCATCGACGAAGCCCACATGGTCACCTCTGCCGGGTTCAACGCCCTGCTGAAGATCGTGGAAGAGCCGCCGGAACACATCAAGTTCATCTTCGCCACCACGGAGCCGGACAAGGTCATCGGCACCATCCGGTCCCGGACCCATCACTACCCGTTCCGGTTGGTGCCGCCTGAGCCGCTGATGGCGTACCTCGAGCTCCTGTGCCGCCAGGAAAACGTCCCCGTTGCCCCGGGCGTGCTGTCACTGGTCATCCGGGCCGGCGGCGGCTCCGTCCGTGACTCGCTCTCCGTCCTGGACCAGCTCATGGCAGGCGCAGGGCCCAACGGCCTCGACTATGAACTCGCCGTCGCGCTGCTGGGGTACACCCACGCCTCACTGCTGGACGACGTCGTGGAGGCCATCGCCGCCTCCGATTCCGCCACCGTCTTCCGCGCCGTGGACCGGGTCATCCAGACCGGCCACGATCCTCGCCGGTTCGTGGAGGACCTGCTGGAGCGATTCCGCGACCTGATCATTGTCCAGGCAATGCCCGAAAGCGCCCACGCCATCCTTCGCGGGATGCCGGCCGACCAGATCGCACGGCTGCAGAACCAGGCCCACAACCTCGGCGCCGCGGAACTTTCCCGCGCCGCAGATGTCACCAATACCGCTTTGACGGAGATGACCGGTGCCACGTCGCCGCGGCTGCACCTGGAACTGCTGTGTGCCCGGATCCTGCTGCCCAGCTCTGAGCAGAACGAACGCGGCATGGCTGCACGGATCGACCGCGTGGAGCGGCGGCTGAACTACGCAGGAAACGACGTCGGAGCTCCCGCCGACGCAGCCCCGGCAGTACCAGCAGCCGCAGTTCAGGCAGGCCCGACAGAGGCAGCAACGGCGGCAGCCCCTGCTGGAACTCCTGCCGCGGCTTCCGGCACGTCATCAGCCGGCCCCCGCCCTGCCCCGGAGCAAGCCAGCCCTGAAGCGGGCCGCGAGCAGGCGCCGACCAGCCCTGCCGCGCAGCCGGCCCAGGAGCCGACCATTCCGTCCATGCCCGCTGCGTCTGCCGCACCCGCGGCCGGCAGCCAGAGCCCTCCCGCCGCCGAAGCACCGCGGAGCCCGCTTACACCACCAAGGGTCAGCACCAGCGACTGGCCTGTGGAAGAACCCGCCCGGGCCCGGACACAGCAGGGCCCCGGGACTGCAGTTTCCAACCACCCAGTGCCGGAGGCGAACGCTTCGCCGCATGCAGGCCCAGCGTCCGAGCCACAGGATCACCGGGCGGCACCCGGGCAGGCTTCCAATGCGCCCGCCACGCCCCAGGCCCCGGGCAACCAGGCACCCGCGCCGCAGCAGGCTGCACCGGGCAGGACAGCGCCCTCCGGTCCCCCGGCCATGGGTGATGTGGAGGTCCTCCGCAGGGCGTGGCCCGACGTCCTCCAGGCACTGTCCAAGATCAAGCGCAGCACCTGGGCGCTGGTTGAGCCCAATGCGCAGGTAAGCGCGTTCGACGGCAGCGTCCTCACCTTGGCTTTCACCACGTCCGGACTTGCAGGCGCCTTCGGCCGGGCAGACCACTCCGACAACCTTCGCCAGGCCATCCACAGGACCGTTGGCCTTGACTGCCAGATCCACGCCGTTGCCGGTGGCGCCAGCCAGGCGAGCTCTGAGCCAAACCCAAAAGTGCCCGCCAGCCCGGTGGTTCCGGCCTCTTCAGCTGACATTGCCTGGGGTCTGGCTCCTGCGCCGGCCCAATCGGCCTCACCGGCACAGGCCCCTGCCTCGCCCGTCCAACCGGCGTCACCGGCACAGGCCCCTGCCTCGCCCGTCCAACCGGCCTCACCGGCACAGGCCCCTGCCTCAACGTTCCAGCAGGCGCCGGCCCCTTCGACCACGTCCAGGACCGCCCCCGGAACTCCGGACGGCCCGGCAGCCCAACCAAGTGAACGTTCCGGTGGTTCCCCCACTGCCGGTACCTCCGCCATTAGCGGAAGTTCCGGGAGCTCTGCCGTTGCCGCCAGCCCGGCAACGGCCGCACCGAAGGGCACGCCCGCTGCGGGCGACATCGCTGAAACAGATCCGCCACAGGGTGTGAACGGCCGCGGCCAGCAGGCCCCTGAACCCGTCCAGGCGGCGGCCGGGAGGCCGGAAACCCCACGTGGCGCCTCCGGCCCTTACCCCGGCCAGTCCCCGCACTCGTCAACCGGCGGTGACTACTCCTACTCCGATGATGACTGGGGACCGCCCCGGGACGAGGACGCTCCCCCGCTGGACGAGGAACCTCCCATGGACTGGGAGCCCTCCGGGGGTCCTGCCAACCGCAGCGCCCCGTCCTCCCCTGCACCCGGCGGCCGCCCGCCTGCCGACGGCCAGGGGGCTGGTACGCGGGCCCACGGAAGTTCGGCCGTCGCTCCGCGCGCGGACAGTGCCGCCCCCCAGTCCGCGAACCCCTCCGCTGAGCCGGCCGGCGTGCCGCACGATCCATGGACGCGGGCCGTGGAGCAGGCTCCCGGCGTCTGGGTTGTGGGAGACAAGAGCAACGTGGGTGCCAAACCCGTAGCCGCCTCCGGCAGCGACAACATCGGAGCACAGGCCACCGTTCCGCACTACGCGCCGGCAACGGCCCAGGTGCCGCCCTCGATTCCCGTGGCCCCGCTGCCTGCTGCCACGCCAGGGCACGGCTGGGATCCGGGGTCAGTTTCCGGCAACGGCCACCCGGCCTCCGCCACGGAAAGCTACCAGGCGTCGTCACCGGAGCCCGCCCCGGTACCCGAATACGCCATGGCCTCCGCTGCGCCCGCCACGGTTTCGCCAGCCACTGTTGCACCCGCCACTGTTACACCCGCTGCACCGGCGCGCCCACAAGCGCCTGCAACTGCCCCGGCCGCCGGAAGAACCGAAACACGGCAAAGCCTGTACCAGCGGCTTTCAAGCAGTCCGGAAGCTGAGGCCGGTCGTGCCAAGGCGCCCGCCAGGGCAACCGCCGCTCCCAGTGCCTATGTCCAGGACATCCCAAGCGCCGATGACGAAACCATTGAGGAGTCGGGTGTGTTCGGCCGGGCGGCTGTGGAGCGCATCCTGGGTGGCAAGCTGATTGAAGAGCGGTCCCTGGACGGCAGCCCTGTTCCGCCACGCTATTGACCCTGGGCAAGGCTGCCCCGGCAGCCACAACCCGTGACCGATCCACCCGCATCCATACCAATCTGAAGAGGGAAACGTGTACGAAGGTGCTGTCCAGGAGCTGATCGATGAGCTCGGACGCCTTCCGGGGGTGGGACCCAAGTCCGCGCAGCGGCTGGCGTTCCACATCCTTGAAGCTGATCCCCAGGACATGAAGCGATTGGTGGAGGCCATCACCACCGTCAAGGAACGGGTCAAGTTCTGCACGGTCTGCGGCAACGTCACGGAGCAGGAGCTGTGCAACATCTGCCGCGACCCGCGCCGTGATCCCGCTGTAATCTGCGTGGTGGAGGAGTCCAAGGACGTGCTGGCAGTGGAGCGCACCCGGTCGTTCCGCGGCCGGTACCACGTGCTGGGCGGCGCCATCAATCCCATTGCCGGTGTGGGACCGGACCAACTGCGGATCCGCGAACTGCTCACCCGTTTGAACGACGGCGAGATCCAGGAAGTCATCATCGCCACCGACCCCAACCTCGAGGGTGAGGCAACAGCCACGTACCTGGCCCGCATGCTGAAGACCATCGGCATTGCCGTCACCCGCCTTGCCTCCGGCCTACCCGTGGGCGGCGACCTGGAATACGCCGACGAGGTCACTTTGGGCCGGGCGTTCGAAGGCCGCCGCAACGCCCTGGGCTGACGCACCGGGCCGCCATCCGCCGTCGTACATCATCCAACCTGGAGCCGCCGCCTTCCCGAGCCGACGCCACCATGTGCCGTGGCCGGTATGTGGTCACAATTAAACGTCCCTCCGGGCACGGCGATAAACTGTCCCAAGGAATGCCGCGCCCACCCGGCGCCCGGGCCGCCTGGCCTCCCAGAACTCCAATTGACCCAACGAAGGTACGCGCATGAGTACGCCCACCACCGAAGTGCACAACGCAACACAGCCGCAGGCAGCTCCCGCCGCCGGCGCGGTGACCAAGCAGCTCATTGTGCAGAAATTCGGCGGCTCCTCCGTTGCGGACGCTGCAGGGATTAAGCGCGTCGCCGCCCGGGTGGTGGCTGCCCAGCAGGCCGGCAACGAGGTAGTGGTGGTTGTCTCGGCAATGGGCGACACCACCGACGAACTCCTTGACCTCGCCGCCGAGGTCACCGACTCCGCGCCCGCCCGCGAAATGGACATGCTCCTTTCGGCCGGCGAACGCATCTCCATGGCGCTGCTGGCCATGGCCATCAACAAGCTCGGCGCCTCCGCCCAGTCCTTCACCGGGTCCCAGGCGGGCATGATCACCGACGGAATCCACGGCAAGGCCCGGATTATCGACGTCGACCCGCACCGTATCCGCACCGCCCTGGACAAGGGCAACATCGCCATCGTGGCCGGCTTCCAGGGGATGAGCCGCACCACCCACGAGATCACCACCTTGGGCCGTGGCGGCTCCGACACCACCGCAGTGGCGCTGGCCGCAGCCCTTGAAGCTGATGTCTGCGAGATCTACACCGACGTGGACGGCATCTTCACCGCCGACCCGCGTGTTGTCCCGTCGGCGCAGAAGATCGACACCATCTCCAGCGAAGAGATGCTGGAGCTCGCTGCCTCGGGCGCCAAGATCCTCCACCTGCGGTGCGTTGAGTACGCGCGCCGGTTCGGTGTGCCGCTGCACGTCCGTTCCTCATTCAGCCAGCATGAAGGCACCTGGGTCATCCCCAGCGCCGACGACAAGATCACCACTCAAGAGGGAGTTGCCTTGGAGCAGCCAATCATCTCCGGCGTTGCGCACGACCGTTCCGAAGCGAAGGTCACCGTAGTCGGCGTCCCCGATATCCCCGGCAAGGCCGCCGCGATCTTCCAGGTCATCGCCGACGCGCACTCGAACATCGATATGATCGTGCAGAACGTCTCCACCCACGGCACCGGCAAGACCGACATCTCCTTCACGCTTCCCATCATTGAAGGCGCCGACGCCCTGGCTGCCCTTCACGCCGCGCAGGACCAGATCGGTTTCGAGGCCATCGAATACAACGAGAAGATCGGCAAGCTGTCCCTGATCGGCGCCGGCATGCGGTCCCACCCGGGCGTTTCCGCCACCTTCTTCAAGGCGCTGTCCGATGCCGGCATCAACATCAACATGATCTCCACGTCCGAAATCCGGATCTCCGTGGTGACCCACGCCGACCTGCTCGACGAGGCCGTGCGCGTCATCCACAAAGCGTTCGGACTCGATACCGAAAGCGAAGCCACGGTCTACGGCGGCACCGGCCGCTAGAGCCGCGCCGGCAAAAAGCCGGGCTGCCTTCCCTGGGTTTGCCAAGGGGAAGGCAGCCCGGCTTTTTGGTGCTCTGGGCTTCCAGGTATCAGCGGAGCGTGCCGGGAAGAATCAGCTCCCGCGTTCCAGGTCTTCGCGGCGCACGGCGTAGTGGTGTCCGTTGGAGTCGGTTTCGACCACGAAGTGCGTAAGTTCCTCTTCGGAGGCCTGTTCGAATTCATCGTGCTTGTGCACCACCGGCGCATCGGTATCCAGTCGGGTGGCGGGACCGAAGACGAAGCGGAGCCTCTCAGTCAGGCTCATGAAGCCGCTGAGGACATGTGCCACTGTATCCACCCCCTTCCCGAGCCTCGGGCGAAAGTGCAGCCGGCTCCGGCGGGAGCCAGTGCCCTTATTTTAAGCCCGGGCAGTAAAAAAGGCGCCGGAGTCGACGGCGCGGAACTTCTAGCGCAGGGAGCGGTCTTCAGGGTTCTTTGGGACGACGTAGGTGCTGCCGTCCGCCCTGGTGATGGTTTCCCATTGCTGGGTCTCCGCCTGGCGCTGGGCAAGCAGCCTGCGGTTCTCTTCAGTCATGTCGTGCCCCAGGGCGGTGCGGCTGGCGGGTCCGAAGACTGCCCGCAGCTTTCCTGTGACGCGCATGAAGCGCTGGGAGGCGTTGCCCTTGTCCGCGGACTTGTTCCTACCCATGAAGAAGTTCCTTCCACTCACCCTCTACCTCCAATAAATGTACACTAATGATTAGTGCACTAACAGTTGGAGGGGCCATGACCGCCACAACGGCGACGGAAGCAATAGCGACAGACGCGGCAGCGGCAGGGGTCCAAGAGGAAGACCTGCTGCTGGAACACCAGCTCTGCTTTGCCCTCACGGTGGCTGCCCGGAGCGTGGTGGGGGCCTATAAACCGGTACTGGAAAAGCTCAACCTCACCCATCCGCAGTACCTGGTGATGCTCTGCCTGTGGGAAGACAGCCCACGGACAGTGCGGAACATCAGTGAGGCGCTCGCGCAGGAACCGGCCACCATTTCTCCACTGCTCCGCCGGCTGGAAGCAGCGGATCTGATCACACGGCGGCGGGCCGAGGGGAACGAGCGTGCACTCGCCGTCGAACTGACTCCCAAGGGGGCGGCCCTGCGGGAACAGGCACTGCAGGTCCCGGGAACCATGATGGAACGGCTGGGGCTCACCCGCGAACAGGTCACTGAACTGCATGCCTCGATGATGGGGCTCATCGCTGCCACCTCGCAGTGACCCCAGTCGAACCGAGCGAGGTCCTGCCGGGGACTGCCGACACCCGGTCAAGCGACTAGAATTACGGGACGAACGAGAGGTGGACTGATGCGCAATATTCGGACACTCGCAGTCTTCCTGGCCGTGACCGCTGGGCTGGTCTCCGGTTGCAGTGGTACCCCTGACAGCGGCACGTCCGCGTCCACAGCACCTTCGACCAATCCGGGCAGCTCCTCCAGTTCTGCCGCTGGCTCTGCCACCCCCTCCCCTGACACTGAAACCTCGGTAGCGGCCCCTGCCCCCGCCACTTCGCGGCCAAGCGCCGGACCGGGGCAGGGGAACGCCGAACTGGCAATCACCGTGGTGCCGTCCCAGGGCGCAGCGGAGCTCGACTACACCCTGGTCTGCAGCTCGGGGACGCCGGCCGCGGAAAGCAGCCATCCCAATGCCGCTGCCGCCTGTGCGGCGATCAAGGCAAATCCGGACATCCTGGCGCCGTCGAAACCGTCCGGCGCCCAGGCCTGCACGCAGCAGTACGGCGGCCCGCAGAAGGCGACCATTACGGGTGTGGTGGACGGTGTCGCCGTCGATTCATCCTTCGCCCGGACCAACGGATGTGAAATCAGTGCGTGGGATGCCGCGAAGGACGTTTTGGGCGCGGCCGGTGGAGCCTCTTAAGCTCCTGGCGGCGGACTGTGCGCGGGACAGGGAGGAGGCCCACGTGCAGCGTGTCAGCCGCTATGCCGATCCCTACCTGGCCCGCCGGTCCGCCGGGCAAAAACATCCCGTGGAGGATTTCCTCTTCACCTACTACACCCAAAAACCGGGCCAGCTGAAGCGCTGGCACCCAGGTGCCGGTACGGTCCTCACCGGCAGCCAGGCCTCCACACGGGTTGGCTGGAAGCATTACCGGAAGCTCGACGACGGCGAGCTCGCCTCCCTGGGGCTGGCTGCAGGCAGCACCGCGGTCACCTTCGACCGGAGCGCCTTCCTCGACGACCGCCGGGAAGCAGTGGCCTTTGCCGGCATCATCCTTCGCGGCACTGCCGCCAGGCCCGCCCAGTTTGGCTGCTTCGGCCTGCACGAGTGGGCCATGGTCTACCGCCAGGATAAGTTCGACCTCCGGCACGAGTACCTGCAGCTCCGTCTCGGAGCGGCCGGCACCGACAAGGTGGTGGAGGACAACAGGATCCGCTGCACCCACTTCGACGCGTTCCGCTTCTACACTCCGGACGCCATCCCGCTCAATGAACATTCCCCCAGCCGGGAAACCCAGCGGCACCTGGAGCAACCGGGCTGCCTCCACGCCAATATGGACCTTTACAAGTGGGCCTACAAACTACTGCCTGCACTGTCCAGCGAGCTGGTCATGGACTGCTTTGAACTGTCATGGCGAATCAGGGCCATGGACATGCAGGCGTCCCCCTACGATTTGGCCGACTGGGGGTACCCTGCCATTGCCATCGAGACGCCCCAGGGCAAAGCCGCCTACGTCGAGCACCAGCGGGCATTTGCAGCGGAAGCGGGGACCCTGCGGAACAGGCTCGCGGCGGAGCTTGGGGCCACGGCAGAAGGGGTATCCCGGTGATCGATTTGACCATCAGCATCCAGGAGGACCCGGAAGCTCCCGAACACGTATTCCGCCTGCTGGCCAACGATGGCCACCCCGATCCAGGGACCACCCTGCCGGATCCAGGGGCGGCCCTGGCAGCCGTGGAGCGCTTCGGCGAGGACATCTTCTTCCCCAAGCCCGGACCGCCCAAGCTGTGCACCCAGCAGTACGGCGGCCCGCAGGTAGCCGTGGTCACCGGGACATTCCGGGGGCGCAGCGTGCACTCCACCTTCACCCGCACAGATGGGTGCGAAATCGCACGTTGGAAAGCCATGGCCCCTTTGCTGGGCGGCACGGCCACCTAGCTACCCCGGCAACGGAAGAAGCCGCGGGAACGGAAAAAGGTCCCGGGCGGCCTGACGACCACCCGGGACCTCCCCCCATGTCTACCCGGTCAGGTGGCGGGTACCGCCTGGGCCAGGCCAAGCTGGGGAGCCCCGGCGGGGGCCGGGGCAGAGCCGGCTCCCACCTGGACGTTCACCCAGGTCTTGATGCCGTTGCTGCCAAGGCTCAGCCGTGAGAGGTAGGAGCCTTCCGCGAGTCCAGTCCAGTTCAGCGTGGCCGAGGTGGCGGTTCCGTTCGGTGCCACGATGGGGTTCGGGTTCACCGTAAGGTTCCCCGCGTCACCGGCGAAGCTCACCGCCTGCACCGAAGCAGTGGCCGGCCCGTTGTCCGGTGTGGCGTACAGGTTGGCCACCACGTAGTAGGTTCCGGCACGCGGCGATTCGATGTCCAGGAATTCACTGGCAGACGCCGTGGCCACCTGGGTGGCCGTCAGCCCGCCGGAACCGTTGGGTGCGTAGACCACCATGTCCCAGTCGACGTCGTTCGACTGCGCCTGGATGCCCAGCCGGGCAAACGAGGCGCCCGCGGGCACCTTCACCTGGAGCAGGGCGTTGTGCGCGTCATTGGTCGGCGCGTACTCGCCCGGCGTCTTGGTGACGGCGGTCTGGCTCAGCGGTGCAAGGCCCTCCACGCCTACGGCGATGGGGCTGTCCGAACCGGACACCAGTTCCATGGTGCCGCTGCCGGTGCCGGTGGGGGAGCTGAACGAGAACGAAGGGGCAATCTGGGCATCAACCGGGCGGACTGCGATCGGTGAGCTCACCGTCCGCGGCCCCTTCCAGGTGAGGCTTCCGGTGCTGAACTTGCCCACGGGTGCACTGACGTTGCGGATGGTCACGGTCACTTCGCGGGTCTGGCCCGCCTTGGCGAAGTTCAGGGCCTTGGGTTCCACATTGACGTTGAAGCCAGGCATGTTCACCTCGGGCCGGTACATGCCCGGCACCAGCGCAGTCAGCTTGCGCTTCACTTGGACCTCCCCCACCAGACTGCCCAAGGCAATGGAGGGAACGTTGAGGTCGCGGGCAGCGATGGAGCCTGCCTGCGGAGCACCGGTGTCCACGCCCTGGCCGTTGAGGAAGCCGAGCCAGTCCTGGATGCCGGAGTCGTACACCAGGCCTGGGTCGAGGACCCTGGTGGAATCGATGTGCCCGGCACCGCCCTGGAACGGGTCGGTGTTGGGCGAGCCATCGGCATTGACCAGCGGGTACGCCGTGGTCATCATGGCGGACTTGACCATGGCGGGGGTCCACTTGGGCTGCTTGCCCAGGACCAGGGCGCCGAAACCGGCGATGTGGGGTGCGGCCATCGAAGTGCCGGACATGAATCCGAACTGGTCACCGTGGTTGCCGATGGTGGAGACCCCGGCCAGGACGTTGACGCCCGGCGCGGAGATGTCCGGCTTCAGCAGGTCACCGCCTGAGGCGAGGGTGGGTCCGCGTGACGAGAAGCCTGCGATCTGGGGCGCCGGAGCCGGGGGCAGACCCGTCAGGTCGCCCTTGACCAGGCTGACGGTCAGCGCCGGGTTGGCTTCCAGCTTGGACTTCAGTTCCAGGCTCTTGGGGGCGTTGACGTGGACCGTGGGGATGACGTGGTTGTCCGCGTCCTCGGAGCTGCTGGTGAGGTTCACCAGGATCATGCCCACGCCGCCCTTGTCCATAACCTCCTTGCTCTTGGCAGTCCGGTCCACCACGCCGCGGTCGCAGACCACGACCTTTCCGGCCACCTTTGCGGCGTCAAGGGTTCCCGGACCGCACAGGTTGGGATTCGCGGCGCCGGGAGCGGCGGCTGCAGCGGCGACAATAACGGGCTTGTCAGCCACCTCGGACTTCATGATGGAGGCGCCGCGGTACAGCGAGCCGTCGGATACCTTGACTGTGCCCTGCAGGTCGCTGGGGAAGGTGGAAGCGGCCACCGTGGTCAGCCACGGCGACGCGTGGTTCACGGTGGAGGCCGTGGGGCCGGAGTTTCCAGCGGAAGCCGAGACGAAAATTCCTGCGGCTGCAGCGTTCAGGAAGGCCAGCGCGACAGGATCGGTGGTGCTGTTGTTGTTTCCCGAAATGGAGTAGTTCAGGACGTCGACGCCGTCCTTGATGGCTGCTTCCACAGCCTCAACCGAAGCCGAGGAGTAGCAGCCGCCGGTGTCCGGATTGGTGTCCTCCCAGCAGACCTTGTACACGGAGACCTTGGCGGCCGGGGCAACACCTGAACTCTTGCCGAAGCTGGCCCCGTCAATGACCTGCTCGATGTTGGCGTTGCCGGCTGCCGTGGTGGCGGTGTGGGTGCCGTGGCTGCCGACGTCCACGGGGGAGATCTGCTCTTCCGGGGCCCGGTTCCCCGGTGCAACGTACTGAAGGAAGGAATCGGCGAAGTATCGGGCACCGATGACCTTGGAGTTGCAGAGCGATCCGTCGAAGCCTGCCCCGGTCCCCTCACCCTTTTGGCATTCACCCTCGAAGGTGGTGCCGTCTGCCTTGAGCATGGCGATCTTGCCGTCAGCGGTGCGATAGGGAACACCGACCTGCGGGCTGCCCTGCAGCGGCTTCAGCGCTTCGCCCTGCAGGAAGGGGTTGTCGGGTGCGTAGCCGGAGTCGATGACGCCCACCACCACGCCCTTGCCGGCGTTGGCTTGTCCACCGAACTGCGTGGCCCAGGAACCATCGGGACCGGTGAGCTTGAGGAAGTCGGTGGTGGTGTAGTCCGGCTTGTTTTCAACATCCGGTGCGACCACCAGGACGCGACTGTCCTTGGACAACGCCGAAGCCTGCGCCGCGGTCAGCTCCGCACTGAACCCGTTCAGGGCTGCGGTGTACTGCTTGGCCGGAGTGACTCCCTGGGCGGCCGCAACATCACGCTGCTGCTTACGCAGGTGGGCGTCGTAGGCCTTGTAGTTGGGGCTGCCGGCGTCGAGCTTCCTGCCTTGCTGGGGCTTGGTTGCACCCAGCCCGGCAGTTCCCCCTTCATACGCGGCAGCAGCGGGTCCGGCCAGCACCACGATGTACCGGCCGTCCTTGAACTGACTGTCCTTTGCGCTGGAGGAAGCATTGCCCCCTCCCTGGCCGCCAGGGGCCGCCGAAGCGGGGCCCACAGCCAGCGAGCTGAGGATAAGGGGCAACCCGACGGCCAGCGCGGCCGCCTTCCGGAGTCCCCCAGCCCGCAAGGGGCTCTTTCCAGTTGATTTCACGTGCAACCCTTTCACGATGTGCCGCCCAGACTTGGTGGGCGCCCCCGAACGACTGGCACTGCAGAGGGAATTACAGGTTTTGTAATTTGCTGAGACCAGACTGTTCACAGAGTACAGACTGAGAGCGGGATATGACATAGAGCACATTTGAAAAATTTTCGCTTGTCACACGCGTTGTACTGCCAGTCCCTGCGCGTGAAAAAGGGCGCCCCGAAGGACGCCCTGACGAGTTAGGAGCCGGGAGGCGGACTAGTGGCGCGGAGTCCGCACCACCTCGCTGATCCACTGCCTGGTCTTTTCATCCACCGGGCCGGCCATCCGCGTCTCGCGGGCCAATCTGTCCGCCTTGATCTTCTGGAAGACCATCCTGCCCAGGCCGGCGAACACCGCCGCGGCAACCACGGGCAACAACACGGACTTTGAATTCTCAGCCATCCAGCAATCCTAATGAAGGCCTTCGGGCAACTCCAGACCACCCTTGGCCGCGGAGCGGGATCCGGCGCCCCACGCGGCGTTCCTGCCCCCCCCAATCCGCCGAATACAAAGGGACGCGCCCGGGCCGGTAGAATGATAGGGCAAGCTCGCGGAGCGCCCGACCTCATGGTGAACCAATGCAGGTGACCCCTTGTCCCCAACACCCTGGTACGGCGTGAGACGGCACCACTCCGCTGCGCCCTTACCCAAGCTCACGCACAGGAGTTACCGGATGCCCCGGATCGTTGTTGACGTCATGCCCAAGCCCGAGATTCTGGACCCGCAGGGGAAGGCAATCGTTGGCGCTCTCCCCCGGCTGGGCTTCACCAGCTTCAGCTCTGTCCGCCAGGGCAAGCGCTTCGAACTGACGGTCGACGGCGAGGTGACCGAGGAAATCCTGGCCCAGGCCCGCGATGCCGCAGAAACCCTCCTGTCCAACCCCGTGATCGAAGACGTCGTCAACGTCGAGGTCGTCGAGGCCTGAGATGAGTGAACTTCCCCTGATCGGCGAGGCTGTCGCCGTCGCGGCGGAGCCGCGCCTCGCTGGCGCCCGGATCGGCGTCGTTACCTTCCCCGGCACCCTGGACGACCGGGATGCTGCCCGCGCCGTCCGCCTGGCCGGTGCCACCGCCGTCGAACTTTGGCATGGCGACGCCGAACTTGGCGACGTGGACGCCGTCATCATCCCCGGTGGATTCTCCTATGGCGACTACCTCCGGGCCGGCGCCATTGCCCGCTTCGCACCGCTGATGTCAAAGATCATCGACGCCGCAAACTCTGACGCCAAGCTGCCCGTCCTCGGCATCTGCAACGGATTCCAGATCCTCACCGAGTCGCACCTGCTGCCCGGTTCGATGATCAAGAACGACCACCTGAAATTCCTCTGCCGCGACCAGGTACTCCGCGTGGAGAACAGCAACACGGCCTGGACCCTGGATTACCAGGCGGGGCAGGAAATCACCATCCCGCTGAAGAACCAGGACGGCCAGTACATCGCGGATGAGAAGACGCTGGACGCCCTTGAGGCCGAGGGCCGCGTGGTGTTCCGTTACGTCGGCTTCAACCCGAACGGGTCCCGCCGCGACATCGCCGGCATCTCCAACGCGGCCGGCAACGTGGTGGGCCTCATGCCGCACCCCGAACACGCCGTGGAGCCGGGCTTCGGCCCCGAGTCGCTCGATGGCATCGGTGGTTCCGACACCGATGGCCTGGGCTTCTTCACCTCCGTACTGAACAAGATTGTGGGAGGCGACAAGTGACCACCGAAACCACCAAGAAGTTCAATATCGACACCGTCGAGAACGCTGCCAAGACCCCGGACACCGAGCTGCCCTGGGCCGAGCTGGGCCTGAAGCAGAACGAGTTCGACGAAATCGTCAAGGTCCTGGGCCGCCGCCCCACCGGCGCCGAGCTGGCCATGTACTCCGTCATGTGGAGCGAGCACTGCTCGTACAAGTCCTCCAAGAACCACCTGCGCCAGTTCGGCCAGAAGGTCACCGAGGAAATGAAGAAAGACATGCTGGTGGGCATCGGCGAAAACGCCGGCGTGACCAACCTGGGGGACGGCTGGGCCGTGACCTTCAAGATCGAATCGCACAACTCGCCGTCGTTCGTTGAGCCCTACCAGGGTGCCGCGACCGGCATCGGCGGAATCGTCCGCGACATCATCTCCATGGGTGCCCGCCCCGTGGCCGTCATGGATCCGCTGCGCTTCGGCGCCATCGACCACCCGGATACCGCCCGCGTCATGCATGGAGCCGTGGCCGGAATCGGCGGCTACGGCAACTCCCTGGGCCTGCCCAACATCGGCGGCGAGATGGTGTTCGACTCCGTCTACCAGGGCAACCCGCTGGTCAACGCCCTGGCCGTGGGCGTCATGCGCCATGAGGACATCCGCCTGGCCAACGCGTCAGGCAAGGGCAACAAGGTGGTCCTGTTCGGTGCCCGCACGGGTGGCGACGGGATTGGCGGCGCGTCCGTTCTGGCCTCCGAGTCCTTCGACGACACCAAGCCGTCCAAGCGTCCCGCCGTCCAGGTGGGCGACCCGTTCGCCGAGAAGGTCCTCATTGAGTGCTGCCTGGAGCTCTTCAAGGGCTCCTTGGTGGAGGGTATCCAGGACCTGGGCGCGGCAGGCATCTCCTGCGCCACGTCAGAACTCGCATCCAATGGCGACGGCGGCATGCAGGTGGAACTGACCTCCGTCCTGCTGCGCGACCCCACGCTGACCCCGGGCGAGATCCTGATGTCCGAGTCGCAGGAACGCATGATGGCCGTGGTTACCCCGGAGAACGTGGAAGCGTTCGAGGCCGTCATGGACAAGTGGGCCGTGGAGTACTCCTGGCTGGGCGAGGTGACGGACACCGGCCGCCTCATCATCACCTGGGAAGGCGACGTGATTGTCGACGTCGATCCCCGCACCGTGGCGCACGACGGCCCGGTCTACGACCGCCCCTACGCCCGCCCCGAGTGGCAGGACGCCGTCCAGGCCGACACCTTCACCGGTTCAGTGCAGGACGCCGGCCGCCCGGCGGCTCCGGCTGAACTCGCCAAGGCCGTCACGGAGCTCGTGGCATCGCCGAACATGTGCTCCAAGTCCTGGATCACCAACCAGTACGACCGGTACGTGGGCGGCAACACCTCCATGGCATTCCCGGATGACGCCGGCGTGGTCCGCGTCGATGAGGAAACCGGGTTGGGCGTAGCCCTGGCCACCGACGCCAACGGCCGCTACACCTACCTGGATCCGTACCACGGCGCGCAGCTGGCGCTGGCCGAGGCGTACCGGAACGTTGCCACCGCGGGCGCCATCCCCATGGCCGTCAGCGACTGCCTGAACTTCGGCTCCCCTGAGGACCCGGACGTCATGTGGCAGCTGGCCGAAGCCATCCGCGGCCTGTCCGACGCCTGCATGGTGCTGGGCATCCCGGTCACCGGCGGCAACGTCTCGCTGTACAACCAGACAGGCACCACGCCCATCCACCCCTCCCCCGTGGTGGCAGTCCTGGGCAAGCTCGACGACGTCGCGCGCCGCACGCCGTCAGGCTGGCGCGAGGACGGCCAGGCCATCTACCTGCTGGGCACCACGGGTGCCGAGCTGGATGGTTCCGAATGGGCCAACATGCGCGGCCACCTGGGCGGCCAGCCGCCGAAGGTCGACCTCGAGGCCGAGCGCGCACTGGGTGAGATCCTGATCAATGCATCCCGCGACGGCATGATCGACGCCGCGCACGACCTGTCCGAAGGCGGCCTCGCGGCCGCCCTCGTGGAGTCCTCGCTGCGCTACGGCGTCGGTGCCCGGATCGCCCTGCAGGACATCATGGACCGGGACGGCGTGGACCTGTTCACGGCGCTCTTCTCCGAGTCCCAGGGCCGTGCCGTTGTAGGGGTTCCCCGCTCCGAGGAAGTCCGCTTCACGGACATGTGCACCGCCCGCGGCTTCGCCCACGCCCGCATCGGCGTGGTGGACGCCGCCAGCGGCAAACTGGAGATCAACGGTGTGGAGGGCCTGTCCCTGGACGCCCTCCGCGAAGCCCACGAAGGGACCCTGCCGAAGTACTTCGGCTGATCCCCACCCATCGACTGCTGCGTACTTGTCGTTTTGAACCGTCAGAACGACAAGTACGCAGCAATCGTTTTTAAGAGCCCCTTCGCCAGCCTGCCTGGGCCAGGGCGACCAGGACTTTGGCTGCGGCCGGCTTCGCATCGTTGACCATGTGCCGCTTGGAGATCCTGACCTCCGTCCACCCCAACGCGGCGTACCGTTCGGAGCGCGTTATGTCCCTGGCGATCTGGCATTCCTCGCCGTGGTGGTCGCCCTCGTACTCGATTCCGATCCTGTATTTGCGGTAGGAAAGGTCAGGCTCGTGATGCCTGCTGCCGTCCTCGGCAATGATCGGGACATTCAACTCGGGTTCGGGTAGGCCCGCGCGGACAATCGCGAGCCGGAGCAAGCTTTCCTGCGGTGAGTCCGATCCGACCCGAACGAGCGCCAGAGCTTCTTTCGCCTTCCGGATTCCCCGCTTTCCCCGGTGCCTGTCGATCGTCCGTTGCAGGTCCCTTATGCTGCACAGGGGCATGTCCCGGTCCTCAAACTCCGGCCTGGGCACGCGGACGCAGCTGTCCCCCATCGCCACGAGCTCGTCAACGGACAGCAGCTCGGCCATGTCGAGCCAGGTACGCGCCGGCGTCGTGACCGGAATGCCGTCACTTCTGATGATTTCGTCCTCATACACCTTCATGCGGTGCACGATGACGTGGGGCCTGTCCAGGTGGGCTGCGCCCTCTGGACGGATGAGGTGGTAGACGTCAGAGGTGTGGTCCTGGCGCCGCTGCGGCAGCGAATGGAGCTCTGCGGCCGTAACATGCGAGGCAGCACAAAGCTGGTTGACCTCAATGAATGGCCGGACCCGCGCGCCCAACGAAAGTCCCGCCGTCGTACCTTCCATCCGGATTCCCCGGCCGAAGCGCTCCAACGAATCGTGCCGCCAACGCCGCGGTGACAGGCCCGCATAAGCAGCGTCTGCAAAGGTGAAGGGGCGGCCGCGGAGTTCCTCCGGTAATGAGCGTGGCGTCTTCATCGGTCCATGACACCAGAACCAGGATTAGTGCCGCAGAAGTTATCCACACCCTTCATCGATTGCTGAGCAGGTGTCGTTTTGGCGCGTGAAAACGACAAATGCTCAGCAATCGATGGGGTGGGATCAGTCCTCGCTGTGCAGTTCCCGCTGGCGGACGCTGAGCAGCTCAATCTCCGGGCGGCCCGCCACGAAGCGTTCGACGGCGGACAGCACCTCCACGAGGTGCGCGCGGTCGGCTGCCACAAGCCCCGCACCAAGCTGCGTGCGCCGGTACTGGCTGTGGTCCCCCACCTCGGCCACTGAAATTTCGAAACGCCGCTTGAGTTCGGCCACGAGCGGCCGGACCACGGAACGTTTCTCCTTCAGGCTGTGCACGTCGCCAAGGAGGATGTCGAATTCGATCCAGCCGATCCACATGGCTTCATGCTATCGATTGCTCCGTATTTGTCGTTTGGGTGGCCCAAAACGACACATACGGAGCAATCGATGGGGGTTTAGATGGTGAGTTCGCCCATCAGGTCCCAGCCTTCGCCGTCGAGCTGGCGGCTGATGATCCTGGGCGTCTCGGCGAGGGCCTGGGGCATGTCAGCCATGGCCTTCTTGAAGTGGTCGCTGTTCACGTGGTCACCGGCGGCGTCGTCTTTGAAGGCTTCCACGAGGACGTATTCATTGGGATCGTCCAGGCTTCGGGACCAGTCGAACCAGAGGTTGCCGGGCTCCTGCCGCGTTTCCTTGGTGAAATCAGCTACGAGATCGGGCCAGCGCTCCGCCCACTCGGGCTTGACCTTGAATTTTACGACGATAAAGATCACTGGGATTTTCCTTCCGCGGCGAGACTGCGTGCTCCTTCAATGTACCGGGAAGTAACGTAGCGCTGCGTCGCCCGGGTGACCGGGCCGCCGGCGGCATAGAACCAGTTGGAGGGCTTGCTGAAGGCCCGGATCCTCAACCACACCTCGCCTTGGTTGTTGATCTCCACCTCAAACGATTCCTCCCCGCGGGCCGGGTGTCCTGGCAGCGTCCCGTATCCGAAGCCGGCGGACTGGGGAACACCGTCAGGGGCCGGCTCGTGGACCCACACCACCTGGCAGGGTGCGGGCAGACGGAAGGATCCGACGCCGAATCCGCTCACCACGCGGGCCCCGGCCACGGCCCGCGGCGAATCTGCGCGGACCCGAAGTCCTGCCCGCCGCTGCAGTTCCCAGCCCAGGATGCCGTCCGCCACGCGCCGGTAAACGTCCAGCCCGCTGCCCAGCCGTGCTTCCTCAAGGACGCGGTCATAACCTTCGGGCGCCCTGCCCTGCTCGGTGCCACCCATCCCCGGGTACCCGAGCTCGCCCGGCACCCGTCCCTCTTCACTCATTGCCGCCTGCCCTCCCGAGGCGTGCCCACCCCAGTTGCTCCTGTTGCTTCCGGCTCAAGCCTGCCACCACCAGGTCATACGAGTCCTCCACCATGTCCCGGACCATGCCGTCCGGCAGCGAGCCGTCAAGGCGGACGCCGTTCCAGTGGGTCTTGTTCATGTGCCACGCGCCGGTGATCGCGGGGTGCACTGCGCGCAGCTGGACGGCCAGGGCCGGTTCGCACTTCAGGTTCACATAGAAGTCGGCCTGGTCCATGGATGACAGGGCAAACAATTTGGCCTCGTGGCGGGCCCCGCCGGCGATGTGCGCACGCACCTTGAACACCGCGGTCTCCGGACCAAACGGATAATCCTCAAAGGCGCCTGGAAAGCTCAGGCAGATTTCCCGCAGGGCAGTTGGGTCCATAAAGGAAGCCTATAAAGCAGGCCTGCACGGTGCTAGTGTGCGAGGATGGCACGTGACCAGGGAGCAATACCTGTTCTGGATTTGAGTTCCGCACGGCAGCCTTACGGGGCTTTCCGCCCTGAGTTTATTGAGCAGTTGCGGCATGCCACCCACGATGTTGGGTTCTTCCAAATCACCGGATACGGCGGCCGGCCCGGCCAAGCCGAAGAACTCCTGGACCTGATCCGGCGCTTCTTCGACCTGCCGCTTGAGGAACGGATGAAGCTGGACAACCGCCTCTCCCCGCACTTCCGCGGTTACACCCGCATGGGCACGGAGGTGACCCAGGGCCGGGCAGACGCCCGTGAGCAAATTGACTATTCACCGGAGCGGGAGCCGGTCAGGGATTATCCGGACGACCAGCCCTACTGGCTGCTGCAGGGACCCAACCTGTGGCCGGATGAAACCCTGCCAGAGCTGAAGACTGCCGCCATGGAGTGGGCGGACCTGATGTCCGGGGTGGGGATGGAGCTGCTGCGGGCCATTGCTGTTTCCCTGCAGCTGCCCGAGGACTACTTCGACGAGCCCTTCCGGGATTCACCGGCATGGATGGGCAAGCTGGTGCACTACGTGGGCGGTGTGGTGGAGGCCGCCGGAGACCAAGGCGTGGGCTCGCATGCGGACTACGGCTTCGTGACCCTCCTGCTGCAGGATGAGGTGGGCGGCCTTGAAGTGCTGCCGCCCGGAACCACCGAGTGGCTGCCGGTGGAACCCCTCGCCGGAGCCCTGGTGGTGAACCTTGGCGAGATGCTCGAAGTCGCCACCGAGGGGTACCTGGCAGCGACCATCCACCGCGTGCAGGCGCCCCCGCCGGGCGTTGACCGCTACTCGGTGCCGTTCTTCTGGTCGCCGGGACTGGACGCGGTGATCGACCCCGTGCCGCTGGCCCCGGAATTGAAAGCAGCCGCCCGGGGGATCACCGACGATCCCGCCAACCCGCTTCTGGCGTCCTTCGGCATGAACATGCTCAAGGGCAGGATGCGGGCGCACCCGGACGTCACCGAGCAGCACTATCCGGAGTTGCTGCGGCGCCAGGGTTGATGGCCACCTACGCTGGGACTCCGGACGTTAGAGGCTGTACTTCCACGCGAGCTGTGCGGGGCAGGCATTCATGACAACGTCCAGCCCCGCGGCCTTGGCGCGCTCCGCCGCTGCCTCGTCGATAACCCCCAGCTGGAGCCAAACAGCTTTCGCCCCCGCGGCAATAGCCTGGTCCACCACGCTGCCCACCTTCTGTGAGTTCACGAAGCAATCCACGACGTCGATGGGCCGCTTTTCCGCCGGAATGTCACCGAGGGTGCGGTACCCGGTTTCGCCGTGGACAGCGTCGCCGGGCAGGTTCACCGGGATGATTTCCTTGCCCAGCCTGTCGCGAATGAACAGCGACACATCATAGGCGGCCCGCCACTCATTGGTACTCAGGCCAACGATGGCCCAACGCCCCTTGGTTCGCATGAGGCGTTCGATGACTGCAGGATCGTTCGTGTGGCCCATGGGATTAGCCTACGCTCTGCCCGGAGTAGCAGCCTGGATCGAATAAAAGAATGATCCTTCTCCGAACATGCGGCTGTGAACGAATATTACGCACCTAAACGCGAGAGTTTGCTCTCGACGATTCAGTGCGCTGTAGTGGTTCTTGACCATCCCGAGCGGCCGAGAGACCTGGATCGATGACGCCGCAGCAACCCTGGTCGCCGGACGCTCCCCAACAGCCCCGGCGATAGCAAGGATTGCAGCCGTGGGTACCGGAACTGACCACTCCGGCGAGGCTGCCTCCGTAGGGTGCTACTGCCAGGACCGATGGAGTGATCCTATGACCGCAGTTTTGTCGTCCCGGCCTGCCGGGACGAACCCCGCCCATGCGCCTGCCCTCCCCGTATCGTTCAGGAACCTGCGCCGCACTTTCGGGGCCGGCACCGCAGCCCACACCGTCCTCCGGGACGTGACCTTCGATGTGGCAGCCGGAGAAGTGCTGGCCATCCTGGGACCCTCGGGTTGCGGAAAGTCCACGCTCCTGCGCGCCACGGCAGGCCTGGACTTCCCGAGCGCCGGTTCCGTCGTCATTGAGGACACCCCGGTCCACGGCATCGATCCCCGGTGCGCCTTCGCCTTCCAGGAACCCCGGCTGCTGCCCTGGCACACCCTGCAGGCCAACGTGGCCATCGGCCTGCCCACCGGATGCAGTGCCAAGGAAGGCAAGGCAAAGGTAGCCCGCCTGCTGGAACTGGTGGGGCTGGAGAAATTCGCCAAGCACCGCCCCCGCGAGGTGTCCGGCGGCATGGCGCAGCGCGCCTCCCTGGCAAGGGCACTGGCCCGGAATCCCGGCGTCCTGCTGCTTGATGAACCCTTCGGGGCCCTGGATGCCCTCACCCGGATCAAGATGCAGGACTTGCTCCTGGACATCCACCGGGCAGAGCCCACCACCGTCCTGCTGGTCACCCACGACGTGGATGAAGCCCTGCAGCTCGCAGACCGAATCATCGTCCTCGGCCCCGACTCCGCCGGGCAGGGTGCAACCATCGTCAGGACCGTCCAGGTGCCCGGCAGCCGGCCACGTGAACGCGCCTCAGCCGAACTCGCCCTCATGCGCAGCTCACTCCTGGAAACGCTGGGCGTCGACGGGCACTGAAGGCTCCTGACGAGGAGCCGCTGGCACCCCTAAAGCCTTCACCTGCCCCCGGTGGCCCACGCCGCCGTCGGACCTTACCGCCTGGCGGGCGCAGCCTGGCCTCCCCCGTTCCACACCGCACAATTCCGCACCGTTCCATCCCGCTTTCGAAGGAAACCAATGCCGCACGCATCGCCCATCTCCCGCCGTTCAGTCCTTGGCGCAGCAGCCCTGGCCGTCTCCACGGTCCTGGCACTCACCGGATGCGTAGCTGGGGAAGGTTCCTCCGGCAGCGCGGCCGCAGCCGGCAGCAGCAAGGGCGGCGGCACCCTGAACATCGACTTCGCCACCTACAACCCGCTGAGCCTGGTCATCAAGAAGCAGGGGTGGCTCGAGGCCAGCCTCAAGGACCAGGGCGTCACCGTGAACTGGGTACAGTCCGCCGGGTCCAACAAAGCGAACGAGGCGCTGCGTTCCGGCGCGATCGACGTCGGTTCCACCGCCGGCTCCGCCGCCCTCCTGGCCCGGGCCAACGGCTCCGAAATCAAGACCATCGACATCTTCTCGCAGCCCGAGTGGGCGGCCCTGGTCGCACCGGCCGGCTCAGACATCAAGTCCGTGGCCGACCTCAAGGGCAAGTCCATCGCCGCCACCAAGGGCACCGACCCCTACTTCTTCCTCCTGCAGTCACTGGAGCAGGCCGGACTGAAGCCCGGCGACGTGACGGTCCAGAACCTGCAGCACGCCGACGGCCGCACCGCCTTGGAGAACGGCTCGGTCCAGGCCTGGTCCGGGCTGGACCCGATCATGGCGGGAGCGGAGCAGAAGGGTGCCAAGCTCTTCTACCGCAACCTGGACTTCAACACCTACGGCTTCCTCAACGCCACCGAATCCTTCCTGAAGAACAAGCCGGAACTGGCACAGGCCGTGGTAAACGCCTACGAAAAGGCCCGCGCCTGGGCCGCACAGAACCCGGACCAGACCGCCCAGATCCTGGCCGACGTGGCCGGTCTGGACCTCCCCGTGGCCAAGACCGTGGTCCTGGAGCGCAGCAACCTGGACGTCAACCCGGCACCGGGTGACGCCCAGCGCAAAGTACTGGAGAAGATCGGCCCCACCTTCGTGGAGACCGGCGACGTCAAGACGCAGAAGCAGATTGACGACGCCGTGGCCTCCCTTCTCGACGACTCGCTGGTGAAGAAGGCTGACCCGTCAGCCATCAAGGCCTCCTGATGAGCTACCCAGGAGAGCCATACACCACCGGCGCAAGTGTTGCGGATGGACGTGCTGCAGCCGCCACCGCAACCTCGGCAGACGCCGCCCAGCCGGGCGCCGCCACGGCACCCGCTCCGGCACCGGGATGGTCTCCCGCCGGAGTCCTTTCCAGGAACTGGGCGCGTCTGCCCCTTGGCCTGATCATTCCGGCGGCCCTGCTGGCAGCGTGGCAACTTGCCTCCACCAGCGGGATGTTCACCGTGGTCCAGCTCCCCCCGCCGGCCATGGTGCTGTCCGCTGCGGGCGAGCTCGTGGACCGCGGTGAGCTGTGGACCCACATCGCTATCTCCACCCAACGGGTCCTGATCGGATTCCTGGTGGGCGCAGCCCTGGGCCTGGTCCTCGGCGCAACCGTGGGACTTTCCAAAATCGCCGACGCCCTGCTGGCACCCATCATCGGCGCACTCCGGGCAGTACCCTCGCTGGCCTGGGTGCCGCTGCTGATCCTGTGGATGAAGATCGGCGAGGACTCCAAGGTCACGCTCATCATCATCGGCGCCTTCTTCC
Source organism: Arthrobacter sp. FW306-07-I (assembly GCF_021800405.1). Classification (NCBI taxonomy): domain Bacteria; kingdom Bacillati; phylum Actinomycetota; class Actinomycetes; order Micrococcales; family Micrococcaceae; genus Arthrobacter; species Arthrobacter sp. FW306-07-I. The sequence continues at coordinate 519,947 of NZ_CP084550.1, read as the reverse complement.
CGGTGTTCACCACCGTCTCCCTGGCGCTGCGCCACGTGGACCGCAACCTGGTGGAGGCCGCCCGGGCCTTCGGGCTCAAGGGGATCCGGCTGCTGACCACCGTGCAGCTGCCCGCCGTCGTCCCCGCCGTGTTCTCCGGCCTGCGCCTGGCCCTTGCCCAGGCATGGCTGTTCCTGGTGGCGGCTGAGCTGATCGCGTCCTCCATGGGACTGGGCTTCCTCTTGATCGACTCGCAGAACAACGGCCGCACAGACCGTCTGCTCCTGGCCATCGTGATGCTGGCCGTGATTGGAAAGATTACCGACGCCCTGCTGGGCCTGGCCGAAAAATGGGCGGTGAAACGATGGGCGTGAGCACCACCGAAACGTTGGACCAGAGCACTGGGGTGCACCCGGACAACGTTGCTTTCTGGGAGCAGCAGGCGCTGCGCCTGGACTGGGACACCCGCTGGCACACCGCTCACCGCTGGGTCCCGGCAGACCCGGAGGCGGGCCGCGGCCCGGAGATCACGTGGTTCGAGGGCGGCAAGCTCAACGTGGCCGCCAACTGCGTGGACCGCCACGTGGCGGCAGGCCGGGGCAACAAGGTGGCACTCCACTTCGAAGGGGAGCCGGGCGACCGCCGGTCCATCACCTACGCCGAACTCCAGCGCGAGGTGTCCAAGGCAGCCAACGCGCTCCTGGCCCTAGGCATCACCAAGAGCGACCGCGTAGTCATCTACCTCCCCGTCATCCCCGAAACCATCATCATCACCCTGGCCGTGGCCCGCATCGGCGCCATCCACTCCCTGGTCTTCGGCGGCTTCTCCGCGGAGGCACTGAAGTTCCGGGTGGAGGACACCCGCGCCAAGCTGTTGGTGACCACTGACGGCCAGTTCCGGCGCGGCACAGCCGTTCCCGTCAAGGACAACGCCGACGCCGCGGTAGCCGGCGAGAACGCGATCGAACACGTCCTGGTGGTCAACCGCACCACCCCGGCCGCCGACCTGGCAACCGTCCCCATGACCGAGGGCCGCGACCTTTGGTGGCACGACGTCGTCGACACCGCCGCGGACGTCCACGAGCCGGAGGCCTTCGACGCCGAGACGCCGCTGTTCATCATGTACACCTCCGGCACCACCGGCAAACCCAAGGGCCTGGTGCATACCTCCGGCGGTTACCTCACGCAGGCGTCCTGGAGCTTCGAGCACCTGTTCAGCAACCCGGACCCGACCCTCCGGGATGAGGACGTGCACTGGTGCACCGCCGACCTCGCCTGGGTCACCGCCCACACGTATGAGATCTACGGCCCGCTGTCCAACGGCGTCACCCAGGTGATCTTCGAGGGCACGCCCAACACTCCCCATCCGGGCCGGCACTTCGAGATTATCGAGCGCTACGGCGTGACGCAGTACTACACCGCGCCCACGCTGGTCCGTTCCCTGATGGGCTGGTTCCCCGACGGCGTGCCGGACACCTACGACCTCTCCTCCATCCGCCTGCTGGGCACCGTGGGCGAGGCTGTCAATCCCGAGGCCTGGCGTTGGCTGCGGGAGAACGTGGGCGCGGGCACAGCGCCGGTTGTGGACACCTGGTGGCAGTCCGAGACCGGCGCCACCATTCTCTCCCCCGCCCCCACGGACACCAGCTTCAAGCCGGGTTGCGCGGCCCGTCCGCTGCCCGGCGTCAGCACCAGGATCGTGGACGACGGCGGCGCCACCGTTGCGCCGGGCGTCCAGGGGTACATCGTGGTTGACTCCCCCGGGCCCGCCATCGCGCGGACCGTCTGGGGGAACGCGCGCCGCTACTTCGATTCCTACTGGAGCAAGTACGCGGACCAGGGCTGGTTCCTGGCCGGCGACGGCGCCAAGTACGATTCCGACGGCGACATCTGGATCCTGGGCCGGGTGGATGACACCCTCAACGTCTCAGGCCACCTGCTCTCCACTATCGAGATCGAGTCCGCCCTGGTCTCGCACCCGGACGTGGTGGAGGCAGGCGTCTGCCCGGTGGCGGACCCGAAGACCGGCCATGCCGTGGTCGCCTTCGTCGTCCCCACCCGCCCCCTCCCCTCGCAAGCTCGGGCAGGGAACCCTGCGGGCGTGGGCCCATCCAGCGCCGCCGCCTTCGCTGAGGACCTCCGCAACCACGTTGCAAAGGAGATCGGCCCCATCGCCAAGCCGCGTGACGTCGTCGTGGTCCCTGACGTCCCCAAGACGCGCAGCGGCAAGATCATGCGCCGGCTGCTTACCCAGCTGTTCGAAGGAACACCGCTGGGCGACACCACCTCACTCCAGAACGAGCCGGCCATCGCCGGCATCCAGGAAGTCCTGCAGCAGCGGGCCCTACCGAAGGAAGAATCATGACAGACATCAGCAACGTCGCACGTCTCTCCGAACCGCTCAAGTTCGCCTACTGGGTGCCCAATGTCTCCGGCGGCCTGGTGGTATCCACCATCGAACAGCGCACCGGCTGGGACTTCGACTACAACAAGAAGCTGGCGCGCATCGCCGAGGAGTCCGGGTTCGAGTACGCCCTGACCCAGACCCGCTACGCCGCCTCCTACGGAGCGGACAAGCAGCACGAGGCCACCTCGTTCAGCCTGGCCCTGCTCGCCGCCACGGAGCGCCTCAAGGTGATCGCCGCCGTCCACCCGGGCATGTGGCACCCCGGTGTCCTGGCGAAGTACATCATCACCGCGGACCACATCTCCAACGGCCGCGCTGCTGTCAACATCGTTTCCGGCTGGCTGAAGAGCGAGTTCACCAACTTTGGCCTGGAGTGGCTGGAACACGACGAGCGCTACGTCCGCACCGAGGAATTCATCAACGTCCTGCGCGGCCTGTGGACCGAGCAGGAGTACAGCCAGTCCGGCAAGTACTACAACATCACCGACTTCACCCTGAACCCCGCCCCGGTCAACGTTCCCGGCCGCGCCCACCCCGAGATCTTCTTCGGCGGCAATTCGACGGCGGCCCAGGCCACCGCGGGCCGGGTGGCGGACTGGTACTTCTCCAACGGCAAGGACCTGGAGGGTTTCAAGGAGAACATCGCCGGTGTTGTCGCCTCGGCCGGCGAGGCCCGGCGCGGCACCGAAGGGCAGCTCGCCGCTCCGAGGTTCGGCCTGAACGGTTTCGTTATTGCCCGCGACTCCGAGAAGGAGGCCCGGGACACCCTGCGCGAGATCGTCGAGAAGGCACACAAGCCCGCCGTCCAGGGGTTCCGCGACGCGGTGCAGGAGGCCGGGGCGTCCACCAAGGACGGCAAAGGCATGTGGGCCGACTCCACGTTTGAGGACCTGATCCAGTACAACGACGGGTTCAAGACCCAGCTGATCGGTACCCCGGAGCAGATCGCCGAGCGGATCGTCGAGTACAAGAAGATCGGCGTGAACCTCTTCCTCACCTGCTACCTGCACTTCCAGGAGGAGGTGGCGGCGTTCGGCCGGGACATCCTGCCGATCGTCCGCGAACTGGAAGCGGACCTGGCCCGCAAGAACGGCACCGAGCTCGTCCCCACCCGCCCCCTAACCTCGCAAGCTCGGCCAGGGAACCCTGCGGGCGTGGGCCCATCCAGCACCCCGGTTGCTGCCGAGGCGGTGGCTGTCTAATGGCTGAGCGTACTTTCGGTTTCCGCACCCGCGCCCTGCACGCCGGCGGCACCCCGGACGCCGAGCACGGCGCCCGCGCGGTCCCCATTTACCAGACCACGTCCTTCGTCTTCAAGGACACCAACGACGCCGCCAACCTGTTCGCCCTGCAGAAGTACGGCAACATCTACTCCCGCATCGGCAACCCCACGGTGGCGGCGTTCGAGGAGCGCATCGCGTCCCTGGAAGGCGGCATCGGAGCGGTAGCGACGTCGTCAGGCATGGCCGCGGAGTTCATCACCTTCGCCGCGCTCACCCAGGCGGGCGACCACATCGTGGCCGCCTCCCAGCTGTACGGCGGCACGGTGACACAGCTGGACGTGACCCTGCGCCGGTTCGGCGTGGACACCACGTTCGTCCCCGGCACGGACCCGGCGGACTATGCCGCGGCTGTCCAGGACAACACCAAGGCGATCTTCGTCGAGGTGGTGGCCAACCCGTCGTCGGAAGTCCAGGACCTTGCCGCCCTGGCCAAGGTGGCGCACGACGCCGGCATCCCCCTAGTGGTCGACGCCACCTTGAGCACGCCGTACCTCGTGCGGCCCATCGAGCACGGCGCCGACATCGTGATCCACTCCGCCACGAAGTTCCTGGGCGGCCACGGCACCACGCTCGGCGGCGTGGTGGTGGAAAGCGGCCGCTTCAACTGGGGCAACGGCAAGTTCCCCACCATGACCGAGCCCGTGGCTTCCTACGGAAACGTCTCCTGGTGGGGCAACTTCGGCGAGTACGGCTTCCTCACCAAGCTCCGCTCGGAGCAGCTGCGCGACATCGGCTCTGCCCTGTCGCCGCAGTCGGCGTTCCAGCTGCTCCAGGGCGTCGAAACCCTGCCGCAGCGGCTCGACGAGCACTTGAAGAACGCCCAGGCCGTGGCCGAGTGGCTGGAAAACGATGACCGGGTGGCCTATGTCAACTACTCCGGGCTGCCGTCGCACCCACACTTCGAACGGGCGCGGAAGTACCTGCCGCACGGCCCCGGCTCGGTCTTCTCCTTTGGAGTCAAGGGCGGGCGCGCTGCCGGCCAGAAGTTCATCGAGTCGCTGCAGCTGGCCTCGCACCTTGCCAACGTGGGTGACTCCCGTACCCTGGTGATCCACCCCGGCTCCACCACCCACCAGCAGCTCAGCGCGGCACAGCTGGAATCCGCCGGCGTGCCGGAGGACCTGGTCCGCATCTCCGTGGGCCTGGAGGACATCGAGGACATCCTGTGGGACCTGGACCAGGCACTCACCGAGGCGTCCAAAGCGGTGCCCGGAGCCGTCGCTGAAGAACCCGCAGAAGCCTGCACGATCGGAGCAAACGCATGAGCACCGCCGAACGTACCTGGACGGGCCCGTCAGCACCGGAACGGCTCTCCCTGCTCCGGCAGGCGAAGTCCATCGCGATTGTTGGCGCGTCGGACAAGCCGTCACGGGCCAGCTACTTCGTGGCCACCTACCTGCTGTCATCCACGCGCTACAAGGTGTACTTCGTCAACCCCGTGGTCAAGGAGATCCTGGGACAGCCCACCTACGCGTCGCTGGCGGACCTGCCGGAAAGCCCGGACATCGTTGACGTGTTCCGCAAGCACGACGACCTTCCCGGCGTCCTCGATGAGGCAGTGGCCGCGGGCGCCAAGACGCTCTGGCTGCAGCTGGGGTCCTGGCATGAAGGCGTGGCGGCAGACGCAGAAGCCGCCGGGCTCAACGTGGTGATGGACCGCTGCGTGAAGATCGAACATGCGCGCTTCCATGGCGGGCTCCACCTGGCCGGTTTCGATACTGGCGTGGTTTCCTCCAAGCGCCAGGTCCTGGCGTGAAGCTTCCGCTCGAATGAGAACAGCGGGCCCGTTTCAACGGGCCCGCTGTTCTTTTTAACGGCTATTTGGCCGGGGAGGCGCCCTTCTGGGCGTTGCCCGGGCTTCCGCCCTGTGACTGGCCCTGTGCTGGCTGCCCGGCATTACCAGTGGAGCCTGCCGACTTCTGGGCCCCGGCACCGGCGGTCCCCGGGACCCCGGCCGAGCTGTTGCCTGCCGGCGGTTCAGCTTTCCCCGCTCCTGGCGGGCTTGGCGCTACTGCCGTTCCTTCGGCCCCGGCCGATCCGGCGGTGTCCTTGCCGCCGCCGGATCCATTGTCCTGTGCAGCTGCCCCCGACGCACCCTTATCCCCGGTCGCACCGCACTTCGCTGTACCTGTTTCGGATTCATGCCTTACCGGGCCGGTGCATGGCGGGAGGTTGGTGCGGCCGGACAGGCCTGCGTGGCCTCGCAGGAGGCGTGACGCCAAATTTGCGGCGTCGGCAGGCCCGGCAGGAGCAGCGGAAGAAGCCGTCTCCCCGTCTGCCGCCATTTTGGGGGCACCGTGACCCGCGCCGGCGGCCCCGGCACCGTCCCCGGTGGCTGACGCGTCAGCGGCGGGCCGGCTCCACGGAACCCACTCCTCCAGCACTTGCTCCATGCTGCTGCCGTCCGGGGTGGTGGTGCCGGCAGCAACTCCGCCAACACCGAGTCCCATCCCGGCAACCAGTACCAGACCGAGCGCCGTGGGGCGATGGCGGCGACGGCGGCGGGCGAGTTCGTCGTGCCGCTGGTCACGGGGCTGCTCGTGCGGCAGCTCAGCAGTCGGCTCATCCGAATCAGGCACTTCAGCCGTTGGCGGCACACCCGCAGCAAGCAAGGCGGCCAGCTCCCCGGTGGGCGCGGGGACGGGCAGCGATGCCATGGTGCCGAGCGAGAGCAGCACGTCACGAAGTTCCGCGTCCTGGCCGCAGCCTGCGTCCTGAAGCACGTCGTCCACAAGGGTGGCGAGGTTATCCGAGGCGGATGTCATGGCGTGAGATACTCCTTCACTGCCTTAAGTTCCCGGAGTTTGAGCAAGGCGCGCCGCTGCAGTTGTTTTACCGCTCCGGCGCTCTTATCCATGGCTTCCGCCGTCTGTTCTATCGAAAGGCCGCCCACCAGCCGAAGCGACAGCACTTCCCGCTGGTCCTGGGGCAGTCCGTCCAGCAGCCCAAGGACTTCCCGGGGCGAGATGCGGTGCAGGGCTTCATTCTCCGCAGAGGTATCTTCGCGCTGATCGAGTTCGGGCTCGAAAGACAGCTTGACTGGAGTCCGGCTTTGGCGGCGGTAGTCATCCACCATCCGGGCGTGGGCAACGGAGAAGATGAACGTACGCAGCCCGGCTTCTCCTCCGTGGACGGTGTTGAGCCTGGGCAGCACCGAAAGGAATACTTCCTGCATGGCGGCCTCCGGATCCTCGACTCCCCGGGCCGTGAGATAGCCCAGTACCTGTGATGCGTATGTCTTGTAGACGAGGCTGAAGGCAGCGGTCCCGGAAACTGGCTGGTCCGGAGCCTCGTCTGTCTGTGCATCGGTCACTGACGTAGTGCTTTCCGTCAAAGAGGGTGTTGGCAAGGCAAGCGCTCAGTACATCCGGAACGCTGGCCCCACTCTACCCTTCGGTAACCACCCCGCCGGAACCGCCACGGCCCCGTGGACGGGCCAGTGCGGGGTCACGCCGGGGGAAGCTACACGTTGGGAAAGACAAAAGAGCCGGTCTGGAACGTGATGGGGGACAGGTTCCAGACCGGCACTTCATAGGGGTAATCGCCGACGCTGCCGGGAGGGTTACGCGTTTTCAAAAAAACTTCCAAATTTTTTTCAACGGACTGCTGCCCTGGTCCACCGCGGGGTGGCCGCCTGCCGCCGGGGCGCCTTCGCCGGCGCGAAAGCATGCACCCTGGCGGGCATGCGCTCTTCGGCGCAAACAGGTGCGACGACGGCAGGCGGCTCAGCGGCACCGGCGGCAGCAGCCGCAGCGGGCGGGATTGCCGGGGTTGCGGCCCCGGGACGGGTCAGGGCTCCCGCGGGGCACAGGTCGGTGACCAGGCCGGTGCCGGCACATTCGCGTACCGCGGCGATCCCGGCTGCCACCGACGCTTTGTCCTCGTAGGGTCCCGAGACCGCGATCACTCCCCCGTCAGCAGCCAGGAGCCGGAACCGGAAGAACAAATCAGCATCAATGAATGCTTCGAATTTTCCAGCCATGACGGTCCTTCCTTGGGCACCAAGGGTATTACCGAGTGTGGCTTCCCCACCATCCGCCTCACAAGACCGGCCGCGTTAAGCCTGTGTAAATTGCTTCCCCACGCCAAAGCAAACGGCCAGCCACCTGCAAAGGTGGCCTGCCGCCGTCGTTATCCTGCGCTCTAAGCGCGGATTAGTCGTTGATGAGGTCGTTCACCACGATGGTCTGGTCCCGGTCCGGGCCCACGCCGATGGCGGAGAAGCGGGTGCCGGAGAGCTTCTCCAGCGCCAGCACGTAGTTCCGGGCGTTCTCCGGCAGGTCCGCAAGGGTGCGGGCGCCGGTGATGTCCTCGGTCCAGCCGTCGAAGTACTCGAAGATGGGCTTGGCGTGGTGGAACTCGGTCTGCGTCATGGGCATCTCATCGTGCCGAACGCCGTCCACGTCGTAGGCCACGCATACGGGGATCTGTTCGATGCCGGTGAGCACGTCCAGCTTGGTCACGAAGTAATCCGTGAAACCGTTCACGCGCGAGGCGTGGCGGGCCAGAACGGCGTCGTACCAGCCGCAGCGGCGCGGGCGCCCGGTGTTGACGCCGAATTCGCCGCCGGTCTTCTGCAGGTACATGCCCATCTCGTCGAAGAGTTCCGTGGGGAAAGGTCCGGCGCCAACGCGGGTGGTGTAGGCCTTGATGATGCCGATGGAGCGCGAAATCCGGGTGGGCCCGATGCCGGAGCCCACCGACGCGCCGCCGGCCGTGGGGTTGGAGGAGGTCACGAACGGGTAGGTGCCGTGGTCCACGTCCAGGAAGGTGGCCTGGCCGCCCTCCATCAACACCACTTTGCCCTCATCCAGGGCGGAGTTCAGGACCAGGGTGCTGTCGATGACCAGAGGGCGGAGCCGCTCGGCATAGGACAGGAAGTACTCCACGATCTCGTCCACCACCACGCTCCGGCGGTTGTAGACCTTGACCAGGAGCTCGTTCTTCTGGCGCAGCGAACCTTCCACCTTCTGGCGGAGGATGGATTCGTCGAAGACGTCCTGGACGCGGATGCCCAGCCGGGCCACCTTGTCCATGTAGGCGGGGCCGATGCCCCGGCCGGTGGTTCCGATGGCACGCTTGCCGAGGAAGCGTTCGGTCACCTTGTCCAGGACTTGGTGGTACGGGGCCACGAGGTGGGCATTGGCGGAGACGCGCAGTTTGGAGGTGTCTGCACCGCGGGCCTGGAGGCCGTCGATTTCCTGGAAGAGGGCCTCGAGGTTTACTACGCAGCCGTTGCCGATGATGGGAACGGCATTGGGGCTGAGGATGCCTGCCGGCAGCAGCTTGAGTTCGTACTTTTCACCGCCCACGACGACGGTGTGCCCGGCGTTGTTGCCGCCGTTGGGCTTGACGACGTAGTCAACACGGCCGCCGAGCAGGTCGGTGGCCTTGCCTTTTCCTTCGTCGCCCCACTGGGCTCCTACGATCACAATTGCTGGCATGGGATCCTCCCCCATTCGTTCGGGCTGCCGGGTTGCCACGAGGTGGCGGGCCATGCAGCACCGTTCATGAGAATGCCCCGAACATACCGGCCTTCACACAGCCGCAGCACGGCACGGCGAAGGAAGAGTTCCGGGGCTCTTACCACCCAAGTTTAGCCGATGGGGCACTTGGTCCTTTGTTGGCCCCGCCGCGGCCCGTCATGCGGGAAGGGCCGCGGCGGGCCTGGTCAGAACCGCCGCCGCGCTGCTATTCGTCCTCAGCCTCCCCGGCGGGCCGGGACGTCTGCTCGGCGAGGGTGTCCCAGAAGGAAATGTCGGCGTCGGCAATCGAACCGTCAGCAATGGCGGCGGCGGTGGACGTCAGCGTGGTGACCGTCTGCTTGATCAGATAGCCGTTGCTGCGCTGGCCCAGTGCGTAGCCGTCCAGGTAGTGGTCGGACATGCCGCGCATCTCGAAGAGCAAGGTGGCAATGCCGTATTCCACGGAGATGCCGTTGCGGCTGATGGTTTCGGCGCTGCCGCCCTGGTATTTGCCCAGGTGGCCCCAACCGGTGGAGTCGACGTTGTTGAAGACCACGGCGCCCAACTGCTTGGACTTTTCGACGACGGCCGGGTCGGCGTTGGGGGTGGTGGGGTACAGGATGGAGCCGGAAACCAGCTTGCCGTCGCGCTCCGCCCGGGTGCCCTGGTGGTGCAGGTCGATCATGTAGTCGATCCGGTACTTGCGCATCACGTTGTTGTGCAGCGCCTGGGTCTCCGGCTGGATCTTGGCCACGTGGTCGCGGTTCAGGTCCACGCCCTCGGCGTTGTAGCGGGTGAGGTGCCGGTCCCCCTTGGCGAGGTAGTTGTCCAGGGAGAAGTTCACGTCCCCCATGGCGCCGTCCGCGTTGAGCATGGGCACCACCAGGATGTTCGCGCCTTTGAGGATGTCCGCCGACTTGCCGGCGCCCAGGTGCTTGATGAACTCCATGGCGCCCTCGGTGGTGAGCTGTTCGTTGCCGTGCTGCTGGGTCAGGTAAAGGATGGTGGGCTTGGCCGGGTCCGAGATGTACTTGACCAGGTGGATGTCGCGGCCCTTGACGGTCTGGCCGATGACTTCCAGTTCCATGGCGGGCTGGCGGGCGTCCTGGTCCTTCAGGAAGGAAACCATCTGGTCATAAGTGGCCAGCTTTGTTGTGGTGATCTGTCCGTTGCCGTCATAGCTGGGGCCCTCGCCCACTGCATTTGCCAGCGGGGCCGGTCCCGCCACGACGGCGAGCGCCAGAACGCCGGAAAGGGCAAGGTTCCTGAGGTTTGCCAGGGGTTTGTTCACGGTGCATGACCTCTTCATTGAGTGCGGTGGTTCTTTGGGTCGAGTGGGTGGCAGCCGCCATGTCCCTCATTCGGCTGTGACAAGAAGCCAACCAAGCTGGACATAATCTGTCAATATACTGGACGAAACCTGTAAGGATGCAAACAGGAGCGCAGAAGTAAAAGAAGGCCTGCCTGGCGCGACACAAAGTGGACCGGACTTGCCCGCGTGGAGCGTCTCGATTTAAGTGGGAGGGAACCATCCGGAGCGGCCGAGAGACCTGGCTCGATGACGCCGCAGCAACCCCGGTCCGGCAGGATTCCTGCCGGCCGAAGGTGCTACTGCCAGGACCGATGGAAAGGAAGATTCCAGCATGTCACTGAACACCGACCACATCCGCGTCACCCACGCCGGTTCCCTGCCCCGCACCCCGGAACTCATCGCGGCGAACGCCGCCAAGGAAGCCGATGGCATCACCCCGGAATTCCTCCAACTGCTTGAGGCCTCCGTGGTGGACGTGGTGCAGCGCCAGAAGGACCTGGGCATCGACATCCCCAACGACGGCGAATACGGACACGCCATGTCCAGTTCCGTGGATTACGGTGCTTGGTGGAACTACTCCTTCGCACGCCTCGGCGGCTTGGAGCCCACCAATGTGGACCGCTGGGCCGAAGCCGGGGTCCGCCGCTCGTCACCCGGCCATGTGGTCCTGACGTCCTTCCCCGACCGCCGGGATCGGCAGGCGTTCAACGAGGCGTACAACGATCCTTCCTCCGGCATCCTCACCCACCGCAAGAGCGTCGCCCAGCCCAAGATCGCCGGGCCCCTGACCTACACCGGCCAGGATCTGGTGGCATCGGATATCAGGAACTTGAAGACCGGACTGGCCGCCGCAGGCCTCTCAGACGGTTTCGTGGCGTCCCTCTCCCCCGGCTCCTGCGCCAGGGTAGCCAACGAGTACTACAAGTCCGACGAGGAACTCGTCTACGCCTGCGCCGACGCCATGCGGGAGGAATACAAGGCGATCATCGACGCCGGGCTCACCGTGCAGCTCGATGACCCGTCCTTGGCCGAGAGCTGGGACCAGATCAACCCCGAGCCCTCCCTGGAGGACTACCTGAAGTTCATCCAACTGCGCATCGAGGCCACCAACTGGGCCCTCCGGGATCTCCCCCAGGAACAGATCCGGCTGCACGTCTGCTGGGGATCCTGGCATGGCCCGCACACCACGGACATCCCCTTCGCGGACATTATCGGCTCCGTGCTGCAGGTCAACGCCGGGGCGTACTCCTTCGAGGCCGCCAACGTGCGCCATGAACACGAATGGCGGGTCTGGGAGGACACCAAGCTGCCCGAGGGCAAGGTCATCATTCCGGGCGTCGTGTCGCATGCCACCAACGTGGTGGAGCACCCTGACCTGGTGGCGGACCGCATCGTGCGTTTCGCCGACGTGGTGGGCCGGGAGAACGTCATTGCCTCCACCGACTGCGGCCTGGGCGGCCGGGTGCACCCGCAGATCGCCTTCGCCAAGCTGGAAGCGCTGGGCGAGGGCGCCCGTCGGGCCACCAACCGGCTCTGGTAATCCGCTTGCCATCCGGGGCGCCGGCTGTTCCTTCCATCACCGGAAAGGGGCGGCCGGCGTTTCGCTTCCCGGGTCTTGCTAAACTGGGGAAGGCCGGCGAGGTCCGGCCCACCCCAACCAACCGCTGCTGATGCGTTTGCGCTTGCCCGCGCCCTCATCTGCCGGCGGCAGCAACGCCAATCCCCGCAGGAGAACCAGCACTTCATGACAGCCCTGGCCCCCGAAACATTCCACGAACAGCTCATGAGCCGCCGCTACGAACCCAGCGTTGCAGCCGTCAACGAACTCTGCGATTCCCTGCGGGAGACCAAACCAGGAACCGTGGTCCCCTACGTCGACCCCATGCACGACGTTGAGGAATGCCGCATCATCAGCCTCTACTCCAACATCGGCGAGGCGGATCCGTCCGGCTTCATCACCGCCGGCGACCAGGACGCCGCAACCCGGATGCTGGGCATCCAGTGGAAGCTGGGCCTGCGCCCAGAGTTCGTGATGCCTTGGAACGTCCACCCCTGGCACGTTCCCGGCGAAGCCAACGGGAAGTTCACCCCCGACCAGGTCCAGGCCGGCCTCAAGCCCCTGCTGAAGTTCCTGGCCTTGGTCCCCCGCGCATCGGTCATCGTGGCGCACGGCACCGAAGCCAACCGCCTGGCCAACCTGCTGCTGAAGACCGAGGTTCCCCTGCTGTGGCGCCGCGGCCTGAAGACCTACAAGGTCCGCTCGCTGAGCGGCCGCGCGTTCGCCGGTTCCCCTGCACGCCAGGAGGAGTTCCTCGAGGACATGCGGACGGCGTATGCAGACGCCATGGCCCGGACCGGCATCGCGAAGCCCTGAATCGTCGGCGCTCAGCCTGTGGCATCGGAGTCGGTAAACGAAATTCCCGGTGCCGATTCGTCTTCGGCTTCAACCCAGGTGGTGAAGTCGGCGTACGACATCCAGGAGTAGTAGTCACAGAACCTGAGACACGCTTTTTCCTGCTTTCCCACGCTTCGCGCAGCTCCTCCTTTCTTCCTCTAGCCCTTTGATTCTTTTAACCGAAATCAGGGACGGCGCATTCCAGTCCAGGGACGACGGCGGGCGGTCACCTTTTCGCCAAAAGGTGACCGCCCGCCGTCGTCATATATGGGGCCCTCGGTGGGGACTTAGGAGCCTTCGATGGCTGCCTTTGCCCTGGGGTCGGAATCGTTGAGGAACTTCTCGATCCGCTCCGGTTCGTCCGCCTCCCCGATGGCGGCCGACGCCCTGCCCAGGGAGTAGAGCGCGCGCAGGAACCCCCGGTTGGGCTCGTGCTCCCACGGGATGGGTCCGACGCCGCGCCAGCCGTTGCGCCGCAGCGCATCCAGGCCGCGGTGATAGCCCACCCGAGAGTAGGCGTAGGAGTCGATGGTGCGCCCCTCCGCCCATGCTTCCTCGGCCAGGATGGCCCACAGCAGCGAGGACGTGGGGTGCCTTTCTACCAGGTCCAGGGCTTCCTGCCCGGCCTCCAGCTGTCCGTACACCTCGGTTTCGGCGGGCAGGAGCGTGGGCTCCGGCCCCATCAGGTTCCGGCGGAACTCGTCCGACATCTAGAAGGTCTTTCCGGCCGAGCCGAGCTGCTTGGTGGCTTCCACCACGCGGGCTGCGAGGCCGGCTTCGGCGGAGGCGCCCCAGACACGGGGGTCGTAGGTCTTCTTGTTGCCCACTTCGCCGTCAACCTTCAGGACGCCGTCGTAGTTCTTGAACATGTGGTCCGCCACCGGGCGGGTGTAGGCGTACTGGGTGTCGGTGTCGATGTTCATCTTGATCACGCCGTACGAAACAGCGTCCGCGATTTCCTGGTCCGAGGAGCCGGAGCCGCCGTGGAACACCAGGTCAAACGGGTTCTCCTTGCCGATCTTGGCACCAACCTGGGCCTGGATGTCCTTGAGGATCTCCGGGCGCAGCTTGACGCCGCCGGGCTTGTAGACGCCGTGGACGTTGCCGAAGGTGAGGGCGGTGATGTAGCGGCCGTTCTCGCCGGCGCCCAGGGCATCGATCGTAGCCAGGGCGTCCTCAACCGTGGTGTACAGCTTGTCGTTGATGGCGTTCTCCACGCCGTCTTCCTCGCCGCCGACGGTGCCGATTTCAACCTCGAGGATCATCTTGGCAGCCGCGGTGCGGGCCAGCAGGTCACGGGCGATCCGCAGGTTTTCCTGCAGGGTCTCGGCGGAGCCGTCCCACATGTGGGAGTTGAACAGCGGGTTGCGGCCGGCCTTGACCTCAGCTTCGGAAGCCTCGAGCAGGGGCAGGACGAAGCCGTCCAGCTTGTCCTTGGGGCAGTGGTCCGTGTGCAGGGCGACGTTCACGCCGTAGTTCTTGGCAACCTCGCGGGCAAAAGCCGCGAAACCCAGGGAACCGGCCACCATGTCCTTGGTGGACGCGCCGGACCAGTAGGCCGCACCGCCGGTGGAAACCTGGACGATGCCGTCGGACTCGGCCTCGGCGAAGCCACGGAGGGCTGCGTTAAGCGTCTGCGAGGACGTGACGTTCACGGCCGGGTATGCGAAGCCGCCCGCCTTCGCACGGTCGATCATTTCGGAGTAGATCTCTGGGGTTGCAATGGGCATGCTGGCTCCTCTGCTGAGTTTCGTCTGTGGGTGGAAGACCCTCAAGTAGACCGCTTACGGCTTGGCACCATCCTAGCCATTAGCGGGCCGGGAGTGCTCTGGGTTACGCCCCACCGGCCCACCTACCACTTCCACCCACCCCCGCGAGATGGCACTTGACGGCAATGCCTGGGGCGGGAATTGCCGTCATCTGCCATCTCGCGTCCAGCCGCGGCTCTGCAGCGCCTCCCGCACCTTGCGTACGACGGCGGGCCTGTCACCTTCCAGGTGTTGCTTGCCGATGCGAACTTCAAGCCACCCCAGTGCCAGAGTCCGGTCGTACCGTTCCATGTCCCGCAGGTGCTGCTCCTCCCCTGCGTGGTGCCCGCCGTCGTACTGCAGCGCGATGCCCCACTGCGGATAGGCAGCGTCAGGCCAGAGCGAAGGAAGCCCCCCTTGGTCGAACAGGACGTGGTTCAGGACCGGTTCCGGCAAGCCGGCGTCAATCAGCGCGAGCCGCATGTGTGTTTCCGGGGCGGAGTCGGCGCCTGCCCGCACCAATTCGATCGCTTCCCGGGCTGTCTTTATGCCCCGCATGCCCCCATGCCTGCTGATGACGTACCGGAGTGCGTCAAGGCCGCACAGCGCCTCCCTCGGACGCGGAAAGCCGGGCCCGTGGGAGCACACCAAGTAATCTCTGACGGCCACAAGGTCCTGCACGGCCAGCACAGAGGCCAGGTCCAGCCAGGTCCGTGCAGGCGAGGTGACCCTGACGCCGTCGTACTCCGCTACCTCGTCCGGCAGGAAAGACAGCAGATGGCCGACGACGTTGGAGCGGCGTGGAAAGCTGAATCCGCGCCGCCGGGCCAGATGGATCCGCCAGTCGCCGCCCGGCCCTGGCGGCAACGGCGCTCCCCAGACATGTGCGGCAGAGAGGGACGTCAGAATGGACGTGTCATCAAGGTCTGTGTACGCGCGCAACGCTGCAGCACCGGCGGCACCGGAGTGGACCGGCATCCGGATGCCCCTCGAAACGGTCACCAGATCCTTCGCCGCGGTTCGCGTGCGCGTGACCCCCGCCTTGTCGGAAGCACGCAGCGAAAACGTTCCTGTGGTCAAATGCTCTGGAAGGCTGGCCCTGCGCATGCCCCCATTCTGGCGCGTTACGGAGGCCCAGCAGAGGTTATCCACAGGCTCGCGGACGACGAACCCGCGAGTTGGCACTTAACGGCAATCATCGGCTCCGCGACTGCCGTTAAGTGCCATCTCGCGGGGTTAGGAGACGTGCTGGTTGAAGACGTGCCGGCGGATCCAGGCGTGCATGGCGATCGCGGCGGCGGAGGCGGCGTTGATGGACCGGGTGGAGCCGAACTGTTCGATAGACAGGGTGGCCTGGGCGGCCTGGTGGACTTCCGCGGTCAACCCCGGCCCCTCCTGTCCGAAGACCAGCACGCAGTCGCGGGGCAGTTCGTACGTTTCCAGGGGCACCGAGTCCGGGAAGATATCGATCCCGATGATCGCCAGCCCTTCCCCCTGCGCCCACTGGACAAAGTCCTCGACGGTGGGGTGGTGGCGAACATGCTGGTAGCGGTCGGTGACCATGGCACCGCGCCGGTTCCACCGCCGTCGACCGATGATGTGAACTTCCTTGGCGAGGAAGGCGTTGGCGGTGCGGACCACGGTGCCGATGTTCAGGTCGTGCTGCCAGTTCTCGATGGCCACGTGGAAGTTGTGCCGCCGGGAGTCCAGTTCCGCGACGATCGCCTCGTGCTTCCAGTAGCGGTATTTGTCCAGGACGTTGCGCCGGTCGCCGTCGGCAAGGAGGTCGGGGTCCCAGTGGTCGCCTTCGGGCAGTTCCCCTTCCCAGGGCCCGACGCCGACCTCCGCCTTTGCGGGTTCGGCCTCCCCGGGCGCGTGGTCGGGTTCGTCTGTCATGCCGGGCGTTTGGTTCACCCTTCAACACTAGACTGGACTCTTCGGGCAACCATCACAGGCGGAGGCAGGCATGGCAGAAGCAGACGAGGTAACAGGCAACCCGGCGGTATACCGCAGCGGCCAGGAGATCGAGTGCTGGCTGACGGACATGGACGGCGTCCTGGTCCACGAAAACCAGCCCATCCCGGGAGCCGCGGAACTGATCCAGCGCTGGGTGGATACCTCAAAGCGCTTCCTGGTGCTGACCAACAACTCCATCTTCACTCCCCGCGACCTTGCCGCCCGCCTCCGCTCTTCCGGCCTGGAGATTCCGGAAGAGAACATCTGGACGTCGGCCCTTGCCACGGCCCAGTTCCTGAAGGACCAGGTGTCCGCCGGGGGCTCGGAATCCGGGAACCGCGCCTACACGATCGGCGAGGCAGGGCTGACGACGGCGCTGCACGAGGCGGGCTTCATCCTGACCGACCAGAACCCGGACTTCGTGGTGCTCGGCGAGACCCGCACGTACTCCTTCGAAGCGATCACCATGGCTATCCGCCTGATCCTCGCCGGTGCCCGGTTCATCGCCACCAACCCCGATGCCACGGGCCCTTCCAAGGACGGCCCGATGCCCGCCACCGGCGCCATCGCGGCCCTGATCACCAAGGCGACGGGCCGCGAGCCGTACATCGTGGGCAAGCCGAACCCCATGATGTTCCGCTCAGCGATGAACCAGATCGACGCCCATTCCGAAACCACCGCCATGATTGGTGACCGGATGGATACGGACATCATTGCCGGCATGGAGGCAGGGCTGCACACGGTCCTGGTCCTGAGCGGCATCACGCACAAGGACGACATCGCTGCATACCCGTTCCGGCCCAACCAGGTGCTGAACTCGGTGGCGGACCTGAAGAACCAGATCTAGAAGATGCTGACCCGGGAACCGCCCCGGGGCAGGGGGAAGTACTCGTCCAGCAGTTCCGTCAACAGGGGCCGGTAGATCTGCGGATTCCAGCCCGGGCTGGCGTGCGCGGGGGCAGCCCCGATGGTCTGCAGGTTGCTGGAAACCATGTTGTCCTTGAACACCACGGCCCAGGTTTCGGACGCGGTCTCGTAGTCCACTGTGCCGTCCTTGGGGTTGCCGATGTAGGCCATCTTGGCTGTGCCAAGATGGCCGGCAAACTGGCTTCCCTCGAAGTGGTAGATGTAGGCGGACTCCGTCTGGACCAGGACATTGGACGGGGCGATCGGCGACAACTGCTCCAGCGTCTGGTTCAGGATCTGGCGCCAGCTCCGTTCGTCCTTGTGGATGATCCGTTCCCCCAGTTCATACCCGCCACGGAGGGTGGACGGGAACCTGACACCGCTCTCGTAGAGGAACACCACGCCGTCGAACCAGCTCTGGTCCAGGACGTCGTGCGCGCTGTAAGGGCTGGAGTCCAGGAGGATGAACTGTACCTGGATTTCCTGCAAGGCCAGCAGCCGCGCAGCCACCTGCGTTGCCAGCATCCCGCCAAAGCTGTGTCCGTAAAAGAACAGCTTGGTGATCTTCTCCGCGGCAACGTAGTCGGTGATGGCGTTGACCACCTCGGTGATGTTCAGGCCCAGGTTGGAATATCCGACGGCGGCGAGCCGGGCCCGCTTGTTCAGCGAGCCCCGCATGGTGTTGAGGATCCACTGAGCCTCTTCCCAGCTGGTTTTGTAGCCCGGGAACAAGAACCAGCTGGCGTCCGGATAGTAGGCGTCGGCGAAGTCGTCGGCCACCGTGAGGATCCTGGTGCTGCGGCGCTGCGACTGCACTTGCCGGGTTACCAGCATGTCCGCAGCCAGCAGTCCGGACGCCCCCGCACCGGCCAGGAAGCTGCGCCGCGAAAAGCGCTTCAGGGCAGCCGCGTCCGCCAGCAGCCGGGCGTCTGAGACCCAGCGCCGGCCCTGCGGACCAACCTCCCCCTCATACGGCACACTCCTACCGTAAGCCCAGGGAAAGTTACCGCCGCAACGGGCGGAGGTAAACGTTTAGTGACGGGAGGTCAGCTGGCAGCTTGCCCTTCCGCAGCGGGGAACGGCGCGTGGGGTTCCCGCCGGCGGCGGAGGATTTCCAGGCCGATGTCGTTGTAGCGGCCCAGCAGGTCCGCGCCGTCGAGGGCTCCCGGGGTGTCCAGGAGCGCGAAGACCGCGTCACTCCCCTGGAGCAGTTCCTCGTCCGAGTATTCGGCCAGCGGGCGGCCGTACAGTTCCTCGATCCACATGACGGGCAACTGGGGGAACTCGCCAGCAAACTCGCCGCCGGGGAAAAGCTCACGGACGTCGTCGTCCATCAGGAGCGGCTGGCGGCTGCCGGCGTCCTCCGGGGCCCAGTCATGCGCGGCGGGCGCGAGCTGAAGTCCCACTGAGGCGGAAGGAGCCCCCAGCAATGAGTTGGTGGCAATAGCGTTGAGATCTGTCCGAAGCCCTGCCAGTGCGGAGGACTCAATAAGCTCGGCCTGCGAAAGGTCAACGCAGATGCGGCAGCGGATGCCCATCCTCCGGACACGGCGGATGATGCGGACCAGTTCAGCACGGGTGTCGTGGTGAAGGGCCCCCCGGACTTCAATCCGGACGATGTCGGCAGGGACATCCAGGTTAACGAGTGCGTCTAATGCGCGGTCCATAGGTACTCCAAAAGAGGTCTATGGCCGACGGCTCAACCTCCGCAAGCGTAACCCCCGTGGGAGCCCCCGCACAACCCGCCCTCACGCGCCGGGGCCCGACCCGACCTTTCCCGGCTCCTGGTAGTAGGTGCGCGTTCCGGCGCCGCCCACCGAATCAACCAACGACTTGGCGATGTCCCGCAGCTTGGTGTTGCTGTTGCTCGACGCCTCGGTGAGGATTTCCACGGCGGCCTCCTGGCTGCAGCGGTTCTGCGCCATGACGATGCCCACTGCGATGTCGATGATGGTGCGCGATTCGAGGGTGGCTTTGAGGTTGGTCGCGCTGTCCGCGTGCAGGGAGAACCTGACGGCCAGGCGCAGGGCCTGCGAGATCTCCCGGGTGAAGTCCCTGGCCCTCTCCGCCGCCTGCCCGTCGAACTTGTGGTCGACGTCTGAGTAGAGGTTCAGGGCTGCCCTGGCTTCCCCCTGCAGGTTGAAGGGCAGGGAAAAGACGGAACGCAGCCCATAGGAGGCAACCGCCGTCGCGTAATCGGGGCCCCAGCGGTCCTCCTGCAGCAGGTCCGGAACGTAGACTTCCCGTTCTTCCTTCGCGGCAGTCAGGCACGGACCCTGGGATAGCGAGTACTGGATTTCGTCCACTTCCCGTGCGGAGGGGCTGCTCCAGCCAATGGTGGCTGCCTTGCGGTCGCGGAGCAAAGTGATGCCGCACAGGGCATCGTCACCGTCCCCTGCCATCTGGTGGGCAGAGAACCGGGCAAGTTCGTTAAGGAAATCCTCAAAATCAGCGCTTTCCAGGATCAGGTTCTGCACCTGGTCGGTCGCGCTCAAGGGCTGTTCTGGGGGGAGCAAGATGCGTGGTCTCCAAGCAACTGAAAAGTGTTAACGCACATCATAAATCAGCGCCAACACAGCAGCCAATGGCTGGCAGCGTGCGCCCACGCCTCTGGCTAGTCCAGACCCAGTTCGTCCTTGCCGAACGCGAACAGGTAGGGCACACCGGTCTCGGCTTCAATCTTTTCCTTGGCGCCGGTGTCGCGGTCCACAATCACGGCTACCGCCACGACATTGCCGCCGGCTTTCCGGACGCCTTCCACCGCCGTCAGCGCGGACCCGCCCGTGGTGGAGGTGTCCTCCAGGACCAGCACTTTGCGGCCCTCGACGGACGGGCCTTCAACCTGGCGGCCCATGCCGTAGGACTTCTGCGCCTTGCGGACCACGAACGCGTCAACGGTGCGGCCGGCGTCGGCGGCGGCGTGCATCACGGCGGTGCCCACGGGGTCCGCGCCCATGGTCAGCCCGCCGGCGCACTCAAAGTCGATCCCGGCGTCGTCCGCCAGCGCCAGCATGACCTGGCCCACCAGCTTGGACGCCTCGTGGTGCAGCGTGATGCGGCGAAGATCGATGTAGTAATCGGCCTCGGCACCGCTGGAGAGGATCACCTTGCCGCGGACCACGGCGAGTTCCTTGATCAGTTCGAGCAGTCGGGCGCGGGCAGCTGCGGTGTCTACCGCAGTGTCAGTGGGCGAAGTCATGGCTTCAAGTTTAGTGGGTGGCCGGGCCGTGAGCGGGCGCGCGAAGGCCGGCGCATGCTCCGGTCGCGGTCCGAACGCGATGACGCGCGGGAGGAGACGCTTCACTACGGGGTTGTGGCGCAGGATAAAGAAGATCGCACGCTGGATCAGGAACCTGGCGCCCGACCCCTTGCCGGCCAGCATGTCGCCGGACAGCTTCCCGTCGAAGAGCGGAACGAACACCACCCGGTGCATGATGCGCTGCACGGTCTGCACCACCACCGTGGGCATGCGGCGGCGGCGCTGGATGGCTGCCAGGGTTTTGGTGCGCACATAACCCCGACGAAGGTCCGGGGCCAGCCGCTCCGCTGCCGCCACCGCATCCTGGATGGCGAGGTTGATGCCCACTCCTCCGGCTGGGGACATCGCGTGCGCGGCGTCCCCAATGCACAGGAAGCCGTCCACGTACCAGCGCCGCAGTCGGTTCAGTTTCACGTCCAACCAATGCAGGTCCTCCACGCTGCTGATGGAATCGACGCGGTCGGCAAGGTCCGGGCGGAGAGCCGCCACCCGCTGCCGGAACCGGTCCACCCCGTCAGCCCTGATCCTGGCATCAGAACCCTTCGGGGCAAGGTATCCCATCTGGTAATAGTTGGTGCGGTTGAGGGCAATCATGGCATCCCGGTTACCCAGCGAGGGAACCACTCCCGCCACTTCGCCCCTTTCTGAGGCGTGGCGCGGGAGCCTGAACCACCAGGTGTCAAAAGGCACCGGGTATTCCCGGGGGCGCATTCCCGCCGCCTGGCGCAGCACCGAATGCCGGCCGTCCGCCGCCACCACCACGTCCGCGTGCAGGACGTGCTCACTGGAAGTACCGACCTCCCGGTAGCGCACTCCGGTGACCCGCCCGCCGTCGAACTCCAAACCTGTTGCCTCGCTCTCCATGAGCAGCGTGAACGTTGGTTCCTCGGCGGCTGCTGAGGCGAGGAAATCCAGGAAGTCCCACTGGGGCATCATGGCCACGTAGTTGTACGGGGGCTTCAGGGAGTCAAAGGCCGCAAGGGTGACCAGTCCGGCGCCGGGCACCGGGACGGCGACATTGCTCAGGCGGCTTTGCGGCAAGCTGCGGAATCCTGCCCCCAAACCCAGTTCGTCGATCAGCCGGACGGTGGACGCGTGCACCGTGTCGCCGCGGAAATCCCGCAGGAAGTCACGGTGCTTCTCCATGACCGTCACGTTCACTCCGGCCCGCGCCAGCAGCAGGCCCAGCACCATTCCCGCCGGGCCGCCGCCCACCACGGCACACCCCGTCCGCTCCATGCGATTACGCTACGCCGCACGGGACCTTCCTGGAACAGTTGAGGGTTGTTGACAGTGCTGGCTAGGCTGGACCACATGCGCGAACTCCAGGCCAAGATCATTGAAGAAATGGGCGTTCAGCCCCGGATCGATCCCGCAGGGGAGGTGCGCAAACGCGTCACGTTCCTCAAGGAATACCTCAAGGCCACGGGCACCAAGGGCTTTGTCCTGGGCATCTCGGGCGGCCTGGATTCATCCCTTGCCGGGAAGCTTGCGCAGCTGGCAGTGGATGAACTCGAGGCTGAAGGTGTTGAGGCCAACTTCGTGGCCGTCCGCCTGCCCTACGGGGTCCAGCACGACGAGGAAGACGCCCAGGCGGCCCTGGACTTCATCAAGGCCAAGACGGAGTGGACCTTCAACATCTCCGCGGCGGTGGATGGTTTCGAGGACGAGTTCGAGAAGACCGTGGGCTCGGAGATTTCCGACTTCCACAAGGGCAACACCAAGGCCCGCACCCGGATGATCGCCCAGTATGCGCTGGCCGGGGAGTTCAACTACCTGGTGCTCGGCACGGACCACGGCGCCGAGTCCGTCACGGGGTTCTTCACCAAGTACGGCGACGGCGGCGCGGACATCCTGCCCCTGTTCGGCCTCAACAAGCGGCAGAACCGGGCCCTGCTGGCCGAGCTGGGAGCGCCGGCGCGGGTCTGGGAGAAGGTCCCCACGGCCGACCTGCTCGATGACCGGCCGGGCCGCACGGACGAGGACGAACTGGGCCTCAGCTACGACCAGATCGACGACTACCTTGAAGGCCGCGAGGTTCCGGACGCCGTGGCCGAGTCCATCGAGCAGAAGTACCTGCGCACGCGCCACAAGCGCACGGTGCCGGTGACCATCTTTGACACCTGGTGGAAGGAAGAAGGCCCGGAGGAGCCCCGCGCGGGACTGTAACCATCCCCCGGCACTGAATTTTCACCACCTTTGGGGAGTACGACGGCGGGCCGCGCCGAAAAAGTGCGGCCCGCCGTCGTCGTTCGCTGCCATAGTTGGGAAGACTCAGCGGGTGCGCCGGCCCCCGTCGCGCCCGCCCAGCTGTTGGGTAATCCGGTGCGCCTCCGCCATCAGCAGGCCACCCAGCTCCTCCTGCCGCTCGGGCTTGAACCTCGGCTCGATGCCGGTCAGGGACAGCGCCCAGGCCGGCTTCCCGGACCGGTCGAACACCGCGGCGCCCATCCCCCAGCTGCCCTCCAGGACCAGCCCGGGGTTCACCGAGTAGCCGGCCAGCCGGGTGCGGGCCAGGTTTTCCCGCACCAGCTGCGGAGTGTGGTGCGCGGCGAAGGCGCCGGCGTGTTCGCTCCAGCGGCCCAGCAATTCCTCCTGTTCGGCTTTCGGCAGGAAGGCCAGGATGGCGGTCCCGGCCGACGCTACTCCCAGCGGGAACCGCACCCCCTCGTGCAGGACGAAGGACCGGACCGGGAAGGTGCCTTCCTCACGCAGCAGGCAGACCGTCTCCGCCCCGCGGCGGATCGAGAAAAAGGCGCTCTCGCCCGTTGCCTGTGCCAGCCGGCGCAGGCTGGGCCGGGCAATGTCCTCCATGGGAAAGCGCGCCGAAGCCACCGATCCCATCAGTAGTATTTCCGGCCCCAGCACCCAGTTGCCCGTCACGGGGTCGTGGTCCAGGAGGCCTTCCGCGGCGAGGGATGCCAGGAGCCGGTGGACCGTGGGTCGGGTGAGGCCCGATTCGCGGACCAGGCCTGCCAGCGGCATGCCTTCGGCGCTGCGGCCCACCAGCCGCAGCAGCCCAGCAACGCGCGCCACCACCTGGGCGCCCTGTACCGGCGTGCCAGCCATGAATCCTCCTTGTTGTCCACAATATGGATGCTTTTCATCCTAGTGTCCATACTGTAAGGCCGCAGCCAGTGATTCTTGACACTTTTGGCCAAGCGCCCATAGTCTCCAAACTCAGATCCCAGGCGTCCACTTAGTGGACGACCGCCGCGCTCAACGAGGAGACGTCATGAAGAAACTCCAGGCTTCTGCTGCCACCGCCCTGGAAGGAGCCCTGCAGGACGGCATCACCCTCGCCGTCGGCGGGTTTGGCCTCAGCGGCATTCCCGCCGACCTGATCGAAGCCGTCCGGGACTCCGGAGTCCGGGACCTCACCGTGGTGTCCAACAACATGGGCGTGGACGGCAAGGGCCTGGGCATCCTGATCGAGGCAGGCCAGGTCCACAAGGTGATCGCCTCCTATGTCGGCGAAAACAAGCTGTTCGCCGAGCAGTACCTCGCCGGCAAGCTCGAGGTGGAGTTCACCCCGCAGGGCACCCTCGCCGAGCGACTCCGCGCCGGCGGCGCCGGTATCCCGGCCTTCTACACCAAGACCGGCGTGGGCACCCTCGTGGCAGAAGGCAAGCCGCACGAGGTGTTCGACGGCGAAACGTACGTCCAGGAGCGCGCCATCCGGGCCGACGTCGCACTTGTCCACGCCCACACCGCGGACACGGACGGCAACCTGACCTACCGCTACACTGCCCGGAACTTCAACCCCGTTGTGGCGACCGCCGGAATTCTCACCGTCGCCGAGGCGGAAGTGATTGTGGAGTCCGGCCGACTGGACCCCAACCTCATCGTCACGCCCGGCGTCTTTGTCCAGAGGCTGGTGCAGGCAACGGACCGGGTCAAGGACATCGAGCAGCGGACCGTCCGGCAGCGCGCCGGGCTCATCCCGGCCTGACCGCCGTCTAAAGCGCGCCGCGCGCCCCACACCACGACTCGATGGAGAGAATCACCCTCATGACCGCCGTGCAATTCAACGACCAGGATGTCCGCCAGAAGGGCTTGGCCCGGATGGCTGAGAAGCTGGCCGGGTGGACACAGAAGTGGTTCCCTGACGCGTACATCTTTGCCCTGGCAGGCGTACTGCTGGTGGCCATCGCGGCGCTGGCCATCGGCGCCTCACCCAAAGCCGTGGTGGATTCCTTCGGCAACGGGTTCTGGGACCTCACCGCCTTCACCCTGCAGATGGCCATGGTGGTGCTGACCGGCTACGTTGTGGCCACGTCCCCGCCGGTGGCCCGGCTGATCGAGCGGCTGGCACAGGTTCCGAACTCGGCACGTTCGGCCGTCAGCTTCGTAGCCGTCCTGTCCATGTCCGTTTCCTTCGTCAACTGGGGATTGAGCCTGATCTTTGGCGGGCTCCTGGCGCGCGCGGTGGCCCGGCGGGCGGATCTGCATGTCGATTATCGGGCCCTTGGTGCCGCGGCCTTCATGGGGCTGGGCGCAGTCTGGGCGCTGGGCATGTCCTCCTCCGCCGCCCAGCTGCAGGCGACCAAGGCCTCCATCCCGCCGGCGCTGCTGAAGATCACCGGCGTCCTGGACTTCGGAACCACCATCTTCACCTGGCAGTCCCTGCTGACCCTGGCCATCCTGATGCTACTGACCACCGTCATTGCGCACTTCTCCGCCCCAACGGGAGCCGGCGTCAAAACGGCAGCCGACCTAGGCGTCGATCTTGATGACCAGCCCGAACCGCCGGCCGAAAAGTCCCGGCCAGGCGAATGGCTCGAATACAGCAGGGTCCTGCCCATCCTGGCCGGCGTGCTGACCCTGGGCTGGCTGGTGTCCCAGCTGCTCACCCTGCCCATCCTGAGCGTTGTCAGTTCACTCAACGGATACCTGCTGGTCTTCCTGATGCTGGGACTGGTGCTGCACGGAACGCCGCGCAAGTTCCTCCAGTCAGTGACCAAAGCCGTCCCCGCCACTGCCGGAATCCTGGTGCAGTTCCCGCTCTACGCGGCAATGGCCGCCATCCTGACCAAAGCCACCGGCGCCGGCGGCCTCTCGGTGTCAGAACACCTGGCCCACTTCTTCAGCAGCATCGGCGGCAACGGGGCATTCGCCGTCATCATCGCCATCTACACCGCCCTCTTGGGGATGTTCGTCCCCTCCGGCGGCGGAAAGTGGCTGGTGGAGGCACCCTACGTCATGCAGTCCGCCACGGACGTGAACATGAATCTCGGCTGGACCGTACAGATCTACAACATGGCCGAGGCGCTGCCCAACCTCATCAACCCGTTCTTCATGCTGCCGCTGCTGGCCGTCCTGGGCCTGCGCGCCCGGGACCTGGTGGGCTTCACCTTCCAGCAGTTCCTCTTCCACCTTCCGGTGGTCCTGCTGCTGGCCTGGCTGCTGGGGATGACGTTCGAGTTCGTGCCACCGGTAATACCCAACTGATTACAGCTAACGAGACTAAGGAGAAACCCCATGGGATGGACCAGGGATGAAATGGCCGCCATCGCGGCGGAGGAACTGAACGACGGCGACTACGTGAACCTGGGAATCGGCATCCCCACGCTGGTGGCCAACAACCTGCCCGAGGGCGTGCGGGTGGTGCTGCAGAGCGAGAACGGCCTGTTGGGCATGGGCCCCTTTCCCTTTGAGGGCGAGGAGGACGCTGACCTGATCAACGCCGGCAAGCAAACCGTCACGGTCCTGCCCGGCGGGAGCATCTTCGACTCGGCCACCTCCTTCGGCATGATCCGCGGCGGGCACGTCAAAGTGGCCATCCTGGGCGCCATGCAGGTCTCCGGAAACGGAGACCTGGCCAACTGGACCATCCCGGGCAAGATGGTCAAGGGCATGGGCGGTGCCATGGACCTGGTGGCCGGCACCCCGCGCGTCGTGATCCTCACCGAACACAACGCCAAGGATGGCACGGCCAAGATCGTGCGCGAATGCACGCTTCCGCTGACCGGGCTCAGCTGCGTGGACAGGATCATCAGCGACCTCGCCGTCTTCGACCTGAACAAGATGGACGACGGCGGGCGGCAGCTCACGCTGACCCGGCTGGCTCCGGGGGTCACGGTAGAGGAGATCCGGGAAAAGACCGAAGCCGGCTTCGAAGTGCGGCTCGATGAGAAGGAAGTGGCGGCATGAGCCTCAAGGAACAATTCGGCAAGGATGTCCTGATCACCGGCTGGGGCCACAGCCGGTTCGGCAAGCTGACGGAGGAAACCCTGGAGTCCCTGATCGTGCAGGTGGCTACCGAGGCCATCAGCACCGCCGGGATTGAGCCCGGCCAGATCGACGAAGTCTACGTGGGCCAGTTCAACTCCGGCATGATGCCGCTGGCCTTCCCGTCCTCGCTGGCGCTGCAGGTCTCACCGGACCTGGCCAACGTCCCCGCCACCCGGGTGGAGAACGCCTGCGCCTCGGGTTCAGCCGCGTTCCAGCAGGGCACCAAGTCCCTCCTTGCCGGCACAGCAAAGACTGTCCTGGTCATTGGCGCGGAAAAGATGACCCACGCCGGCGCCGACGTGGTGGGCGCCGGACTGCTCGGGGCCGACTACGACATGGCCGGCAAGCCCTCCACCACAGGTTTTACCGGCCTCTTCGCCGAGGTGGCCAAGCATTACGCCAAGCGCTACGACACCGACGGGAAACTGGGCGACGTCCTGGGCAGTATCGCTGCCAAGAACCACCGCAACGGCGTGGACAACCCGTACGCGCAGCTTCGGAAGGACCTTGGCGAGGAGTTCTGCCAGACCGTCTCGGACAAGAACCCGATGGTCGCCGATCCCCTGCGCCGCACCGACTGCTCCCCTGTCTCGGACGGTGCTGCCGCCGTCGTCCTCTCTACGTCCGCCACCGGCGGCACCAACCCTGCCGTGCGGCTCGCCGGCTTTGGCCAGGCGAATGACTTCTTCCCTGCCGCCCGTCGGGACCCCACCGCCTTCGAAGCCACCCGGGTTTCTTGGCAGCGCGCCCTGGCGATGGCCGGTGTTGGCATCCATGACCTGGACCTCGCAGAGGTCCACGACTGCTTCACGATCGCCGAACTGCTGATGTATGAGGCCATGGGCCTGGCAGAACCCGGCCAGGGCGCCCGTGCGCTGGAGGAAGGCTGGGTTTTCAAGGACGGAAAGCTGCCCGTCAACGTGTCCGGCGGCCTCAAATCCAAGGGCCACCCGGTGGGCGCAACCGGGGTATCCCAGCATGTCCTGGCAGCCATGCAGCTCACGGGGACCGCCGGCGACATGCAGCTGGCGGCTCCACGGCGGGCAGCCGTGCAGAACATGGGCGGCGTGGGTATCGCCAACTACGTCAGCATCCTCGAAGCCGTCTAGCTGGGGATCCGCCCGTCGCGGGGCACTTTGATGCGGTACACCGGCCGTCCGGGGAATTACGACGGCGTGTCCGCGCCAAAGTGCCCCGACTCGGCATGGGAAGGGGCGGGTCAGGCGGAAGGCTGCGATTGACTTCCGCCTGAACTGCCGCATCCCTGCAGCCTACTTTCCTGCAGCCTACTTCCCTGCGCCAGCGATGGCTTCCGCGCCGGCGGTGGCGCAGGCTTCATCCAACGCGCCATCGGGAGCACCACCGACGCCGATGCCGGCCACCGAAACTCCGTTGACCTTCAGCGGGACACCTCCCGCCAGGAACAGGGTGCCTGGCAGGTCTGTGATGGACGGGCCGTTCCCATTGATCCGCTTGGCCAGTTCGCTCGTGGGCGCACCGAACGCCGCGGCGGTGTATGCCTTCTGCTTTGCGGCTTCGATGGTGTGCTCCGCCGCGTTGTCCCCCCGGAGCAGGGCCTGGATGGTGCCGAACCGGTCCACGAGGGCCACGGTGACAAACGGGAGCTTATCCGCCTGGCATTTGGCGAGGGCGGCGTTCACCGCGGTGAAGGAGGCGCCAACGGAAATACGGTTCTGCTGGACAACAATCCCGGGCGCAGGCTGGACGTCGACGGCGGGAACGGCCGCGGGCGCGGGTCCCGGCCCGGCGTTGGCGGCCGCCGTGGCCCCTGCGGTCAGGACGAGCGCGCCTGCTGCTGCGGCGGCGAATACTTTGTGGGACTTCTTCACGGTGACTCCCTGGGATCGGATTGGCTGGAGGATACGCATCAATCCTTCCGGGGGCGGCGTCGCCTGCCATCGGGCCTTGGGCTGCTTCCCGTTCAGACCAAAGGCCAGCCGTATCAGCCAAAAGGCTGAGGACCAGCAGGGGCGGGGGCAATAGCATGGAGACAGCGTTCCCACCACGAAGAACAGGCGGCGTCCCATGCCTACCGGAGTTCCCACCGCCACGCCTGCTGAAGACATCGGGCAAGGGGTCCGGCCCCACCGTGCCGCCGGCACCAGCCTGGGCAGCATCGGTACAGCGGTGCACCTCGGGTTCGCGGTGCTCCTGGTTGCATCCCTGGTCAGGTACATCATGCGTCACAGCCCGCGGATAACCTGCTGGTCCTGGGCCTGGCGGCCGCGGCAAGCCTGCTGTATGCCGCCGTCGCAGTCCTGGCCAGGCGGGGCAGGCCAGGGCTGCCGTGGATGTTCACCCTGGTGGCTGTATGGGCGGTGCTGGTGGTGCGGCACCGAGCTTCGCCTGGTGCTCGTTCGCGCTCTTCTTTCTGTGCCGCAGTGCCCTTGCCGGAACGGCTGCGTACGTTGCGGCGGGGACAACGGCGGCTGCTACGGCGGCAGGCCTCTTCAGGTTGAGCGGTGGCACCGATCTGGCGATGCTTCTGGGGCCGGTTGCGGTGGGCCTCATGCTCACACTGGTGTACGACCGTATCCAACACGATGCGGAGGAGCAGCGGCGCCTCAACGCCGAGGTTTCGCTCGCCCAGGACCAGCTGGCGGCCAGCGAGCGTCGGGCCGGCACCATCGCCGAGCGTGAGCGCGTGTCCCGGGAAATCCACGACACCGTCACCCAGGGCCTGGCCAGCAGCCTGCTCCTGCTCGAAGCGGCGGACCGTTCCTGGCCTGCCCCTGGCGCACAGGCGGATCTCAGGCAGGCCACCGCCCTGCTGCGCATCAACCTGTCCGAGACCCGCAGCCTGGTGCACGACCTGGCCTCACCGGGAATTGACGCGACACCCCTGCCGGACGCACTGTGCCTCGCCGCCCGGCAGTACGTGCCCGGAGCCACCCTGCTGGTGACGGGCGAGCCACGGCAAGTCCCACCAGAGGTCCGCCACGGCTTGCTTCGGGTGGCGCAAAGCGCAGCGTCAAACATTGCGCTCCATGCGGACGCCAGGACAGCAGCGGTGACCGTGGGCTTCCTGCCGGACTCCGTCACTTTGGATATCTACGACGACGGCGCCGGCTTTGATCCGTCAGCGGCAACTCCGCCATCGAATGCAGGAGGGTACGGCCTGCGGGCCATGCGGCAGCGGGCAGAGCAGCTGGGTGGAAGCTTCTCGGTGCAAAGTGCCCCGGGCGAAGGAACCATAGTGGCGGCGCAACTGCCGGTGGAAGGAGGCAGATGAGCACCATCACGGTCCTGCTGGTGGACGACCATCTGGTGGTGAGGAGCGGCCTGCGCGCGCTGCTGTCCACCCAGCCCGACATCGAGGTGGTGGGTGAGGCTGCGTCCGGCGAGGCAGCCGTGCAGC
Organism: Arthrobacter sp. FW306-07-I; assembly: GCF_021800405.1. NCBI lineage: Bacteria > Bacillati > Actinomycetota > Actinomycetes > Micrococcales > Micrococcaceae > Arthrobacter > Arthrobacter sp. FW306-07-I. Next base: position 489,624 of record NZ_CP084550.1, on the reverse strand, counting down.
TGGCCCAGATCCACTCCCCCGCCGTGGTGGTGATGGACCTGGCCATGGGGCCGGGCATGGACGGGCTCGAAGCGATCAGGCGGATCAGGGACCTTAACGGCCGGCAGGCCATCCTGGTGTTCACCACCTACGATTCCGACGCCGACATTGTCCGTGCAGTGGACGCCGGCGCGATGGGTTACCTGTTGAAGGATGCTGCCCCGGAAGAAATCTTCGCCGCCATTCGGGGCGCCGTCCAAGGCAAAAGCGTCATGAGCCCGCCGGTGGCATCCCGGTTGTTTCAGCAGCTCCGCAACCCGGACGAAGTCCTGACACCGCGCGAAGCCGAGCTGCTGAGCCTGCTCACCGAGGGGCTCAGCAACCGCGAACTGGGCCGCCGGCTTTTCATCTCCGAGGCCACGGTAAAAACCCATCTGGCACACATCTACGCCAAGCTTGGAGTTGATACCCGGGCGGCAGCCATTGCCACCGCAATCCGCCGCGAAGGCATGCGTTGAGGTGGCTTTATCGCGAATACCCTTGCACCCAGGCCCTCCGCCCCGTACGTTTGGGGACAGTGGGGGATTACCTCCCGCGCACTCCGGGACGATCCCCGGGGAGAGAATCAGAGTCACATGAAGGAATGCAGCCATGGCAACAGGCACAGTTAAATGGTTCAACGCCGAAAAGGGTTTTGGCTTCATTGCCCCCGATGACGGGTCCGCTGACGTTTTCGCCCACTACTCGGCAATCGCCACCAGCGGTTACCGCTCCCTGGACGAGAACCAGAAGGTCGAATTCGATGTGACCCAGGGCCCCAAGGGCCCGCAGGCAGAGAATATCCGCCCGCTCTAAGTCTTCGGCGGCCTCCGGCAGCTGCCGGGACCCCATTCAGCGGCCCCTCCACCCCAGGGTGGAGCGGCCGCTGTTTTCATGCACCGCCTTGGCTGCCCAGCCCCCCTCCGCTTCTACAGTTTGGGATAATGGGGGCATGACGGGACAGGACCAGGACCGGGATCCGTGGGAGGAGTTCGACTCCCTCGGACCTGCCGCGCAGGACCGCGTCCCCGGCCAGCCCGGCGGGGAGCCGCACGGGTTCGGGTTCCGGACCGGCGTACGCAGCGCGCGGGTTGCGGTCGGCTTCGCCGTTTACGCGCTCGCCCTGGGAACCATCCTGGCCTTGACCGGGTGCATAGTCTTCATCACCCGGCAGCAGTGGCTGCTGATGGGCCTCATGCTGCTGTTCGAGGCAATCTTTGTTTTTGCGTTCACGCGCCTGGTTGCCCAGGCCAGGCACCGTACACCCCGGGACCGGCACGCCAGGTGACTCCGCTGGCGCCTGCCGGCCATTGCAGGGTTCAGGCTGCGGGGTGCGTCAGCTGCCTCCGGCTCCAAAGCACGACGACGGCCCCCGCCACCGTGCCTGCGGCCACCATCCTGCGCCGCGCCGTCCGCCGCCTCCCCTGCCAGCCGCCGCTGACTGAAGCCTTGCGGCTGTGGCCTGACGGCTCGTAGAGGGTTCCCGTCGTGGCAGCTGCCGGCTTCTTCCGTGACAAGTGGGTCTTATCCACCTGCGCGGCCATGGCGGCTTCCACCTTGGCCGGCGTGAGCTTGTGCTGAAGGACCATCAGCCGTCCGGCGGGGCCCACCACTGCCTCGCGCCGGGGCTTGGCGGCCAGGCTGACGATGGTTCCTGCCACGCGTTCCGGGGTGTAGACCGGCGGCATCGCTACCACTTTCCGTCCGGTGTAGTTTGCCGCATGTTGGAAGAAGGGCGTGTCGATGGCCGCGGGCAGCACCGTGCAGACCTTCACTTTCCGCACTCCGTCCAGCCGCAGTTCGGACCGGATGCTGACGCTCAGGGCCCGCACCGCAGCTTTGGACATGGAGTACGCGGCCGTGTAGGGCTGGGATTTCTCGCCCACGATGGATGCGACGTTGATCAGCACCCCTGATCCCTGTGCACGAAGCCGGGGCAGCGCGGCGCGGGCACCATGGATGTAGCCCCCGATGTTGACGTCCAGCACGCGCCTGATGTCTGCAAGAGGAATATCGGTGAGGCGGCCAAAAACTCCGACGGCGGCGTTGTTCACCCAGATGTCCAGCCGCCCAAACTCCTTCACGGCCCGGTCCGCAAGTGCTTCAACGCTTGCGGCGTCCGTGACATCCGTCGGGACGGCAATGGCCTTGCCTCCCCGCCTCCTCACCTCATGAGCCAGGCTTTCCAGGGCAGCGGCGCTTCGTGCGGCGAGGACCAGCCGGGCACCCTTGTCCGCGAAGGCCAGCGCCGTTGCACGGCCGATGCCGCTTGAGGCTCCGGTGATGACCACAACTGCCTTTTTGACCCGCATCCCGACTCCGTTCCGTGCCCCCGCAGACACGGCCATCAACACTAAGTATGCTTACCAGTGCGATGGTACCGAGAGGCCCCAGTCGCTGACAACCTTTCAGACGCCAGTTGTCAGCGCCTGGCCTTGGCGCGTTTGGTCCGCCGGACGACGAGCAGGACCACGGCAACGGCCAGCGCGGCGTAGACGGCGTAGTTGAGGTAGTGCGAGTACTCCTCGATGAGCCTGTACTGAGTGCCCAAAAGGTAGCCCAGGCCGATGAGGGCGCCGTTCCAGAGGCCGCTGCCGGCGAGGGTGAAGAGGCTGAAGGTTCCCACGGGCATGGCTGCCGCTCCCGCCGGCAGGGAAATGAGGCTGCGTACCCCGGGCAGCAGGCGGCCGAAGAAGATGGAGGACCTGCCGTGGCGGCGGAACCAGCCCGCCGCGTGCTCAAAGTCCTCCCGGTCCACCAGCGGCAGCTTGGACAACCATCGGATGGATCTGTCCAAACCCAGTTTGGCGCCCAGCCAGTAGAGCAATAATGCCCCCAGGTACGCACCAAGGGTGCTGGTGGCGAAGACGAGGAAGAGGTTCAGGGAGCCCTGCTTGGCGAGGTAGCCCGCCAACGGGAGTATCACCTCGCTGGGGATCGGCGGCACCACAGTCTCGGCGAGCGTAAAGGCGCCAACGCCCCACTCGCCCAGGGTATCAATGGCCCTCGCCGCAAAGCCCACGAGTCCCGTAAGCCCCTCCGTGGGGCTGGCTGCACCGGTCATGGTTGTCCACACTACCGGTGCTTGAACTCGGGCTGGCGCTTCTCGGTGAACGCCGCCATGCCTTCCTTTTGGTCCTCGGTGGCGAACAGGGAATGGAAGAGCCGCCGTTCGAACTGGACTCCTTGGGCCAGGCCGGTTTCGAAGGCCGCATTGACGGCTTCCACGGCTGCCATCGCCGCTGGCTTGGATTTGCCGGCTATCACCCCGGCCACCGTGAGTGCCTCGGACACCACGTCCGCCGCCGGAACCACGCGCGACACCAGCCCGCACCGGTCCGCTTCCTCGGCGTCTATGAACCTGCCGGTGAGGATCATGTCCATGGCCTTGGCCTTGCCCACAGCCCGGGTGAGCCGCTGGGACCCGCCCATGCCCGGGAGGACGCCCAGGTTGATTTCGGGCTGCCCGAATTTCGCATTGTCGCCGGCAATGATGAGGTCGCACATCATGGCCAGTTCGCAGCCGCCGCCCAGGGCAAAGCCCGACACTGCGGCGATGGTGGGAATCCGCAGCCGGGCGAAGTCCTCCCAGCCCCGGAACCAGTCAGCCAGGTACATGTCCATGTAGCTCTGGTCCGCCATCTCCTTGATGTCGGCTCCCGCGGCGAAGGCCTTGCCCGAGCCCGTGATCACTACCGCCCCCACGCCCGGATCGGAGTCCATGGCGGTGACGGCTGCCACCAACTCTTCCATGGTGGCTTTGTTCAGCGCGTTCAGCGCGGAGGGCCTGTTGAGCGTCACCAGCCCTACCCTGCCTTGCTGCTCCACCAGGATGTTGGCGTACTCCGTCATTCGGGACTCCCGTCGTCGTGTGCTGTTGTACTGTGCCTGCCGGGCGACTCCCCGGGGGAATGCTCCCCGGCTACCGCGTCCCGGGCAGGCTTGCCGGATGCCCGGCGGATCTCGGTGATGATGGCGGAAAAGTCACGGCCTGCGCCGCCCTCCGCGGCAAACCTATCGTAGATATGGGCGGCGAGCGCCCCCATTTCCCCCGCCACCCCCGTGCCGTTAAGGGCGTTGACCGCGAGGTTTAGGTCCTTGGCCATCAGTGCTGAAGCAAAGCCCGGCTGGTAGTCCCGGTTGGCAGGGCTGGCGGGGACCGGTCCCGGCACCGGGCAGTTGGTGGTCAGCGCCCAGCACTGGCCGGACGCGGCGGAAGCGACGTCGAACAGCGCCTGATGGGTCAGGCCCAGCTTCTCGCCGAGGACGAAGGCCTCACTGACCGCGATCATGGAGACGCCCAGGATCAGGTTGTTGCAGATTTTGGCGGCTTGGCCGGCGCCGTGTCCGCCGCAGTGCACCACCCGCTTGCCCATGACCTCCAGCAGGGGCCGCACGGCCTCGAAGTCCGCGTCGTCTCCGCCGGCCATGAAGGTCAGGGTGCCGGCCTCGGCCCCCACCACACCGCCGGAAACGGGGGCGTCGACGGATCGGTGGCCTGCTTCGATAGCCAGGCGGGCAGCTTCGCGGGCCTCATCCACGTTGATGGTGGAGCAATCCAGGAACATGGTTCCCGGCTGTGCTGCTGCCAGCAGGCCAGGTCCCCCACTGGCGCCCCGGTAAGCGTCCAGGACGTGTCTGCCGCTGGGAAACATTGTCAGGACCACATCGGCGCCAGCCAAGGCGTCAATGGTCGATCCTGCCACTGGAACGCCCTGGGCCTGCGCCGCTTCCAGTGCCGCCGGCACCACATCAAAGCCGGTCAACCGGTAACCGGCCCTGATCAGGTTTATGGCCATCGGGTTCCCCATGTGCCCCAGCCCCAGGAAAGCAACGCGGCGTGTGTCAGGCATGGTCCGTCGCCTTCACCTGCAGGTCCAGTTCCCCACCGTCCAGCGGCTGGAAGAACCGGTCCACATCCTGCGGAAGCACCTCGGCGAGGGTGGCCGGTTTCCACTGCGGGTTCCGGTCCTTGTCCACCACCTGGGCCCGGATTCCCTCACGGAAATCTGGTCCTCCCAGAAAGCGGATTCCTACCCGGTACTCCTGGGCCAGCACTTCATCGAGGGTCAGGCTTGAAGCGCGGCGCAGGGACGCCAGGGTGACCTTGACCGACGTCGGCGATTTGGCCTCGATGGTGTCTGCAGCCGCCGTGGCATCGTCCTGCCCGGGCCCGGTCCACGCGCGGAGACGGGCGACAATGTCCCCGGCATCGTCCGAGTCGTAACAGGCATCAATCCATTCCCGCTGGCCGGCAAGCACCGAGGCAGGGGGTTGCCCGGCGTAACGTGCGACGGCGTCTTCCGGGCTTTCGGTTTCCAGCGCCGCCATCAGGCTGGGCACCGAGGATGACGGAACGTAGTGGTCTGCAAGGCCCAGGAACAGGGCATCTCCGGCGCCCAGGTGTGCGCCTGTGAGGGCCGCGTGGGTTCCCGTTTCTCCCGGTGCGTGGGAGAGCAGGAAGGTCCCGCCGACGTCGGGGGCAAACCCGATGGTGGTTTCCGGCATCCCCATCCTGGTCCGCTCCGTGACGACCCGGACGTTCCCGTGCGCCGAGACACCAACCCCGCCGCCGAGGACCAGGCCGTCCATCAGCGCAACGTATGGCTTGGGGTACCTGGAGATCAGGGAGTTCAGGCGGTACTCGGTTTGCCAGAAACCCGCCGTCGCGTTTCCACCTTGCAGCATGTCCTGGTAGATGGCCACGATGTCTCCGCCCGCGCACAGGCCCCGCTCCCCGGCGCCCTGCACCAGGACGGTGGCCACGCCGTCGTCCCCTGCCCAGGTGGTGAGTTGGCGCAGCAGCAGGTCCACCATTTCCGCGGTGAGCGCGTTGACCGCCCGGGGCCGGTTGAGGATTGCCACCCCCAGCCTGCCGCGCCGTTCAAAAAGTACGTCCGCTCCCCCGTTGCCTGCCGTGCTGTCCGTTGTATTCCCCGTGGCTGCCGTCATGGGCTGGGTGCTCCTTCGCATGGTGGCCGGATGAGTGATCCAAGTCATTCTGTTGGCGAATATACCCGCCCCTTCCGGTCCGTAACCAACCGTACGGGCACCATGGGGCGGGGCCGGCGAAGGCTTTACCCCGCGTGCAGCTGCCAAGGTAAGTTAGGAACCGTGAAGATAGCTACCTGGAATGTGAACTCGCTCCGTGCCCGCGCCGACCGCGTCGAAGCGTGGCTGCAGCGCAGCGACTGCGACGTCCTGGCCATCCAGGAGACCAAGTGCAAGGACGACAACTTCCCCTGGGAACTCTTTGAGCGAATGGGTTACGAGGTGGCCCACTTCGGCGTCAACCAGTGGAACGGCGTGGCCATCGCCTCCCGGGTGGGGCTCGAGGACGTGGAGCGGACATTCCTGGACCAACCGTCGTTCGGCAAGGCCGGCAAGGATCCCGTGCAGGAAGCCCGGGCCATGGCGGCCACGTGCGGCGGCATCCGCGTCTGGAGCCTTTACGTCCCCAACGGCCGATCCCTGGACGATGAGCACATGCCGTACAAGCTGAAGTGGCTGGAAAGCCTCAAGACCCACGCCCAGGCCCTGATCACGGACGATCCCCAGGCTCAGGTGGCCCTGATGGGCGACTGGAACATCGCACCCTTCGACGAGGACGTATGGGACATCGACCTGTTTATCAACAACCGGTCCACCCACGTCAGCCCGCCCGAGCGGGAGGCGTTCCACGCATTCGAAACCGCCGGCTACACGGACGTGGTGCGGCCCTATACCCCCGGCCCCGGCGTCTACACCTACTGGGACTACACCCAACTCCGGTTCCCCAAAAAGGAGGGCATGCGGATCGACTTCGTCCTGGCCTCCCCCGCCCTGGCAGCCCGCGTCACCGGCGCCGCAATCGACCGCGAGGAACGCAAGGGCAAGGGCGCTTCCGACCACGCGCCCGTGCTGGTGGAACTGGCGGACTGATGACCGTGGCCTGGACCCATGCAAGGAGACCGCAATGACGGGAAACCTCTACCGGGGCCAGGCCGGCCTGCCTTTCTCCTCCACCCTGCGCGTCTACGAACCCGTGGAAGCCTTTCCGGAGGAACAACGCCCGGCCATCGAGGCAGCCGGGGCGCAGGCAGTCTCGCGCGCCGCCGTCGAAAACGCTGAACTGCTGGCTTCGCTGGGACGCATCACCCGCTCCGGCGGGGACCCCTTCCCCACCGGACGCACCGACCTGGTCCGCGTCACCACGGCGCCGTCACCGGAAGGCGGAACGGCCGACGACGGCGCTGACGCCGACTCCGAGCCCGTCCTGCTGTACTGTCCCAGCCAGTTGGTCCTGCGCGCTGGCCTGGCAGCCAATGCCCTGATGGAAGGCATCCACGGTCCGTTGGCCGAGCTGCTGATCCCGGAGGAACAGCGGGACCGGCACCAGGAGCGGATCGACCTGGTGAAGGCCAGGGACGGTTCCGTCCGGGTGCACACGCGGGCGTCAACGTGGGGCATCCCGTTCAGCTGGTTCTCACTGTTCGCCGAATCCGACCGCAAGGATGTGGTGGAAGCCGGCGGGCGGATCCTCACCGTTCGGGTTTGGACGCCCATCACCGAAGCCCTGGAACGGGCCCGCTATGCCGTGGCCAACCTGGCCCTCGCCGCCCCGGACCTGGACATGCTTGACGACCTGGCCCAACTGACGGAATGGCTTGAGCTGTTCCACGTGAACTCCATGGTGGAGCTGGACTACGGCGCAGTGGCGGACAAGGTCTACCCGGACGAGTCGCCGATGGATATCAGGCTGGGCATCGAGTGCCTGGCGGAGGGTGACATGACCGGCGCTGCAGCGGCCTACCGGCGGCTTGCCTCGCGCTGGATCCCCATCCGGCAGCTGGCCCGCGCCTCATAACGGTTCCCTGGCTGTTAGAGGTGCAGTGCCCGTACAGGTCGTGGGCTGTTAGAGGTTTTGCGGCGGCGCCGTGGTGCGCCGGACAATCAGTTCATGGGGTGCCACCGCGGAGCGGACAGCTCCTGCCTGGCCATCCAGTTCGTCGAGCAGCATCTTGGTGGCCAGTTCGGCCTGCTCGTCCGGCCGTTGGCCCACGGTGGTGAGGCCCATGGCTTCTGCGAAGTCGTGGTTGTCGATACCCACCACTGACAGGTCGCCCGGAACACTGACGCCGGCGTGGTTGGCTTCGAAGATCACTCCCATGGCCATCTCGTCCGAAGCGCAGAAGATCGCCGTGGGCTTCTGCCCGGGCCGGGACCACAACCGGCGGAAGGCCTCCTGGCCGCTGCGGACGGTGAAGTCTCCCCATTCGTCCCATTCCGGCCGCGTCGGCAGGCCGGCCGCCGCCATGACGTCCTTGAACGCCAGGATGCGGACCCGGGGGACGTCGAAATTCAGGTCGGTCTCGTCGTCGCCATGCAGCAGGGCGATGTCCCGGTGCCCCAGGTCGATAAGGTGCCGGACGGCGGTGGAGGCAGCGGCGTAGTCATCGATGCCAATGTAGGGGCATTCCTCCACATGCCCTCCCACCACAACCAGCGGGATATCGATCTTCTGCAAGTGCTCGATCTCTTCATGGGTGAGCGCCATACAAAGGACCAGCAGGGCGTCAATCTGCTTGTAGACCATGGTCTTGCTGAACAGCCGCTCCCGGTTGCTGCCGTGGCCGCCGAGGTTGAACAGCGAAAGGTTGTAGTGGCGGGCATGCAGTTCGCGGTCAGCACCCTCGATGGCTTTGGAAAAGAACCAGCGGCTCACGAACGGAGCCAGGACGCCGATGGTCTTGGTCCGTCCGGTGGCCAGCCCCGAGGCTGAGGAGGATGCCACGTAGCCGAGATTCCCGGCCACTTCCAGGATCTTTTCCCGGGTGGCGGGCGAAACCCGCGGCAGTCCACGGACTGCGCGGGAGACGGTGGCTGTGGAGACTCCGGCGGCCGCCGCAACGTCCTCGATGCTGACGCCGTTATGGCCGCCCCGCTGGGACCTTTCCGTTGTCCGTGCCACCGTGTCCCCTCTGTAACTCCTTTTCGGCGTAGAGCCAGCCGGCCCTGCGTGTACCCTGGCCCTGTATTTTTCCATTGCGCGGCCAGGGAATGAAAACTTAGACAGCGCAAATCCACGCAGTTGCCGCGAAGGCGGATGCGCGCGTCAACGCCTACCTGCGGGCCGGCAGCTTCCTGCGCAGCCGCACCATGCCATACAGCGCCAGCAGTGTTGCCAGCAGGCCCAGCGCCCAGCCAAGGGCCGGTTGGGCGGTAACTTCCATCCACACGGTGACCACCAGCAGGACCAGTGCCCAGAACGCGAGGAAGCCGATGATGATGTCGAAGTCCTCGCCCGATCGGACCAGCCGGCTGCGGTTTCCCGCCCCCGGAGTGCGGGGGCGGGAACCGTTGTCCGTCACTTGACTGCACCTGCCGTGAGGCCGGCGACAATCTTGCGCTGGAAGACCAGCACCAGGATCACCAGCGGGATGGTGACGATGGTGCCTGCGGCCATGATGGCCGTGTAGGGGATCTGGTTGGGCTGGGCGCCGGCGAAGTTGGCGATAGCCACCGTCACCGGTTGGGTTGCGTCACTGGACAGCTGGCTGGCGATCAGGAACTCGTTCCACGAGGAAATGAAGGCCAGGATTGCCGTGGTGAAGATAGCCGGTGCCGCCAAGGGCATGATGACCTTCCGGAAGGCCTGCCCCTGCGTGCAGCCGTCCACGCGGGCCGATTCTTCAAGCTCCCACGGCATTTCCCGGAAGAACGAGGTCATGGTGTAGACCGTCAGCGGGAGCACGAAGGAGATGTTCGGAATGATCAGCGCCTGGTACGTGCCCATCCAGCCGATGTTGGTGAACAGCTGGAAGAGCGGGGTGATCAGGGCAACGCCGGGGAACATGGAAGCCCCAAGGATGAACCCGAGCACCAGGAACTTGCCTCTGAAGTTCAGCCGGGCCAGCGCGTAGGCCGCGAACACACCGATCAACAGGGACACGATGGTCACCACGCCGCCGATAAACACACTGTTCAGCAGCGCTTGGCCAAACCGGTTCCCGAAGGACGTATCAAACGCCGTTTTGAAGTTGTCCAGGGTGACATGCGTGGGCAGGATCGAGGTGTCGTAGGTGAACCCCACATCGCGGAACGCCGTGACCACCATCCAGTACGCCGGAGCCAGGCACCAGAGCAGGATGATTGCTGCGCTGAGGTAGGTGCGTCCCTGGGCCCACTTCTCACGGTTCTGCGCAGCCTTGCGGCCCTTGTCCTGCCGGGCGCGCAGCGCAGAGGCGTCTGCTGTTGCCGTGGTCATTTCTTCCCCTTTCCTGTGGCGCCGCTCTGTTCAACCACGTTCGCCCCGAGGAAGCGAACGAAGATGAAGGCGACGAGGAAGATGATGATGAAGGTAATGGTGGACAGTGCAGCTGCCGAGTTGAAGCCTTGCCTGATCTGGTTAATCACCAGGATGGACAAGGTGGTCGTATTGTTCGCGCCGCCGGTGAGGATGTAGGGCAGGTCGAACATGCGCAGCGCATCCAAGGTACGGAACAGGATGGCCACCATCAGCGCCGGCTTTACCAGCGGCAGGGTGATCAGCCGGAACCGCTGCCAGGCAGTGGCGCCGTCCACTTTGGCGGCTTCATAGACTTCCGCCGGAATCATTTGGAGACCGGCGAGGATCAGCAGCGCCATGAACGGCGTGGTCTTCCAGACGTCCGCAATGATCACGGCCCATTTGGCCGGCCACTCGCTGCCCGTCCACAGGATGGTGGTGTTGAACAGCTTGTTGGCGATGCCTTCGAACGCGAAGATGAAGAACCAAAGCTTGGCCGTAACGGCGGTGGGGATGGCCCAGGGCACCAGGACGGCTGCACGGACCAGGCTGCGTCCGCGGAACGTCCGGGCCATGATCATGGCCATCCAGAAGCCCAGGACAGTCTCCAGTGCCACCGTCACTACCGTGAAGAAGAAGGTAGTGGCCGTGGCAGACCAGAACTGGCCGCCCAAGGTGCCGGGGGGACAGGCGACGGTTCCGCCGTTTGGTGCTGCACACTGCTGCGCCAGCCAGTTCACGTAGTTCTGGATGCCTGCCGGGCCGCCCTGGGTGAAGAGGCCGGTAGCGGGGTCCAGGCCGGCGTCCTTCTGGAAGGACATGACGATGGCGCTGATGATCGGGTAAACAATCACCACCGCGAGGGCCACGATGGTGGGGGCGAGCAGCCAGGAAGCCCAGCGCCCCTGGCTTGCGATCCTGTTGTCCTCCCCTACGCCTTTGGGGGCGTGATGGACGGGGGTACCGCCCGACGCCGGTGACTTGACCGGCGTCGGGCCTAGTTCGGTTGCCATGGCAGAACTACGATCCCGCACCAGCGGATTCGATGGACTTCTGCATGTCAGAGAGTGCGCTTTCCACTGACTTTTCTCCCTTGATTGCCGGGTATGCGTTGTCTTGGATTGCTTTGGTGACCGCCGGGTAGAACGGTGTTACGGGACGCGGCACGGCGTTCTCGATGGACGTCTTCAGGACCGGCAGGTAGGGCAGCTTGGCAACCAGTTCCTTGTCCTCATAGAGCGAACCAAGCACCGGAGCCAGCGAACCCTGGGTAGCGTAGAACTTCTCAGTTTCCTCGGAGGTCATGAACTTCAGGAAGTCCAGCGCGGTGGCCTTGTTCTTGGAGTAGACGCTGACGGCGAGGTTGTGTCCGCCAAGCGAGGAGGCACCGGGGCCGTCCTTGCCGGGCAGGGCGGCCAGGCCCGTCTTGTCCTTCACTGCGGACGAGCCTTCAGTGGTGATCAGGTTGAAGGCGTAGGGCCAGTTGCGCAGGAACAGGAGCTTTCCGCTCTGGAAGGCCTGCCGGCTGTCCTCTTCCTTGTAGGTGATGGCTTCCTTGGGGATGTTGCCATCGGCGTAGGCCTTCGCCAGGTTTTCCAGGCCGGCTTTGGCCTCGGGGGTGTTCAGGTTGGGCTTGCCATCCTTGTTGAGGACGGAGCCGCCGGCCGAGTTGATGGCCTCGGAGGCGTTTACGGTGAGACCCTCGTACTTGCTGAACTGGCCGGCGTAGCAGCCGATGTTGTTCTGCTTGGCGATGGAGCACATGCTCATCATCTCGTCCCACGTTTTGGGCGGGGTGGGAACGAGGTCCTTGCGGTAGTAGAGGATGCCACCGTCAGAGGTCTGCGGGGCAGCGTACAGGGTGCCCTTGTAGGTTCCGCTCTCCACGGTTGGCTTGAGCATGGCGCTGGTGTCAATCGCCATCTTGTCCTTCAGCGGCTGCAGCCAACCCTTGGCCGCAAACTCCGCGGTCCAGATAACATCCACATCCACAACGTCGTAGTCGGACTGCTTTGCCTGGAAGTGCTGGACGAGGTCGTCGTGCTGCTGGTCGGCCTGGTCGGTCTGTTCCTTGAACGTGACCTTTTCGTTCGGGTGCGCGGCGTTCCACTTATCGACCAAGGGACGGACCACGTTGCTGTTGTCCTTGCCCTGGACGTAGGTGATGGGCCCGCGGCCGTCGAGGTTGGCGTCAGCGTCACTGCCTCCACCGCCCGTGGTGCCCCCTCCACCTCCGCCGCCGCAGGCGGACAACGTAAGGGCCAGAATGCCGGCCGTGGCAGCCGGAAGCAGGAATCTCGGGGTTTTCATTAGCTTGAAGCTCCTCGCTGAGTGACAAGTAAGTCGACAGTGCGCTTGCTAGGTGAGGTTGATGTGGTGACAGTCACACTAGTAAGGTAGCTGTCGGGAATGCAAGCGTTTACATCAAAAAGTTATCAGAGGGGAACCAAATGCCAGACCCGACCGTTCCGGCACCCAGTCCAAGTCCCTCTGCCTGGTGGGCCGACGCAGTCGTGTACCAGATCTACCCCCGTTCCTTCGCAGACGGCAACGGCGATGGCATGGGAGACCTGCGCGGCGTCCTGGACAGGCTCCCCTACCTCGAACGGCTGGGTGTGGATGCTATCTGGCTGTCGCCGTTTTACAAGTCACCGCAGGCCGACGGGGGATACGACGTAGCGGACTACCGTCAGGTCGACCCGCTTTTCGGGTCTCTGCCGGACTTCGACGCCATGTTGCAGGAGGCTCACCGCCGGGGCATGAAGGTCATTGTGGACCTGGTGCCCAACCACACTTCCGACGGACATGTCTGGTTCCGCGAGGCGCTGGCCGCAGCACCGGGCAGCCCCGAACGGAACAGGTACATTTTCAGGGACGGCAAGGACGAGGTGCCCGGATCCGGCGACGGCAGGCGGGCGCCCAACAACTGGAAGTCGGTGTTCGGCGGCCCGGCGTGGAGCCGGGTGGCCAACCCTGACGGGTCGCCGGGACAGTGGTACCTGCACCTTTTCGACACCAAGCAGCCGGACCTGAACTGGGACAACCCCGAAGTCCACGAGGAGATGCGTTCGGTGCTGCGGTTCTGGCTGGACCGGGGCGCCGACGGTTTCCGCGTGGACGTTGCCCACGGCCTGTGAAGGAGGCGGGACTGCCTGACTGGGACGGAGTCGCTGCCATGGTGGAGGGAACGTCCGTTCCGCACCCTGAAAGCCACCTCCCAGGGGATGCACCCCATGCCCACACCGATGCCGAGGAACCGCACAGGGCAGTCTCCCCGATGTATCCGCCGTCGCCGTTCTTCGACCAGGACGGTGTGCACGCGATCTACCGCGACTGGAACCAGGTCCTGGCCGAATACGGCGGAAACCGGATGATGGTTGCCGAAGCATGGGTGGAACCGGCTGAGCGGCTGGCTCGCTACGTCCGGCCCGATGAGATGCAGCAGGCCTTCAACTTCGATTTCCTGCTGGCCGGCTGGGATGCCGAACGCATGGCTGACGCCATTGACGCCTCGCTGGCAGCGGCAGCATCAGTAGGTGCTCCCTGCACATGGGTGCTCAGCAACCACGACACGGTGCGTCATGCCACCCGGTTCGGGCTGACGGATCCCACCACTTTTCCAAAGGGCATTGGCCCTGACGACGAACAACCGGACGCATCCCTGGGCCTGGCCCGGGCCCGGGCCGCCACGCTGGTTGCACTGGCCCTGCCGGGTTCGGCCTACCTTTACCAAGGTGAGGAGCTGGGACTTCCGGAGCACACTACCCTCCCTGCGGAGGCCAGGCAGGACCCGACGTTCTTCCGGACCCACGGCGCAGAAATCGGGCGCGATGGTTGCCGGGTTCCGCTGCCGTGGGCAGGGGAAGAACCCGGTTATGGTTTTTCCCAAGGCGCTTCCGCAAAAGCGCCCGAACCGTGGCTCCCGCAGCCCGAAAGCTTCGGCCCTCTAGCCGCCGACAAACAGGACGGCGAGGACGGCTCAACGCTGGAGCTCTACCGCGCAGCGTTGGCGTTCAGGGCAGCCCAGCGCCTGGGCAGCGGCACCGTGGAGTGGACCGATGAACACTCGCCGGGCACCGGGCTGCTGGCTTTCCGCAATGGGGAAACAGTGGTCTTGTCCAACATGAGCTTCGCCTCGGCCCCCGTGCCCGAAGGTTATGCCGTGGTCCTTTCCAGCGGTCCCGAACCCGCCGAAGAGTGGGCCGCCATCCAGGAAATCCCCGTGGACTGCACTGTTTATCTTCAAAGCAGGCAGCGCCTTGAAATCGGCCGGCATCTTCACGGCGGTCGGTAACCGGGAAGGGCGTGCAGTACCGGCAGCAGCGCCCGCCGGCACCAGGGGCAACCTAGCGGACGCGCTCGGCCCGGCTGAAGCGCGTCCGCGCCCCTGCCCCGATGTGGATGAGGACCGGCACCTCCTTGCCCACAACGGACTCCAGCGCGTGCACGAGTCCTGACACCTCGGCCGCGAGCAGATGCGGTGCGACACCCTGGCGCGGAAGAAGACGGACCTTCAATGCGGGCGAGCCCTTCACGTCATAGGCAGTGACCGTGGCACCGGCCAAGTCCGGTCTCCCCTCCAAAGCCTGCTTCAGCGCCTGTTCCGCTACCCCGCCGCCGATGCGGACGTCGCCGGGGGTGTCACCGTGATCGTATTCGGCTGCGAGGAGGTTCGACCGGCCTTTTCCTTGCTGGGCGATCCAGGCCACCATGAGGCCCATCAGCCCCAGCAGCGCCACTGCCACGACAATCCACAACCAGCTTTCCGACCGGCCAGGGAACCGCGTGGACTCGAAAAGCCGGGTGAGCCCGCCCCAGACCCCGCCGGACCAGGCGTGCCACCAGGAAGCAACGGGAGGAACGGCCGCCAACAGCACCAACAGGATCCCTGCTCCAAGCAGGGCCAGGCCCAGCACAGTGAGCAGGATGCGGTTGAGCAGTGCCGGGGTGCTGTTCATGCCCCAACCACCCCGGAAGCAGTGACGTTGACGCGCGGAACGGGAGCAGGTTCCAGCAGCATCTGGTCCAGCTCGTCGCGGATTGCGTCCAATACCCTGTCCTGGTCCACGGGGATTCCGGACGTGGGACGCACGTTGACCAGCACCTGTCGCTGGGAAACAACCACCATGACCTGTTCAGGCGTGACGTTGGCGGCCAGGCGCGCGCGGCGGGCAAGCGAGGATGCAATGACCTCGTCATCCACCACCACGGCCGGGAGGCCCTCGCCGGGTGCACCGGCCAGCAGGTGGCGGGCGCGTTTTCCTGGGAGGACCCCATTAAGGAAGAAGATCAGGCCCAGCATGGCAAGGACGGCGCCAATCGCTGACAGCAGCAGCGGGGAGATCCCGGCCGGAAGGTCCACGATGCGCTGGGCGGCAACCTGCGGCTCAATGAGCCAGGCGGGCTGGCCCACGGCGTGGACCCCGGATTCCAGCACGCCGTAGGCAGCCAAAATTAGGACGAGGGCAGCGGCGGCAATGGACACGGAGGCACGGGAGGAGTGGGTCTCACGGTAAAGGACCCTGCGCATGAGGGTCCCGGTGCTCCCCCGGGTCTCCTCAGCCGCCCCGCGGTCTTCCACGCTGCTGCTCACCGCACCCGCCCTCCTGCACTGGTCCTTGCTGTGCTGATCCTTGCCCCGCTGATGCGGATATCCACGCGGCTCAACCGGGAACCGCTCAGTTCGGAAACTGTTGCCAGGATGGTTGCCTTGGCCCTGACGGTGCGGTCCCAGACGGACCCGCCGGCCGCCTGCACCCGTGCCGGCTCCAGCACCACGGACTGCAAAGGCGGGATGCTGATGGGGGCAACGAGGGATAAAGCCAGCAGGCCGTCGTCGTCCGTCCAATCCGCCCGAACATCCTGGGCGTCGACGCCCAAGGCCTGCGCCGCCGCCACCCTGGCAAGGCTGGTCAATGCCTGGGTGCTGATCCGGTTGTGGCCGCCGAGCACCTGCCCAGGCATAACGGGTGCGGGTGTTGTCATGAGGAGGAACGCCGGCCGGTGATGGCATCTAAGACGCCGCGCAGGTCCAGTTTCCCTTCCGCAGCCCGGCCCAGGAGCGCTCCGATGGCCATGAAGAGCAAGGAGACAAGGAAGCCCCACAGCCCGAATTGCAGGGACATGAAAGCCACGAAGGCGCCCATCGCCACGCCTGCCACCGTGAGGCTCACAGCAGTGCCTCCCGTTCGGCCGTTGCGGGCGGGGTGGTTTTGACGGGCGGGGGCACGTAGACGTCCGCTATTTCCACGTTAACCTCGATGACCTGCAGGCCCACCAGTTCCTCGACGGCGCGGTAGACAGCGGCGCGGACCGCATTGGCCAGTGAGTGCAGGGGTGTTCCATAGCTTGCCACCAGGGTGATGTCCACTGCTACCTGGGTTTCGCCCACTTCAGCACGGACACCGGCGGCGTGGTCGGAGCTTCCGACGGCGTCGCGGATGGCGCCCAGGGCACGGGACGGACCCGACCCAAGGGAATAGACGCCCGGAACTGCCCGCGCGGCGATTCCTGCGACCTTGGCCACCGCAGTCTCGGAGATGACGGTCCGTCCGGGGCCCGGGGCCGGGCTTGCGGCGGGACGGCTTGGCACCACGGGTTGTGGGTTCTGGTATTCCATCAGGCACTCCCCCTTCTGTTGCTTCCACCCTATCCCCAGCCTGTGACACTGCGCTGGAAGAGACATCAGGGGTTAAAGCAGAAAAGCACCAGTTCCGAAGAACTGATGCTTCCCAGTGGTGGCTCCGACCGGCGTCGATCCGGTGACCTTTCGATTTTCAGTCGAACGCTCTACCAACTGAGCTACAGAGCCTAGGTGACTAGTCACCATGACAGCCGGAATCTCTTCCAACAATCAGAGCGACCCTGACGGGACTTGAACCCGCGACCTCCGCCGTGACAGGGCGGCGCGCTAACCAACTGCGCTACAGGGCCTTGCGTTTCTTGCTTCGCAGTATCTCTACCGCTTTTTTCAAGGCTTCCAGCCTACCAGACTTTTTGAGCCTGCTTGACCAGTTCCTTGAGTACCCCCAACGGGATTCGAACCCGTGCCGCCGCCGTGAAAGGGCGGTGTCCTAGGCCGCTAGACGATGGGGGCCAGAACCTGTCCGGAACAAAATAAAAGGCGTCAAGCGGGGCTTTCCGTCTTTGTCCTTTGCGTTCTCCGAACGGGACTCCACAACTATAGGGGGTAACCGGGAATATTCCAAAATTGGCGCAAGACCCCACTTTTCCAGCGCCTTACGGGTAAAGATGGACGGATGGATGCCGTCGCAGCGCTCAACGAGATTGCTTTCTGGCTGGAGCGCGGACGCGCCGCCACCTTCAAGGTCCAGGCCTTCCGCAAGGCGGCAGCTGCCATCAACCCCCTTGGCCCTGACGAAGTGGCATTGCGGGCCCGCACCGGCCGACTCAAGTCCATGAAGGGAATCGGCGACCGGACCTACGCTGTCATCCGGGAGGCCGTGGACGGGCAAGTGCCCGGCTACCTGGCAGACCTCAGGGAGAAGGGCACCCAGCCGTTGGCATCCGGTGGGGCAGACCTCCGGGCGGCGCTGCGTGGCGACCTGCACAGCCACAGCGAATGGTCCGACGGCGGCTCCCCCATTGAGCTGATGGTGGCTGCTGCGGAGGTGCTGGGCAGGGAGTACCTGGCCCTGACCGACCACTCCCCCAACCTCACCATCGCCAATGGACTGTCGCCCGAGCGCCTGGTGGACCAACTGGACGTAGTGGCGGGCATCAACAGCAACGGCGGGGCCACCCGGCTCCTGACCGGGATCGAAGTGGACATCCTGGAGTCCGGCGAGCTCGACCAGGAGCCGGAACTGCTGGACCGCCTGGACATCGTGGTGGCCAGCGTCCACTCAAAGCTGCGCGCCGACCGGAAAACCATGACCACCCGGATGCTCGGCGGCATCCAGGACCCGCAGACCAACATCCTGGGCCACTGCACCGGGCGGCTCGTCGAGGGCTCGCGCGGAACCCGGCCGCCGTCGGACTTCGACGCCAAGGAAGTGTTCGCAGCGTGCGCGGAACACGACGTGGCCGTCGAGATCAATTCCCGCCCGGAGCGGCAGGACCCACCGGACGCCCTGATCCAGTTGGCGCTGGAGGCAGGCTGCCTGTTCTCCATCGACAGTGATGCCCATGCGCCGGGGCAACTGGACTTCCTGCAGTACGGCGCGGAGCGGGCAGCCCGCAACAACGTGCCGCCCGAACGGATCATCACCACCTGGCCGGTGGATAAGCTGCTCGCCTGGGCTGGCGGACAGTAGGGACGGCAAAAGTAGTCGCTGGGGAAAGAAAGGGTCGGCGTAAATAAAGGGCGGCCTTCCCGCCACGGCAGCACCAGCCGGCTGCATCTCCGTTATTTGGCGGCGTCGGCCAGCTTCTGCCGGAAATCCGCTTTGGTGCTTAGCGTCAGCTTCTCCCCGTTGAGGAAGAAGGTGGGCGTGCCGTTGACACCAAGGGCATTGCCGTCGGCGATATCGGCCAGGATGCGGTCTTCGGTTTCGGAGTTGGCGACGGCGGCATCGAACTCCGCGATGTTGAGCCCCAACTCCTGCGCGTAGGTGCGGAACAGGGGCGCCTGGGATTGTTGGTTTCCGGCCCATTGGGACTGGTGTTCGAACAGCTTGTTTGCCATCTGCCGGTACTGGCCCTGTTGTGCGGCCGCCTCCACAGCAAGCGCTGCCTGGCCGGAGTTGGGGTGGGCGGACAGCGGAAAGTACCTGTTGACGAACGTGATCCTGTCCCCGAACTCCGCTTTGAGCTCCTCCACAAAGGGGTGCACGGCCCCGCAGGAGGGGCACTCGAAGTCGAGGAACTCCACCAGCTGCGCCTTTTCCTCGGGGGGTGCGGTGAGCCGGTGGCTGTCCGCGCGCACGAGTTGTTCCTGGCCCGCTGCCGGGGATGCGGACTGCGGGGGCTTGGTGGCAGTGAAAAGGGCATACCAGGCCACCCCGCCCAAGACGATGACAGCCATTGCGATCCAGATGACTCTCCGGATAAGGCGCGGGGTATCACGGGCGGGAACCTGGGGGGAGAGCATAGTCCGCATCCTAGCCGAGGGCACCGACGTGGCCGATTCCCGCCAGTCCGACGCCGGCATCCGCCGTAGATTTATCTCATGCCTTCCACCAGTCCCGCGCGTCAACCTTTTCCTCCGCAAGCTCCAGCTGCTGCTCCCGTCAAGGCACTGGGCGTGGCGGCCATGGTGGTCACCGTGGTCCTGTGGGCCTCGGCGTTCGTGGGCATCCGGGCCATCGGCCCGCACTTCTCCCCCGGCTCCCTGACACTGGGCAGGCTGGCGATTGCCGCCGTCGTCCTGGCTTTCCTGGTGGTGCCACAACTGCTCAAGAGCCGGCTGTTGCCCCAGGGCCGCGAATGGCTGCCCATCCTCGCCTATGGGGTGATGTGGTTCGGCGGGTACAACGTGGCATTGAACGCAGCAGAGCACATCCTGGATGCCGGCACCAGCGCCTTGCTGATCAACGTCAACCCCATCCTGGTGGCCATCATGGCGGGCATCTTCCTCAAGGAAGGCTTTCCGCGCTGGCTGCTGATCGGCAGCACGGTGGCGTTTTCCGGGGTCGCGTTGATCGCCTTTGGCTCGGGCCGGCCGCGCGTACCTGGGGAAAGTTCGACGGCGGACCTGGCGGGTGTGGCGCTTTGCCTCCTTGCAGCGGTGCTCGCCGCGGTCAGCGTCATCATCCAGAAACCGGTGGTGCGGAAATTCCCCGCGGCCCAGGCCACGTGGTTCGGCATCGTGGTGGGAGCCCTGTGCTGCCTGCCCTTTGCAGGGCAGCTGGTGTCCGAAGTGCAGGCCGCCCCGCCGCAGGCCACGCTGGGGCTGGTGTACCTGGGCGTTTTCCCGACCGCCATCGCCTTCACCACCTGGGCTTACGCGTTGTCGCTGGTGGATGCCGGGAAACTCGCCGCCACCACCTACCTGGTCCCCGGCACTACCGTCCTCATCTCCTGGCTGCTCCTGGGCGAGATCCCCACCGCATGGGGGCTGGTGGGCGGGCTGGTGTGCCTGGTGGGAGTGGGGCTGACCCGGCGCAGGACGCCGGCGGACCGCATCCGGCATCAACGCTTCCAGCGGTAGGGTCTGGGCATGACAGCCAACCTGCCGCCGGGCCTGCCGATCGTTCCCGACGGAGGGCATGAGCCTTCCGGTTTCACTATGTCCCCCGACGACTTCGAGGCCGCTGTCCAGGACGCCCTCGACAGCATTCCGGAGCGGCTGGCCCGCGCCATGGACAACGTTGCGGTCTTCATTGACGACGATTACGTGCCCGGGCCCGGGGAAGACCCGGACACCGTGCTGCTGGGACTGTACGAAGGGGTTCCGCTGACGGAGCGCGATTCGTGGTGGGACGCCGGTTCCCTCCCGGACCGGATCACGATCTTCCGCGAACCCATCCTGGAAATCTGCGCCTCCCGGGACGACGTAATCCACGAAGTTGCCGTGACCGTAGTCCACGAAATAGCGCACCACTTCGGGATCTCCGATGACCGGCTGCACGAACTGGGCTGGGGCTAGCCTTGTAATCATGGGACATGACCACAGTCACAGCCACGGGATCACCGGCACCGGGCGGCACCGGAAGCGGCTTGTGGCCGTCCTGGGGATCACCCTTGGCGTGGTGGCCATCCAGATCGTGGGTTCCATTCTCTCCGGGTCGCTTTCCCTCCTGGCGGACGCCGGACATATGCTCTCCGACGCGGCCGGCGTCACCATCGCCCTGCTGGCTGCGTGGATCGCGGGCCGCCCCGCAAGCGATCAGCGGACCTATGGCTTCCAGCGTGCGGAGGTTCTCGCGGCACTGGCCAATGCGCTGATCCTGATCGTGATTTCCGTCGTCATTTTCACCGAAGCCATCAGGCGGTTCGGCGCACCCCCGGAAGTGCGGACGGACATCATGCTGTTTGCCGCCATCCTCGGCGCCGTCGCCAACCTGGTATCGCTGCTGGTCCTGCGAACGGCGCAGGAGGAGAGCCTGAACATCCGCGGCGCCTACCTGGAGGTGCTGGGCGACCTCTTGGGCTCGGTGGCCGTCATCATCGCAGCGGTGGTGATCATGCTGACCGGCTTCCAGGCAGCGGACACCATTGCCTCCGTCCTGATCGCGCTGATGATCCTCCCGCGGGCCTGGAGCCTGCTGCGCGACGTGGTGGACGTCCTCCTGGAAGCCAGCCCCAAAGGAGTGGAGGTCCAGATGATCCGGGAACACATCCTTTCCGTGGCGGGTGTGACGGACGTGCACGACATCCATATCTGGACCATCACGTCAGGCGTACCAGTGTTCTCCGCCCACGTGGTGGTGGAGGACGGAGTACTCAACGCCCGGGGCGCCGACCAGCTGCTGGACAAGCTCATCACCTGTCTGGGCTCGCACTTTGATACCGACCACTGCACCTTCCAACTGGAGCCCGCCAGTCACTCAGAACATGAGGAACGCCAACACGCCTGATCCGACACACCCCGCAAATTCTGCCCCTAATGACACTGTTGTGGTTTATGTTATTGATGTGACTGCTGTTGCTAATGTGCAAAGGGTCACGTAACCTCGGACTGCTGGCGAGCAGCTGAGGGGCACGGTTGTGCCACATCCAGAACCTCACTCCCAGCCTTACCGTTGCGAGGTCTCTGCAGATGGCTTTATCCGGATCCGGCCGCAGGACGGCCGTGCTGTGCGCCGCCGTCGTCCTTTTTGCTTCCGTGGCAACACCTGCAGCCGCGGTCCCGGCGCCATCCCTTCCCTTGACCGTTCCGGCGTCGCCCGGGATTCCCTCGCCCGAGGACATTGCCGCGGCCAAGGCCAGCGAGTCCGCGACGGCGGATAAGGTCACCGACATCGAGCGCATCCTGGCCGACGCGTCCACCGCGCAGCAGGCCGCGTTCGCCGTGGCCATGCAGGCCAATAACGCCTACAGCGAGGCATTGGTGGAACTGCAGCAGCGGACCGAAGCGGCGTCGGTGGCCTCGGCCAAGGCCGGATCCGCCCGGGAACAGCAGGACAAGACCCGCAAGCAGGTGGGCCAGCTCGCCGGTGACCTGTACCGGAACGGAGGCCTGAACCCCACCCTCGGAACGCTGGCCGGCGGCGGTGAAAGCCTGCAGCAGGCCGCCACGCTTGAGGCCCTCTCTGCCAGCCGCAGCCGGGCCTTCGAAGCTGCCGACGCCGCAGCCACTGCCTACCGTTCGCTGACCGCGGCTGCGGAGGACGCCACCAAGGCCGCCGACGATGCGGCCAAGACTGCGGAGCAACGGAAGTCCCAGGCGGAACAGGCGAATGCCGCGCAGGCGAAGGCAGTGGCCGACGCCAAGGCCCAGCGGACCGTCCTGGTGGACCAGCTCGCACAGCTCCGCAACACCACGGTGGCGCTTGAGTCAGCGCGCGTAGATGCTTTGGACCGGCAGCGCGAGGAGGCCCGCCTCGCCGCGCTGTCCGCCGCCGCGGACAAGGCCGCCGCGGACAAAGCCGCCCAGGATCAGGCAGCCCAAAATCAAGCTGGGCAAAACCGGGGTGCCGGCCAGAACAACCGCAGCCAGGACGTGGCACCTGCGGCTCCCGCTCCGGCAGCAGCGGCCCCCGCAGCGCCTGCCGCACCGGCGCCTGCTGCGCCGGTTGCTCCGGCACCTGCCCCTGCTGCGCCGGCACCTGCCCCTGCTGCCCCCGCACCCGCGCCCGTCGCTCCGGCACCCGCACCGGCGCCGGCGCCGGCGCCGGCGCCGGCGCCGGCACCTTCAACGGGTTCGGGCACGTATGAAGCAGCAATCTCCGTGGCCCTGGGAAAGGTGGGCGCTCCGTATTACTACCAGTGGGGCGGAACCGGCGTCTATGGTTTCGACTGCTCCGGATTGGTGCAGAACGCCTTCGCCGCAGCCGGCACCTACCTGCCGCGCACCGCTTCCCAGCAGTACGCGGCCGCCCCGGTCCACGTCCCGATTTCACAGGCCCGCCGCGGCGACCTGCTGGTCTGGGGCTCGGCACCGAACTTCTACCACGTGGCGATCTACCTGGGCAACGGCCAGGTGGTGCAGGCCCTCAACCCGCAGGAAGGCATCACCGTTTCCAGCATCAGCTCGATGGTGGGCATGGAGCTTTACCCGTACGCGGCCCGCTACTGATCCTCACCCACGCGGACCGTCCGCCGGGCGGCGCGGCATTGAAATCCGCCGCCGCCGTCGTCAGCTCAGAATGTCCTTGGTGACGAACCGGCCGTAGGCGAGCGCCCCGAACACTGCCACGTAGCCTGCCTGGAGCAGCGCGTTGCTGGCGAAAGAATCCCACACCACCGGCTGGCGCAGCATGTCGCCGAAGCCAAGCCAGTAGTGGCTGAAAAGCCACGGGTGCAGCCACTCCAGCTGCGGCAGCTGGTCGGCGACCTGCGACACTACCGAGACAACCACGGTGGCGGCCATTGCCCCGACGGGAACCACTGTCAGGGTGGACAGGAACAGCCCAATCGCGGAAAGGCCCGCCAGGGATATCGCCAGGTAGGCGGCGATCAGCACGATGCGCAGGGCAGCTTCGCCCGGCTGGACCACGCCCCCGGAGAGCAGCGTCACCGGGCCTACCGGGAAAAGCGCGGCTCCGATGGCCGCACCGGCTGCGCCCACGGTTAAGGGTGCCGCGACGCAGAAGGCCAGCGCGCCTGCGTACTTGACCAGCAGGAGCCGCACCCGTCCCGCCGGCGCCACCAGCAGGTACCTGAGGGTTCCCAGGTTCGCTTCCCCGGCGATGGTGTCCCCGGCCACCACGCCCACCGCGAGCGGCATGAACAGCGGTACGGAGACCAGCATGGCGGTGAAGGCAACGAACAGGCCGTTTTGGGTGATCCGGTCAAGGAAGGCGGGACCCCGGCCAGGCGGAACGTTGGATGAGACCTTCACTGCGATGGCGATGAGGACCGGGATGGCCGCCAGGGCCAGGAGCAGCGCCCAGGTGCGCCGGCGCCCGAACAGGACCTTGAGCTCGGACCCAAGCAGGGAAAATCCGGAGCTTCGCGGGGCTGCTGCCGGCCGGGCCGTTCCGGCGGCTTCGGGCATGTCGGCGGGCACGCTACTGGGCAACGTCGAATCCTTCCCCGGTAAGGGCAACAAAGCGGTCTTCAAGGCTTTCACGCTCGACGGCGAAGCCCCGGACCCGGACGCCGGCCTGCACCAGGTGCGCCACAACGTCCTCCGGGAGCACCGCCGGCTGTTGGGCGCCGGTTTGAAGCACCGCTACAACAGTCTCCCCGTCGGGTTGAGCACGCGGTCCAGCCTGTCCGGGTTCAGGCGCCAGCCCGAGGCGGGCCAGGACCTCCCGGGCCCTCCCGCCGTCGGGTGTCACCAGCCGGAGCCGGGTGGACCCGGCTTGCCGCAGTTCAGCGAGCGGCCCCTGCGCCACGAGCCTGCCCGCGCTCATGACGGCGGCGTGGGTGCACATCTGGTCCACCTCGGCCAGCAGGTGGCTGGAGACAAAAACGGTGGTGCCCTCATGCGCCAGCGACCGCACCAGGTTGCGGACTTCCCTGGTGCCCTGCGGATCCAGCCCGTTGGTGGGCTCGTCCAGCACCAGCAGGTCCCGCGGCGAGAGCAGGGCGTTGGCAATGCCCAGCCGCTGCTTCATTCCCAGCGAGTACGCGTGCACCCGTTTGCCTGCGGCGTGCTCCAGGCCAACGCGTTCCAGCGCCTGCTGCACGCGCGCCTTCCGGGTGGCGGGCACAGTATGCCGGCTGGCTGAATCCAGCCGGTGGAGGTTGGCGGCGCCGGAGAGGAAAGGGTAAAAGGCCGGCCCTTCAACCAGGGCCCCCACGCGCGGCAAGACCTCGTGGAGTTTGTCCGGCATCTCGCGGCCCAGCAGGCTTACCGTCCCGGCGGACGCAGCCGCCAGCCCCAACAGCATGCGGATGGTGGTGGTCTTGCCGGATCCGTTGGGCCCCAGGAAGCCAAAGACCGTCCCGTGCGGAACGGCCAGGTCCACGTGGTCGACGGCGGCCTGCTGGCCAAAGTGCTTGCTCAGGCCACGGGTTTCAATCGCCAGCGCGCCGCTCACCGCACCAGCCCCCGCCCGGCCACCACTCCCCGTCCGGCCACCACTTACTGGGCCGCTGCTGCTGACTGCAGCCGTTCCGGCGGCACCATTCCCGCGAAGATCCGTCCGTCGTCGGTGACCAGGACGTTGACGAGTGCCGTGGAGAGCAGCCGGCCGCCGGGTACGGCGACGGCAGCCTGGGACAGCAGTGGATCCTTCAGGACGGATTCGGCAGCCGAGGCATTGCCATGCGCCGTGCCCACCACGGTTTCCCAACCGGTGCCGGTGACGGACACCTGTCCCTTGGCACCCTTGTGCATGGCGTCCTGGTGGGAACCGTCCGGACGCTCACGGGACTTGTCCGGAACGGGGAGTTCCTTGACGGTGCTGCCCGGCGGCGGGGTGAAGGCGAAGACGGACTGGTCGGGGACGGCCAGGGAGAGACTGGTGAAACCAGAGCTGAAAGCGGGCTTGTCCGCTCCACGTGCGGTCACCTGGACGGACAGGGGCAAGCCGTTGCGACCGTCGACGGCGATGGCCACCTTGCCCACCAGGGTTGCGTCGCTGCGTGGTTCGATCAGCAGGTTGTATGCTGCCCGGCCGGCAACGGAAACGTCCGGCCCCACGGAAACGGCGGTGGTGGGGTCAACCTTGGACAGGAACTGCTGGGCCACCTCGGCCGGGGTATGCACCCCGCCCGCCCCTTGATGGTCTTTTGGCTGTGCAGGGTCATGGGCGGGCAACGCCAGGTGCGCCGCCGTGTTGTCCTTCGACGAATAGAACCACACGTCGCTGCCGTGGCGGACCACGTCCCGCTCGGCCAGTTGGTCCATCACCTGGACCCGGGCATTGTCCTTTCCATCCAGGAAGACCCGCGCACTGTGTTTGCCGGACAAAAGCTCAATCACCGAAGCTACGCTGCCCGGGGAGGCAGGCGTGGACGGCTTTCCGGCGGCAGGCAGCTCTGGCAGCCCCAGGTCGGCCGACTGCTCCACGGTCCCCGAGAGTGCCTGGACCTGGTGGCTGGCTGCCAGTTCCAGGACCTGGGCGGGCGTCTTGGCAGGCAGGGGGTCGCTGGCCCCTGCCGGGAGGGATCCAGCGAGGGCGCCCGCGGCTATGACTGCCGGGGCCGCCACGGCAGGCAGCCACCGCAGCCACACCCGGCGACCTGGTGCTGTTTTATTGACTTGCAAGCGTCCGCTGGAACCCAGCCTGTTGGAGCCCATAAAGAAAGACTACGCCTGTGCTGGTGGCTCCGCGCCCCTTGGCAGCCCTCCATCCCGGAGCGTTCCTGGATGTTCCGGCACCACGGTTCCCGCGCCGCCGTCGACCGTTATTCTTTGGCCTGTGCTGATGCGCGCGGTGGCGTCCGCCACTCCCACTACGGCGGGAATGCCGTACTCCCTTGCCACCACGGCGCCGTGTGAGTTCGCTCCGCCCATCTCCATCACCAGCCCTCCGGCCGTGAGGAACAGCGGTGTCCAGCCGGGGTCCGTGGAGGGCGCCACCAGGATCTCGCCCGGCTCGAGGCGGGCGCCGACCGGATCCAGGATGACCCTTGCCGGGGCAGTGACCATACCCGCCGAAGCCGGGCTGCCGGCCAGAATTCCATTCCCGGAAGCTCCGTCCCCGGAGTTTCCGACGGCGGCCCGCACCGCTTCCGGTTCGGTCCCGTCCGAGAGCAGCACCCTGGGGATGTGCCGGCGCCTGAGCTCCCTTGCGTACTCCTGGCGGCGGGCTGCGACAACCCGCCGAAGGCCCTGGCCCGGCCCTTCGGTGTCCCGGGCGTTGTCCGCCAGTGCTTGACGGGCCTCAGCGAAGTCCAGGAAGAAGACGTCCTCCCGGCACTCAATGGTGCCCGCCTGCTCCAGCTCCCTGCCCACCAGGAGCAGCTGCCTGCGGACTTCCCCGAGGCCGGTCACCAGCAGGTACTTTGGCAGCTCCCGAAGGCCGGCAAACAACCGCGCCCTCCGCAGCGCAGCAGCCATCAGCATGCCCCTAATCCTGCCACGGGCGGCGGCCTGGGCGACCAACCGGGCCACCTGCTCTTCCGCGTCCTCGGCTGCCTTGCTGAACTGGGCATCAGGTGCCAGGGCCGGGTTATCCAGCCGGAGGTAGTTGGCAAGGACTCCCAGGATGTGTGCCGGCTCCTCCAACCATCGCGGCAGTCCGACGTCGATTTCACCCACTGCCCGCTGGCCGTACCTGTCCAGGAACCTTCCCAGGCCGGCGTCCAGGCGAGCCGGCAGCTCCCCGGCATGGAAAGCGGCCGCCAGGTCGGAAGGATTCTCCGTCAGGAGCGCGGTGCGTGAGTCCGCATCTTCCTGGATGGCCGTTGCGAGGCGCCACAATTCCAGGTCCATTTCCGTGGTGACATTGTGCGGCAGGCCGCGGATCACCGGCTGCAGTTCGTCCCACGCATCCCCGCCAAGCAGCTTTCCGGCAAGGCCCAACATGGCGAAGCCCAGGGCGGGAAGGGGCAGGATGGCGGGCACAATCAAAAACAGGCGTGACCCAACCAGCGATTCGGCGTGGTCGAGGCGCGCCATGGTGTCAACGCCCGTATCGGGAGCCAGTGAGGCCTCAAAGTCCCGGGTGAACTGGTCCAGCCGGTGCAGTGCCGCGCGGGGCCGGAGGAGGGCATGGACGAGAGTGGTGGGAACCTTGGCGCGGATCGCCACCGGCGCGACGTGGCGCAGCAGCCCGAACGGCGTCCTCCTGGTTACCGAAAAGGCCGGGTCCTCCATCAGGCGGCGCATGACGGCGGCGGTCCGCGCTTCCATGATGTCGAAGACCCGGGGAATGATGCGCCGGCCTATGGCGCTGCGGATGGGGGTGGTGAAGTCGACGTAGATCCGCTGCCCGGCCTCGGCGTAGGGTGACGGTCCGCTCCGGGGATCAGGAACAGGAAAGCCGGCGGCCGTGGCCACGGAGGAAGCAATCAGACGGACAGCCGCGAGCCCCATGGGGGTGAGCGGCCGGGTCAGCCCCTGGGCCAGGCTGAAGCAGAGGTACGCCCTGGTGCCGGCAACGGATTTCGCCCGCGGAGCCAGGCCCGCGGCACCGTTGCTCCTCGGAACCGGGTACAGCGTAGTGATCGGCCGGGACTGGGTGAGCCAGAGGACGCCTGCGTGGTCTACGGCCCACTCAGTGTCCTGCGGGGCGCCGAAGTGCTCCTGGGCCTGCAGGCCCAGGCTGGCAAGCGCACGCAACTGGCTGCCCGTCAGGCAGGCAGCAGCATGGCCTTCCGGCAACTCCCGGATTTGCGTCCCGCCACCAGGAAGTGGCCGCACCTCGATGCCCTTGGCGCCCAGTTCCTGTTCCACCACCCTGCCGGTCAGCGCATCGACCACGAAGTGGTCCGGATTAACCGCGCCGGAGACCACCGCCTCGCCCAGGCCTGGACTGGCGTCCAGCATTACCTGCCGGCGGCTGCCGGTGAGGGGATTCGCCGTGAACATGACACCCGCGGTCTCGGCATCCACCATCCGCTGCACCACCACCGCGAGCGCCACCCCCGCAGGGTCAATCCCCAGGCTCGCCCGGTACGCCGTTGCCCGGTCTGTCCACAGCGAGGCCCAGCAATGCCGGACAGCCTCCAGCACCGCAGGCACTCCCACCACGTTGAGGTACGTGTCCTGCTGCCCGGCAAAACTGGCGAAGGGCAGGTCCTCAGCGGTGGCCGAAGACCTGACGGCGACCGGTACGTCGGGACCGAGGGCGGCGTAAGCCTGTTCCACGGCTTGGGCAACAGTGCCCGGAATTGGAGCTGCCAGGATTGCTGCCCGTGCGGTTCCGGCCAGCCCGGCTATGTCGGGTGTGTCCTCGGCGCCGGCCCGTGCTGCCTTCCCCAAGGCTGCGTAGACCCCTGCCAGCGCGGGAAGCAGGGTGTCTGAAGCGCCGATGGCCTGCCGGTACCCAACGGTCGTCAGGCAGAACCCGTCAGGGACCGGCAATCCGGCAGACAACAGCTCACCGAGGTTGGCTGCCTTGCCGCCCACCAATGCCAGCATTCCGGCGCCGAGGCCGCGCAACTCCAGCACCAGTGCGTCCGCGCCGGTGCCGGCCGACGGCGACCCTTGCTGCGCCATGTTCCAGGTGCCGTATGCCTGAAAGCCGTGCTGCCTGGCAGTCCCGGGCCTGGCCTAGGCGACGTCGCCCAGGATTGGGCCGAACCGTCCCCGGTCCGCCATGCGCGGGTCCTCCCTGTCCGGGACCACCATGACCGGTCCCTTGGCGTGGTGAAGCACGCCGTCGGACGTCGAACCCAGGAGCATCCCGGTGAAGCCGCCGCGGCCGCGGGTGCCCACTACCACCAGCTCCACGTGGCGGCTTTCTTCAACGAGCACGTCAACCGGCGAACCGTCCTTCAGCTCGTACTCGGCCTCGAGGTGGGGGTAGTGGCTGCGAAGCCAGGCCATGCCGGCCTCCAGGGTGACCCGGATGTCGTCGAACAGGGCCTTGCGGTCCATCGGCGCCGGCACCCAGGCCAGGGAACCGCTGTACTGGGGTACTGCGCACACCACGCGCAGGGAGGCGCCAAGACGTTCGGCCTGGTCAGCTGCTTCGAGGACGGCAACGCGCGCCTGCTCGGAACCATCCACCCCGACCACCACGACGTTCTCCACTTGCCGGTGCCCGGACTTGGCCTGCTCAGCCTTGACCCGGCGGTCCTCAGTGGTCTCGCCGAGCCGGTCCGAGCAGAACAAGGGCACCGTCACTGTGGGGCATTTGGCATGGGCGGGAAGTGCACTGCTGACCGAGCCCAGGAGCCGGCCCACGAAACCGCCGCGGCCGCGGGTTCCCACCACCAGCAGTTCCGCGCTTTCGGAGATCTCCAGCAGCACTCCTGCCGCGTCACCGTTTTCCACGGAGGAAGTCACGTCCACGTCGTACGGCGCAATCTTCTCCAGCGCCTGCTTGAGGATGGCCTCGGCACCTTCACGGATGACGGAATCGTCCACCGTGGCGTAGCCGCCGTCCAATCCGGACGCGGCGAAGATCGGGACAGAGTAGGCGGTGACGATATGGAGGGGACGACGGCGGCGCTGGGCTTCCCGTGCGGCCCACACCAGGGCGCACTGGCCATGGTCCGAGCCGTCAACGCCCACCACGATGCCATGGGGAGCGTCAGACGCACCGCCACCATCCCGGGCCGGGTCCGGATGCAACTCTCGTGAGCCCATGGGGGCCGCCTCCTCGCGATACGCCTAATGTTGCGGCTATTCTGCCAGAAAACGGCCCCTCCCCCGCACATCCCGATTCCGGGCTGCACCGGCAGGAAAAGACTGTTTCCCGTTTCCCACTATTCTCCGTCCCCACAGGCTTAGCAAGCCTGTTCAGAGGCGATTGAACCCGGTTATCCACAGGCTCGGCCAGGCTGCTCAGGGGCCGTTGGCTCCAGCTATCCACAGGCTTTCCGGCGGCCGCCGGAAAGCGCCTTCACGGCCGCAGGAATGTTTTCTCCATTGGGCTATTCACAGCCGCTTTTGTTCTGTAGTCTTCAGGACATTGTTGGTCCGGGACGCCAAGCGCAACTTCCTGCCAGGACGTTTCCGGCCATACTCTGCGTCCGGACTTTGGGAGTACCGGGACGCGGGCCGGCGAGGATGCCGGCGCCTGCTGAAAGCTTCGAAGGAGGGAAACTGTAGTGTCAAGCGTGCCTGGGGATGCGGGGACCGAACAGACCACCACGGTGATCATTGGCACGGGCCTGTCCGGGCTGGCCGTGGCCGCCGAACTGAGCCGCCACGGGGTGGACTCCATCGTGGTGGACGGGCTGGACATCCTTGGCGCCAACCAACCCGCCAACACCTCCTCACTCCAGCGCTGCGATGCGGCAGACAGCGATACCCTCCGGGAACGGAACGAGATCCTCCGCCATCTCCGCAACTACGCAGCAAGCCATCGTGTCGATGTCCGGAACACCACCCGCGCCGTGCAGCTGACCATGCTGGAAGGCCCGGGACACGAATCGACCCCGCAGTGGCACGTGCACACCCCCACAGGCGTCCTGGTGGCCGACCACATTGTGCTGACCCGGTGCGCCCACAGCCAACTGCGGCGCATGCTCAATGACTTCGGCATTACGGTTGGCCGCAACGTGGCCGCGGCCATGCGGGCCATCGGCATCTACCTGGTGGGCGTGGGCGAACTGATTACGCCCTCGCCCAAGGAAGTACTGCGCCAGGCCAAGACCGTGGGCCAGGCAATCTCCGCCAAGGTCAACCAGGGCACCGCCCAACTACCAGGCGGTACCTTCCCGGCAACGGGGAGCCTTGCGGTGCTGAGCTGCTGACGCTCCACCCCCTTCCCGCCGTCAGGCCCGGGCCTTCCGGCCCTGCTTGCGGCAGCTACTCCCCGCCCTTCCCTCCCGCGTCCCCGTCGCCGTTCAGCCGGCGCCGGGCCAGCACCCCAAGGGCCACCAGCAGCCCCACCGCGACGAGGGCAAAGATCACAATGCTCCATTGGAAGGGCTCCCCCGTCTTAGCCGGCCTGGATGGCTCTTCCGTCACTCCGGGCTGTGCCGTGCCCATGCTCGGTACCGTACCCGCCGCCGTCGAACTTTTCGCCGGGGAAGTTGAGGAGGGGGCAGCCCCAGCTGCGCCGGCGGCCACGGTGAAGGTGAAGGTGCCTTCGATGGGGTGGGAGTCCGAGCCGACTACGCGCCACGCAACGGTATACGCACCCGACGGGCCGCCCTGCCGAAGCTTCTGGGTTGCCACGTTGTCGACAATCCGGACGGAGCCGTCAGCCCATTCCGTGCCGCCCGCATCCTTGATTGAGAAGGACGATCCGATGCCCAGCGGCGTGTTGCTGAAGGTCACGGAAACCTCCTCCGGCGGCGCGGCGAGCGAAGCGCCCTGGGCGGGACTGGTGGACTCTGCAGCATCATGGGCTGAAGCCGGGCCTGCCAGCCCCAGCGCTGCGGCGGCAAAAACAAAGGATCCGAGCACGAGGCCCAGCAACTGGCGGCGGATTTGGCGCATGTTTGGGCTGCTCCTTGTGTTGGCTTCCTTACAGACTAGGCGAATTTGGCGCCCCGCCCCGGGCCGCACCATTAGGATGCAGGTATTCCCACACACTCCCCCGGAGGACTAATGCTTAAGCAAGGCTCTGCCCTGGACCGGTATTTCAGGGTCACCGAGCGCGGTTCAAACCTTTCCCGCGAGGTCCGCGGCGGGTTCGCCACGTTCTTCGCAATGAGCTACATCGTGGTTCTGAACCCCCTGATCCTGTCCGGGCCGGACTCCAACGGCACAACGCTCGGCTTCACCGCGGTTGCCGCCGTGACGGCTCTCGTGGCCGGCGTCCTGACCATCCTCATGGGGGCGTGGGGGCGGCACCCCTTCGCGCTGGCCACCGGCCTGGGCGTCAACGCTTTCGTCGCGGTCACCGTGGCCACCAACCCCGGCCTGACGTGGCCGGACATGATGGGCCTGGTGGTCCTCTCCGGCCTCACCATGCTGATCCTGGTCCTCACCGGTTTCCGGACCGCGGTCTTCAAAGCCGTACCGGAGGGACTCAAGACCGCCATCGTCGTGGGCATCGGGCTTTTCATCGCCTTGATTGGCCTGGTTAACGCCGGCTTCGTGCGGCGCATCCCGGACGTTGCAGGCACCACCGTTCCGGTCGGCCTGGGCTTCGAAGGCAAGCTTCTGGGCTGGCCCACCGCCGTGTTCGTGTTCGGCCTGATCCTGACCATCGCCCTGGTGGTGCGCAAGATCAAGGGCGCCATCCTGATCGGCATCATCACCTCCACGGTGCTGGCCGTCATCCTTGAGACCACCCTGCACATCGGGCCCAGCTTCGACGGCAAGAACTTCAACCCGCAGGGCTGGTCCCTGGTGGCGCCCGCATTCTCCGGCTGGGCCGCACCTGATCTCTCCCTGATCGGCAAGGCGAACCCCTTCGGTGCCTTCGGGCACCTTGGTTTCGTGGCCGCCACGCTGCTGGCCTTCGTCATCCTCCTCAGCATTTTCTTCGACGCCATGGGCACCATGGTGGGCCTGGCCAACGAAGCCGGCACGGTGGACGAGCATGGCAACATCCCCGACGTCGACCGTGTGCTCCAGGTGGACGCACTCGGCGCCATCATCGGCGGCGGCGCCTCAGTATCTTCCAACCAGATCTACGTTGAAGCCGGCGCCGGCATTGGAGAGGGTGCCCGGACGGGCATCGCTTCGATCGTGACCGGCCTGCTGTTCCTCGTGGCCATGTTCTTCACCCCGCTGATCAACCTGGTGCCGTTCGAGGCAGTGGCTCCGGCCCTGGTGGTAGTGGGCTTCATGATGGTGTCCCAGGTGGGCAAGATCGACTGGCAGGACTGGGGCATCGCCATCCCGGCGTTCCTGACCTTCGCCCTGATGCCGTTCACCTACTCGATCGCCAACGGCCTGGGCGCCGGCTTCATCAGCTACGTCCTCATCCGCACCGTTCAGGGCCGCGCCAAGGACATCCACCCCCTCATGTGGGCCGTGGCGGCAGCCTTCCTGCTGTTCTTCTCCATCGGAACCATCGAGGCCGCACTGGGCATGAAGTAACCCTTGCCTGCAGAAGGGGCTGGTGCGGCGGATGCCGTACCAGCCCCTTTGTGTATGACCGGGTTTCTGCAGGCGCGCCTACACCGGGGTGTTCGGGGCCAGCCCCTCGTCCCCGGATACTGCCAGGGCTTTGCGCTGCCGCAGCCGGTCGAGCCGGTTCATCAGCGGTGATGTGGTGGCACCGTGGATCACGATGGACAGCGCAATGACCAACCCAATGAAGGACCAGAGCCAGCGTGCCTGGTCCGTGAAGTGGCCCTCCGCCAGCGCAAACGCAACGTAGTACACGGAACCGATTCCGCGGATGCCGAAGAAAGACAGTGCCACGCGTTCCCGTGGGCCGGTCTTGCCGCCCAGCAGGCCCAGCCAGCCTGCCAGCGGCCGAACCACCAGCAGGAAAGCCAAGGCCACCAGCACTTCCGCAGGGCCGACGCCGGCAAGCAGCCCCCGGGCAATGGCTCCGCCGAGCAGGACCAGGATCACCACCGTCAGAAGCCGTTCCAGCTGCTCAACGTAGGAGTGCAGCACCCGGTGGTAGCCGTGGGTGCGTTCTGCAGCACGGATGGTCACGGCGCAGACAAACACTGCGATGAACCCGTAACCCTCCACCATGTCCGTCAGCCCGTAGGCCAGGAACGTCGCCGCCAGTGCCACGAACCCTTCCGAGTGGTTTGACAGCCGCAGGCTTTCGGCGCGGGCTGAAAAGAACAGCTTGGCCAGCAGCTTGCCGGTGAGGAAGCCGCCGAGAAGCCCGATGGCCAGCCGCCACAGCACGTCCAATCCAAACCATTCACCGAACCACGCGGACGGGCTGGCCCCGGCGACGCTGATGGCAATGGCAAGGTACACGAACGGGAACGCCAGGCCGTCGTTGAGCCCGGCTTCCGAAGTAAGGCCGAACCGGACCTCATCCTCCTTGTCCGCGTGCTCGTCCTGGTCTGCGGGCTCGCCCACCTGTACCTCCGAAGCGAGCACGGGGTCGGTGGGCGCGAGGCTGGCGGCCACCAACAGCGCCGCGCCCAGCCCCAGGCCCAGGAACCACATGCCCAGCAGGGTGAGTCCCACGATGCACAGCGGCATGGCGATGCCCAGGAGCCGCCAGGTGGTGGCCCAGCGCTTGCGTCCCACCGGCCGGTCCAGGGCAAGCCCGGCACCCATCAGCGAGATGATCACGCAAACTTCGGCAAGGTGCATCACGAAGTCGCTGTGTTCCACCGGGTTCGGGTCCGGCAGCGAGGGGATCAGGGCGAAGGCACCCATTCCTGCGCCAAGGAAGACCATCGGCATGGACAGCGGCATATTGCGCAGCAGCTTGGGTAGTACCGCGGCGATGAAAACGGCCAGGCCGGCCGCAGCAAAAAGGATGTCGGGGGGTTCAAACATGGGCTCTCCAGCCTGGAATTGTTGGGTTGACGGCCGGCAGGGATTGCATGCTGCCGCGGACCCGCTGGGTCTCACCCTATTCCCTGTACCCATCGGGGGCGGTTTCCCGCCAATGCCTGGCCACCGGCAGGGTTCTTGGATCCCGGACAGGACGACGGCGGTATTGCTGGTTTTCGCCGCCGGCATGCGGTGAGCTTGGAGAATGTCGTTCCAGCTCTCCGCACTAGATGTCCCGCCCCAGCCTTGGACAGGAAGGTACGACGGCGACGGTCCCGGCCACCGCCGCTGGTGGCAGGCTGTGAATTCCGGCAGTGCGTCGTGGCAGGGAGCGGCCGGGGCTCCGGACAAGGGGTTGCCTCAGCCTGCCAGCCGGAAGCCTGCCGCCTTGCTGGGTTTCGCCAGCGATGAGGGCGTACGGCGCAACAAGGGCCGTACCGGGGCCTCCGCGGCCCCGGCTGCCCTGCGGAAAGCCCTTGGCCCGCTGGCCTTCCACCTGGACCGCGCGGTGGCTGACGTTGGTGACGTGGTGGTGTCAGGGGAAGGCCTGGAAGCCGGCCAGGAACGGCTTGGCCGGGCGGTGGCGGCCCTGCTCGACGCCGGGCACCAGACTGTCGTGCTGGGCGGTGGCCACGAAACTGCCTACGCCAGCTACCTCGGCGTCGCCGCATCGTCCGCCGTCCAAGGTGGGCAGCGCCTCGGCGTCCTGAACCTTGACGCCCACTTCGACCTCCGGGACGAGCCCATTCCCAGTTCAGGGACCCCGTTCCTCCAGATGGCCCGCGCGGAAGCGGACGCCGG
The DNA here is from genome assembly GCF_021800405.1 of Arthrobacter sp. FW306-07-I. Lineage (NCBI taxonomy): Bacteria > Bacillati > Actinomycetota > Actinomycetes > Micrococcales > Micrococcaceae > Arthrobacter > Arthrobacter sp. FW306-07-I. The sequence continues at coordinate 453,583 of NZ_CP084550.1, read as the reverse complement.
CCGCGGATTCCGTTACGCCGTCGTTGGTATCTCGGAACCGAACAATACGCAGGTCCTGTTCGACACCGCCGACAAGCTGGGCGTCCGGTACCTGCTGGACGAGGAGTGCGACGCGGACCGGGTGCGGGACTTTGTCGACGGCTTCCTGGCAGACATTGACGTCCTGTACCTGACCATCGACCTGGACGTGCTGCCTGCCGCCGTCGCGCCCGGGGTGAGCGCACCTGCGGCCTACGGCGTGCCGCTGCCGGTCATATCGGCGGCGTGCCGGCAGGTGGCGCAAAGCGGGAAGCTGCTGCACCTGGATGTAGCGGAACTCAATCCTGCGTTCGACATCGACGGCCGCACCGCCCGCACCGCGGCACGGTTGGTGGACACCCTCCTGCGCTGACGGCCTGTCGGGCTTGGCAGCCTCTTCCCGTTGGCCCGGTCAGGCCTTGAGCACGTACCGGCGCTCCGGACGGCCCACGCCGTACTTGAGCCGCACGTCCAGCGTTCCTTCGTCATGCAGGTACTCCAGGTAGCGGCGCGCGCTGACCCGGGAGGTTCCGAGTTCCTCGGCCACTTCCGCCGCAGACACGTCGCCGGTGGCAGCGTTCAGCGCGGCCTCCACCAGCCTGAGCGTCTCGATGCTGCAGCCCTTGGGGAGTGGACGTTCAGCGCGGTCCAGGCCGAACACCCGGTTGACATCAGACTGTTCCGCAACGTCCTTGGACGCATCCAGGCTTTGGTAGGCGTTGCGGTAGTGCTCCAGCCGTTCCTGCAGGTCCGACTGCGAAAACGGCTTGATCAGGTAGTGGACAATGCCGCCGCGCAGGGCCTTCCGCACGGTTTCCACTTCCCGGGCGGCGCTGATCACCAGCACGTCCAGCTCGGGAGCCACGTCGCGCAGGCGCTGCATCAGGTCCAGGCCATTGATGTCCGGGAGGTGGATGTCCAGCAGCACCAGGTCGGGCTGGAGCCGTCCGGTTTCCGCGATGGCCTGGGCGCCGGTATGCGCCGCGCCCACCACGGTGAAGCCCGACGTGCGCTGGATAAAGCCGGCATGCACCTTGGCCACCATGAAGTCGTCGTCGACGATCAGGACCTTGATCATGGCTGGTTGGTTCCTCGTTTCAGCACAGCGGTAAAGACAGCCCCATTATCGTTGGCCACGGTCAGGTTCCCGCCAGTCCGGCGGCAGACCACCCGGGACAGCGCCAGGCCAAAGCCGCGGCTGCCGGCGGGGCCCGGTTCCTTGGTGGTGAAGCCCTGGCGGAAAATACGGTCGGTGGAGCCACCCGGAACGCCGGGACCGTTGTCCCGCACCGTCACCACCACGTCTTCACCGGCCCTGCCGTCCACCAACACCCTCACGGCTGCGTGCGGGAGGCCCGCGACGGCGTCGAACGCGTTGTCCACGAGGTTCCCCACCACTGTGGTGAGGTCCCGGGACAGCGCGTCATCGACCCTGTCCAGCACTGAGTCCGGGTCCAGCTGCAGGGCTGCGCCGCGTTCGGCGGCAAGGCTGGACTTGGCGATCAGCAGGGCCGCGAGCGCCGGGTCCTTGATCCGGCCGGTCACCTCATCGTTGAGTCGGGTCCGGTCCACGGTGGCACCGTTGACGAACTGGACCACGGAATCGTACTCACCGATCTGGATCAGGCCTGAGATCACGTGCAGCTGGTTGGCGAACTCGTGGGCTTGGGCGCGGAGGGTGTCCGTGGCGGTGCGGGTGGTTCCCAGTTCCTGCTCCAGCTCGGAAAGTTCCGTGCGGTCGCGCAAAGTGGTGACGGAGCCGATCACGCGGCCCCGGGATTCGAACGGCAGCCGGTTCATCACCACCAGCCGGTCCCCCACCAGCAGCAGCTGGTCCGGCCCGGGCTGCGCGCGGGTGAGGACTTCCTTCAGGGCAGGTTCGACGGCGAGTCCCGCCACACGCTTGCCCACACAGTCGGGCGGGAGGCCCAGCAGGGCACGGGCGCTGTGGTTGGCCACCGTAATCCGGTCGTGCAGGTCCAGCGCAACCACGCCTTCCTTGAGGCCGTGCAGCATGGCCTCGCGGTTTTCCACCAGGCTGGTGATTTCGCTCGGCTCCATGCCCAGGGTCTGCCGCTTCACCCGGCGCGACAGCAGCAGGGACCCGGCCACGCCCAGGACACTCGCAACACCCAGGTATGTCAGGAGGTTGGGGACGGCCTCGCCCAGCCGCTCAAGCATGGTGGGATAGCTGCGGCTGATGGAGGCGATCCCGATCATGCGCCCGGTGTCATCCAGGACCGGGACGTGCGCGGACAGCAGTGGGGCCGGCGTCCCGCCCACCACTCCGGTCCAGGCCCTGCCTTCCATCACCCTGCTGGCACCGAGCTCCAGCGGCTCGCCCAGCAGGCTGGGATCCGAGGACGCCACCACGGTCCGGTCGATTCGCGCCAGGGCCACCCTTGAGGAGCCCGACACGATGCGCACCGATTCCGCCACTGCCGGCAGCACGGCGCCGCCGCGCGGTTCCGTCTCGGGGAGGAGTTCACGCACCACCGGGTTTCCGCCCAGGGCTTCTGCAGCGGACAGGGCCCGCCTGCCTTCAGTGCGCTCGAAGGCGGCAGCGGACTGGGCCAGCGAGATGGCCACCACGCCCACCAGGACCGCGAGGACGATGAGCAACTGCAGCAGCAGGTATTGCCCCGCGAGGGACATTCCTCGTCGTCGAGTCACAATGGTCTTCCTGGTGGTGCGGCAGGGCGGGTTCTCCGGCACGGCGGGCTGGCGGGCGAAGTGCGCGCAGCAGCATGGGCGCGGGGCCGGGTGGTACCGGGAACTATATCCCAAAGCCGCGCTCCCGAAGCTCGGGCGGGGCGCCGTGGGGTTTTGGAAACGTGAACGCAATGAACACAACTTTCTCTGCGTACACAAGAGTGATCGGCGTCACGGCCGCCCCTAGCATCGGAACCGCAAGGCATCGGAAACACAAGTCAACTGATGCTGATCAGATTTGTTTTGAGAGAAGAGGAACACATGCGCCAGATCCGCGCATTGCGAATTGCCGCCGTTGCTGCCGGCATCGCCCTGATGGCCACCGGCTGCGGTGCCACCGGCAAGAGCTCCACCGGTTCGGAAAGCACCGGCGCCGCCGCCGGACCCATCACCGGCCTGCAGATCATGGTCCCCAACTCCCCGGGCGGCGGCTACGACACCACGGCCCGCGCCGCCGCGAAGGTCCTGGACGACGCGAAGATCTCCACCAACACCGAGGTCTTCAACCTGGCCGGTGCCGGCGGCACGGTGGGCCTGGCCCGGATCGTGAATGAGAAGGGCAACGGCGACCTGGCCATGCTCATGGGCCTGGGCGTCGTGGGTGCCAGCTACACCAACAAGTCCGAGTCCAAGCTGACCTCAACCACCCCGCTGGCCCGCCTCATCGAGGAACCGGGTGCCATCATGGTCGGCAAGGATTCGCCCTACAAGACCATTGACGACCTGGTGAAAGCCTGGAAGGCCGATCCCGGTTCCATCGCCGTGGGCGGCGGTTCCTCCCCCGGCGGCCCGGACCACCTGCTGCCCATGCAGCTGGCCGGTGCCGTGGGCATCGATGCCACCAAGGTCAACTATGTGGCCTACGACGGCGGCGGCGACCTCCTGCCCGCGATCCTCGGCAACAAGCTCGGTTTTGCCGCCTCCGGTGCCGGCGAGTACCTGAAGCAGATCGAATCCGGCGAGGTCCGCGTGCTGGCCACCAGCGGCGAGAAGCGCCTGGACGGCGTGGATGCACCCACGCTGAAGGAATCCAACATCGACCTGGTCTTCACCAACTGGCGCGGCGTTGTGGCCCCTCCGGGCATCAGCGACAAGGACGAGGCTGCCCTGATCGCCGCACTGGAAAAGATGCACGGCACGGACGGCTGGAAGGAAGCACTGAAGACCCACAGCTGGACCGATGCCTTCATCACCGGTGACCAGTTCAAGTCCTTCCTGACCGAGCAGGACAAGCGCGTGGCGGATGTCCTCACCAAGCTTGGGCTGGCGTGACCTCCCTGACCACAGGTCTCAAAGGCCGCTCCGAGCTGGGAGTTGCACTCCTGCTCGGGGCGGCCGGCGTCATGGTCTTCCTGGACGCCAACGGCCTGGCAACCCCGTACTCGAAGTCCGATCCGGTCGGACCCAAAACCGTTCCGTTCATCGTGGCCGGAATGCTCGTGGTCTGCGCCGTACTGCTGGCCATCAACGTGCTGCGCGGCGGCAAGGGTGAAGCTGAAGGCGGCGAGGACGTTGACCTCACGCACCCCGCCGACTGGAAGACCGTCCTGCCACTGGCCGGGGCCTTCATCCTGAACATCCTGCTGATCGACTGGGCCGGCTGGGTGATCTCCGGAACCGTCCTGTTCTGGGGCAGCGTCCTGGCTCTCGGCAGCCGCCGCTACGTCCGGGACGGCCTGATCTCCGTCGCCCTGTCCCTGCTGACCTTCTACGGCTTTTACCTCGGCCTGGGCATCGCACTGCCGGCCGGCCTCCTGGAAGGAATCCTCTAAATGGACGTCTGGTCCTCCCTGATGGACGGCTTCGCCACCGCCCTCACCCCCATGAATTTCCTCTACGCCGTGATCGGCGTCATCCTGGGCACCGCCGTCGGCGTCCTGCCCGGCCTTGGCCCGGCCATGACGGTCGCCCTGCTGCTTCCCGTCACCTATGCCTTGGAACCCACCAGCGCCTTCATCATGTTCGCCGGCATCTACTACGGCGGCATGTACGGCGGCTCCACCACATCCATCCTCCTGAACACCCCCGGTGAATCGTCCTCGGTGGTCACCGCCATTGAGGGCAACAAGATGGCCAAGGCGGGGCGGGCCGCGCAGGCACTTGCGACGGCGGCCATCGGCTCGTTCGTCGCCGGCACCATCGGCACGGCGCTGCTGGCCGTCTGCGCACCGATCGTCGTGAAGTTCGCCGTCAGCCTCGGCGCGCCCAGCTACTTCGCCATCATGGTCCTTGCCCTGCTGGCCGTGACCGCCGTGCTGGGCTCCTCCCGGTTGCGCGGTTTCGCGTCCCTGGGCCTCGGCCTGGCGATTGGCCTGGTGGGCATGGACTCGGTCACCGGCCAGCGCCGCCTCACCTTCGGCCAGCCGCTCCTGGCGGACGGCCTGGACATCGTCGTGGTGGCCGTGGCCATCTTCGCGGTGGGCGAAGCACTCTGGGTTGCAGCACACCTGCGCCGCACTCCCCTGCATGCCATTCCCGTGGGCCAGCCCTGGATGGGCAAGTCCGACTGGAAGCGCTCCTGGAAGCCGTGGCTGCGCGGCACCGCCTTCGGCTTCCCGTTTGGCGCGCTGCCCGCCGGTGGAGCCGAGATCCCCACGTTCCTCTCCTATGTGACGGAAAAGCGCCTCAGCAAGCACCCCGAAGAGTTCGGCAAGGGCGCCATCGAAGGCGTGGCCGGCCCGGAAGCAGCCAACAACGCTGCGGCCGCCGGCACGCTGACCCCGATGCTGGCCCTGGGACTGCCCACCAACGCCACCGCGGCCGTGATGCTTGCCGCCTTCACCTCGTACGGCATCCAGCCGGGTCCGCAGCTCTTCGAGAGCCAGGGGCCACTGGTGTGGGCGCTGATTGCCAGCCTGTTCATCGGCAACTTCCTGCTCCTGATCATCAACCTGCCGCTGGCACCCCTGTGGGCCAAGCTGCTGCAGCTGCCCCGGCCCTACCTGTACGCCGGCATCCTGTTCTTCGCCACGCTGGGCGCCTACTCGGTGAACCTGCAGGCGTTCGACCTGGTGATCCTGCTGATCCTCGGCGCGCTCGGGTTCATGATGCGCCGCTTCGGGCTGCCCGTGCTGCCGCTGATCCTCGGCGTGATCCTGGGACCGCGGATCGAGGGGCAACTCCGGAAGACCCTGCAGCTGAGCGCGGGTGATCCGGCAGGGCTCTTCGGCGAGCCGATCGCCGTCGTCATCTACGTCATCATTGCCCTCATCCTGCTCTGGCCCTTCGCCTACAAGCTCTTCCGCCGCAACCGCCCGGTTGCTGCTCCTGCCGGCGGGGCGGAGTCGGGCGAGGCTGAGTCCGGCGGGGCATCAGCCCTTGCCACGGAAGCCGATGATACGGTCCACTCGAACCACACTGCCGTGTATTCCGACCATAAGGAGCGACCATGACCGTTGTTGTGGGATACGTCCCCACCCCTGAAGGCGAAGCCGCCTTGACGCAGGCCATCACCGAAGCCCGGAAGAACAACAGCACCCTGGTGCTGATCAACTCCTCCAAGGGCGAGGCAACAGTGGACAACCGGTTTGCGCCCGAAGGCGAAATCCAGGACATTGAGCAACGGCTGGCCAGCCAGGGTATCCAGTACCTGATCAAGCGGCCGGTCCGGGGCCACGACGCCGCGGCCGAGGTGCTGGACGCGGCCGAGGAACACAAAGCTGACCTCATCGTGATTGGCCTGCGCCGCCGCACCCCGGTGGGCAAACTGATCATGGGCAGCACGTCCCAGCGCATCCTGCTGGAGGCGGACTGCCCGGTGCTGGCCGTCAAGGCCGGCTGAGTCAGTCCGGCTAAACCGTGGTGGCCGCCGGCGTCCGGTACAGCTCCTGGCGCTGGCGGCCCAGGCCCTCCACTTCCACTTCCACCACGTCGCCGGGCTGGAGGTAAGGGAAGCGGCCGCTGAGGGCCACACCCTGCGGGGTCCCGGTGAGAATCACGTCGCCCGGCTCCAGCCGCATGTACTGGCTGCAGTGGTGGACCAGTGTGGCGGCGTCAAAGATGAGCTCAGCCGATGTTGAATCCTGCCGCGGCTCACCGTTCACCCAACTGCGCAGCCGCAGGTTGCCGCCGTCGATCTCTCCTGCCGGAACCAGCCACGGGCCCAGCGGCGTTGACCCGGGAAGCGATTTGCCCTTGGTCCATTGCCCTGCTGCCCCCGGCAGCTGGTACTCACGCTCGGAGAAATCATTGGCGGTGACGTAACCTGCAATGCACCCCGCCGCTTCGGCAGTGGAGCGGAGGTAAAGGGCTTCCCTCCCGATCACGATCCCCAGTTCCACTTCCCAGTCGTACCGGGTGGAGCGCGGGGGCATCGGGGCGGGGTCGCAGGGACCGGTGACAGTGTTGCTGGGCTTGAGGAACACGACCGGGATGGTGGGCGGCTCTGCCCCGGATTCCGCGGCGTGGGCGGCGTAGTTCATTCCAATTCCTACGACAGAGCCGGGGCGGGCCACGGGTGAACCAATGCGGAGCGAAGCGGCGTCTTTGATCTCCGGAAGCTCCCCCGCCTCCAGTGCCTTCCTGGCCTTGTCCAGGCCACCGGACGCAAGGAACGCACCATCCACCTCCGCAGTAAGCGGCAGCAGGCTGAAGTACCGGTCCTGTCCATCCTCGGAGGGAATTAGCACGGCGGGCTGTTCGCTGCCGGCGTCGCCCAGGCGCATGATCTTCATACCGAATTCTCCTCAAGGTCTTGGTAGGGGTCTTGGAGCCTGTAGCGGCTCCATCCCATGGTCCGTGATTCCCTGTCCCGCCTGCGAACGGACGCTTTATGACCGACCGCGGAAGAGCAGACATCTGACATATCGCTGGAGCAGTCGATAGAATATCGGAGCCATCTTGGCACGAAACACAGAAAGTTCAGTACATGACTACAGCCACTTTGGAGCGGATCCCCGCCGCTGCCGAAAGCATCGAAGGGTCCGCCCAGCGGTCCATCAGCCTGGAATTCTCCACCGCCGACGAGGTCCATGCCGGACTGGAAGACGCAGTAGCCCAGCTGATCGAGGTTGCTGCGAAAGACGCGTCCTGCGGCATCCTGGTCACCCGGGTACACCCCGGACGCTACACGGTCGCCCTGGACGACTCAGTGCCCTTCGGCGAGACGTACGAGTCCACCGCCGCTTAGCACCTGCAAAACCCTCGGCTTGCCCCCTGTGTCCCCGCACGGGGCGCCGGCAACAAAAATCCCCGCATGGCGTCTTGGCACTGCGGGGATTTTTTTGCTTCTGGCGGGACTAGCCGCGGCGGACCTGGACGCCGTCGGACTTCAGGAAAAGCTCCTTCTCCGCAGGACCTGACGGACCCGCCGGAACCAGCCAAAGGACGTTGCCGCTCTGCGACACCTCTTCCACTTCGCCGGCCGCCACCACATGCGCATGCTTGATGATCTCGACCCGGTCCCCGGCCTGGAGGGATTTCCAGTTGGATACCGCGGCGGAATGGGCATTGCGCCTCGACAGGACTGCCCCACGTGCTTTCATTTGAACTTCTACCCCTTTGTATCGTTCTGCTGCCACAGCTTCTTCGATGTGACTTTCACTACATCTTCAGTTCTACTACACTCCCGGCGCCACGGCGGACCGTGGCGCCGGAAATTCCGCCTTTCAGACGGGACTGCGGCAGGAGCTGAAGATCCTTCGGCGTCAGGCGAGGGGCCCGACGGCGGATTCGGCCGCCCGGAGCACGTCGCCTGAGGCCACCAGCCGGTCAGCCGCTTCCAGTTCCGGTGACAGGAACCGGTCCGTCCCCGGTCCTTCCACCACTTCCCGGAGAGCTGCCACGACCGCCGAACCTGCGGGCCCCGGCGTAAGGACACCTCCCGAGAGCTGGGTCCGGATATCGAGGGCCCGCGCGGAGGTCACCAGTTCGATGGCCAGCACCCGGCGAAGGTTCTCCACGGCTTTGCGAAGCTTCCGCGCGGCGTGCCAGCCCATGGACACGTGGTCTTCCTGCATGGCCGAGCTGGGGATGGAGTCCACGGACGCCGGGACGGCCAGCCGCTTGTTGTCCGATACCAGGCCGGCCTGCGTGTACTGCGCGATCATGAGTCCTGAGTCCACGCCGGGGTCTGCTGCCAGGAAAGCCGGGAGGCCATGTGAGCGGGCAGGGTCCAGCATCCGGTCGGTGCGGCGTTCGGCGATGGAGCTGAGGTCCGCGACGGCGATGGCCAGGTAGTCCAGGACGTAGGCCACGGGTGCGCCGTGGAAGTTGCCGTTGGAGCTGACCCGGCCGTCCGGGAGCACCACCGGGTTGTCGATGGCGGCGGCCAGCTCGCGGGTGGCCACCAGTTCGGCGTGGTCCACGGTGTCGCGGACGGCGCCGGCCACCTGCGGGGCGCAGCGCAGTGAGTAGGCGTCCTGCACCCGGGAGTCCCCCACCTTATGGGAGGCGACAATGGGCGAATCCGAGAGCACGCGCAGCATGTTGTCCGCACTTGCCGCCTGGCCCGGGTGTGGCCGCAGTGCGGCGTGCAGTTCGGGCAGGAACACCTGGTCGGTGCCCAGCAGCGCCTCGACGCTGAGCGCGGCGGTGATGTCCGCCGTCGACAGCAGCCGGCGGAGGTCCGCGATGGCCATCAGGAGCATGCCCAGCATGCCTTCGGTGCCGTTGACCAGCGCCAGCCCCTCTTTTTCGGCGAGGGTGACCGGCTCGATGCCGTGTTCTGCAAGCAGCTCAGCTACAGGCCGCTCGCCGGGCCCGCCGTACCTGACGCCGTCGGGCCCTTCCGCTTCGCCTTCCCCCATCAGCACCAGTGCGCAGTGCGAGAGGGGTGCCAGGTCGCCGGAGCAGCCGAGCGATCCGAACTCGCGGACCACGGGCGTGATGCCGGCATTGAGCACATCAACCATGGCCTGTAGGACCACGGGGCGGACGCCGGTGCGGCCGGAGGCCAGGGTCTTGGCGCGGAGGAACATGATGCCGCGGACCACTTCGCGCTCCACCGCCGGGCCCATGCCGGCCGCGTGGCTGCGGATCAGGGACTTCTGCAGCTGGGTGCGCAGTTCGTTGGGAATGTGCCGGTTGGCCAGGGCGCCGAAACCGGTGGAGATGCCGTAGGCGGGGACGTCGCTGGAGGCGAGGTCGTCGATGTGCGCGCGGACCTTGGCAACGGTTTCCAGGGCTTCGGGCGCGATGGTCACCTTGGCGCCCCCGCGCGCGACGGCGAGCACATCCTGGGGCGTGACGCCCGCCGGGCCAAGGGTGACGGTAAGCGGTTCGTGGGTAATGGCTGTCATTGAAATTCCTTGAAGAGGTTCCATCGACTGCTCCGTAACTGTCGTTTTCGGGACTCTAAACGACACTTACGGAGCAATCGATGTGGGGTTTGGCCGGGTCAGCTGTTTTCTGGGGCCACACGGGCAGGGTTCCCTGGCCGAGCTTGCGAGGTTAGGGAGTCCGTGGGGAGCATGGGGATGCGGACGCCGCGTTCCTTGGCAACGTCGAGGGCGCGCTCGTAGCCGGCGTCGGCGTGGCGGATGACCCCCATGCCGGGGTCGTTGGTGAGGAGGCGTTCGAGCTTCTGCGCGGCGAGGTCGGTGCCGTCTGCGACGGAGACCTGTCCCGCGTGGATGGAGCGGCCGATGCCGACGCCGCCGCCGTGGTGCAGGGACACCCAGGTGGCACCGGAGGCGGTGTTCAGCAGGGCGTTCAGCATGGGCCAGTCGGCGATGGCGTCAGAGCCGTCGGCCATGGCTTCCGTTTCGCGGTACGGGGAGGCGACGGAGCCGGAGTCCAGGTGGTCGCGGCCGATCACGATGGGTGCCTTGACCTTGCCTTCCTTGACGAGTTGGTTGAAGAGCAGCCCGGCCTTGGCGCGTTCGCCGTAACCCAGCCAGCAAATGCGAGCGGGCAGGCCTTCGAATTCCACGCGGTCCTGGGCGGCGTCGATCCAGCGGTGCAGGTGCTTGTTTTCGGGGAAGAGCTCCTTGATCGCTTCGTCGGTGACGCGGATGTCTTCCGGGTCACCGGAAAGTGCCACCCAGCGGAAGGGACCAAGCCCCTCGCAGAACAGCGGCCGGATGTAGGCGGGGACGAAGCCTGGGAATTCGAAAGCCCGCTCGTAGCCGCCCTTGCGGGCCTCGTCGCGGATGGAGTTGCCGTAGTCGAAGACCTCGGCGCCGGCATCCTGGAATTCCACCATGGCCTGGACGTGCCGTGCCATGGAGGCCTGGGCCTTCTTCGTGAAGCCCTCCGGGTCAGCTTCCGCTTCGCGATGCCATTCGTCCACGGAGATGCCCTCGGGCAGGTAGCTCAGGGGGTCGTGGGCGGAGGTCTGGTCGGTGACGATGTCCACAGTGAGCTCGCCGGCCTTGTGGCGGCGCAGGATCTCGGGGAAAACCTCGGCGGCGTTGCCCACGTAGCCCACGGACCAGCCACGGCGCTCTTCCTTGGCCTTGAGCACCTTGGCGATGGCGGTGTCGAGGTCTGTTTCCACTTCGTCCAGGTAGCGCTTGCCGGCGCGGCGGCGCAGGCGGTTTTCGTCGACGTCGACGATCAGGCAGGCGCCCTCGTTCAGGGTGACGGCGAGCGGCTGGGCGCCGCCCATGCCGCCGCACCCTCCGGTGAGGGTCAGCGTGCCGGCAAGGGTGCCGTTCTCGTCTCCGGCCAGCTTGCGGGCGATCGCGGCGAACGTTTCGAAGGTGCCCTGCAGGATGCCCTGGGTGCCGATGTAGATCCAGGAACCAGCCGTCATCTGGCCGTACATCATCAGGCCTTCTGCCTCGAGGCGGCGGAATTCGGGCCAGGTGGCCCAGTCGCCTACGAGGTTGGAGTTGGCCAGGAGTACCCGCGGGGCCCATTCATTGGTGCGGAAGACGCCGACAGGCTTGCCGGACTGGACCAGGAGCGTTTCGTCCTTTTCCATGGTTTCCAGGGTGCGGGTAATGGCGTCGAATGCGGCCCAGGAGCGGACGGCGCGGCCGGTGCCCCCGTAGACCACAAGGTCATCGGGGCGTTCTGCCACTTCGGGATCCAGGTTGTTCATCAGCATGCGCAGCGGCGCTTCGGTCTGCCAGGACTTTGCGGTGAGCTCGGTGCCGCGGGCTGCTTTGACCGGGCGGGCACCGGTGGTGAAATCGGCGGGTGCCATGATGGGCTCCTTCTGGTGATTGTCAGGTTGGGGAAAGAAGTTCTGTATCAACTAAAGCCCTTCGGATGGGGCCCTCACAGGGCTTTCATAGTTGTAGTGTCTGTTATTCCAGACGCGCGCCAGAGGCTATTTGCCGAGGCGGCCGTGGATGCGCACGGAGAGCTCGTCGGCCACTTTCTGGACGCGGGCAGCCAGCACGGGCCACTCCTCCGCGGGCAGCTTGTCCTCCAAAAAGGTGACGGCGACAGCGGCCGTGGGCCACCCCAAATGATCGGTGACGGCGGCGGCGATGGAGCCGAAGCCGGGGGTGACTTCGCCGTGTTCGGTGGCGTACCCGCGTTGCCGGACCTGGTCCAGGTGTGAGGACAGGGCCGAGTACTTCATGATGGCTCCCTCCACCTCATGTCGTGCCGTGAAGGCCACGGCATTCGGATAGAGCGCGCGCACCTGGGATTTGGGCAGCGCGGCCAGGATGGCGCGGCCGCTGGCGGTGAGGTGGCTGGGAAGGCGGACGCCGACGTCGGTCACCAGGGACGGGCGGTTCTTGGCCCGCTCCTCCACGATGTAAAGCACGTCCCGGCCGTGCAATACGGCAAGATGCGCGCTCTCGCCAATAGCGTCCACAAGGCTGGCAAGCAGGGGCCGGCCGAGGCGTGACAGCGGTTCCTGCCGGGAGTAGGCGGAGCTGAGCTCGAAGGCACTAATGCCCAGCCCATACCGCTGCTCCTCATGGAGATGCAGGACGAAGCCGTTGGCCTCCATCACCCCAAGCAGGTGATAGACGCTTGACCGCGGCAGCTCCAGGCTGGAGGCGATCTGTGACGCCGCCATGGGGCCCCGCCGCGAAGCCAGGAGCTTGAGGATGCGCAGGGTGTTTTCCGCGGCAGGAACTTTCGACGACGCCTTGGCGGATGCCCGGGACGCCTGCGTTTCGGTGTTGGGTGTTGTAGTGCCCCGTGTTGCGGCGCCTAGTGCAGTGCTCATGGAGTGGAAGGATCTTTCTGGCTAGCTCTGTCCGGTATCCCGTACTTAAGCTTGCGGCCTCTTGGACGCTCAGCGCGCCTCTTTTTGGAACCCTACCGTCTGGAATACCAGACAAGTCATCTTAGTCAGAGGCACGCTCAGCTCGAGAGAACCGGCGCTTCCATATCTTCGAAGTCCAAGAACAGCTTCCACTCCGGGCAGGGATCAGGAGGAAGCTGATCATCCAGCGGCCCCGGGTCATCCGGGACGCCTAGCTCCTCAAGCAAGCCGGGGTGTTCGGGTACGTACACGTCCGGCCACTGCAGTGCCCGTGTTGAGGTCTCCCGTTCCGAGGTGTCGCCGAACAACGCCAGGAGCCATTGCGGCCAGCGGGTTGGTTCGGGGTCGGGGCGTTCTGGGTTGTAGTGCCGTCCTGTTGGTGAGGTCCACCCGGGTGGTTCATTCTTGTTCGCCGGGTCCGGTGTCCACTGACTGTGGTGTTTGAGCCGGTGGTGTTTCGGGCAGAGTTGGGCCAGGTTGCTGACATCAGTACTGCCGCCGTATTCCCAGGCTTGGAGGTGGTCGGTTTCGTTGTCCGGGGTGCGGTTGGTGCAGCCGGGGAAGGTGCATTTTCCGTCGCGCATCCTGATCCAGCGTTTGATGGTTTCGGTGAGGCGGTAGTTCTTCTTCCCGATTTCCAGTGGTGCCCCGTCTCTGGGGTCGAACAGGACACGGTAGAAGAAGTCGGCCCCGTCGGCGACGAGTTTGCGTGCCATCGAGGCCGGAATGGGGCCGAGCCCGTCCAGTACTGCCGGCTCATCGGCCGCCCCGAGCAGCGAGAGTACCGGCACCCTGACCAGGACATCGGCCCGCGGGGTGGGTACTTCGCCGAGTTCGCTCGCTGATCCAAGGAGCTGGGAGGCTGCGATGTCGGGGCGGAGTTGGGTGAGTGTGCGTGATTCGTTGGGGCCCTGCAGGCCGCGGGCGGTGGCAGTGGTGCGGTTCCAGATGGCGCAGGCGGTGTCGGCGGGCAGGTAGAGCGCGACCCAGGCCATACCGTCCCGGTCGGGGCTGTATTCCATCCGCCGGTCAGCCACACCCTTGGCGTGGCGCTTCTCGATCGACTCGGGGTGGTGGCGTTCCCGCCACCCACGCACCTTCGCCCGGAACCGGGACGGGACAAGTTCGCCAGGGGCTGCCCCGCGGGCGGGGTGGGGAGCATCGGGGTCGAAGAAATGCGCCACCAACGCCGCCGCACCGGCCGGGTCGAGGCCCTCGGTTTCATCGGCGATGACCTTCGCGTGCTGCCACGACATATCACCGGCAGACAGAGCCCCGAACACCAACGGTAGTGAGCAGACCTTCCGGGACTGTTCCACAAAAGCACTTGCAGCGGCAGAGCTGACAGTGAGGACCCCGGCGATCTCCTCCACCGTGGACATCTCCGCGTAGGTGCGGTCGTGCAGCGACGCGTCCGGCGGCGTCATGGCCTGCTGAAACCCAACGGCTTCGGCAGCATCCCGCGCCTTCACCGCTGCAAGACGCGCTTCCAGGCGTGCCGTGACCTCCAGCCGTTCCAGCCGGATCTCATACCGCCGCTGCGGTACGTCAATGCCGGTACCAATGCAGGCACCGGAAGCCAGGGAAGCGTCCTCGAACTCCAGGGCAGCGAGGGCAGCCACCGAGGCATGAACACCCTCCAAAACCGCCCCAACACCGCTGCCGCTTGCCATACCCCTATCATCCATTGACCCACTGACATTCAGACTCCGGGGCTGCCGGCCGCCAAGCCCCCTGCAGCGCGGTCGTGCCTCAGCGCGTCAAGCCGTCTGCCGCCGTCGTACGCATCTCACGGCCAACAGTCTGTAACCGAAGACACCAACCCCGCGTGAGCCTCATCACGGCAGGGCCGGAAATGGTCTGCTGGTTACCGGCTCCCCTCCCAAAGACGAGAAGGTAACTCTATGCAACCCACCCAAACCCGGACCGAAAGTCCGGTGGAAAAGCAAAAGCCGGCAGCCGTCGTCGGACAAGCCCTTAGCCGTGGCCTGAATGTCCGGCACATCCGCTTCATGGCCCTCGGCTCGGCCATCGGAACCGGCCTCTTCTACGGCTCGGCCTCGGCGATCCAGAAAGCCGGCCCGGCAGTGCTGCTGGCCTACATCATCGGCGGCGCTGCCGTGTTCATGGTGATGCGCGCACTCGGCGAAATGGCAGTGCGGCATCCGGTATCCGGTTCCTTCAGCCAGTATGCGAGCCGCTACCTGGGCCCCCTTGCCGGCTTCGTAACCGGCTGGACGTACGTTTTCGAGATGGCCATCGTGGCGATCGCCGACGTCACCGCCTTCAGCATCTACATGGGTTTCTGGTTCCCGCAGGTGGACCGCTGGATCTGGATCCTGGCCGTCATCTGCTTCCTGGCCGCGTTGAACCTGCTCAGCGTGAGGGTCTTCGGTGAACTCGAGTTCTGGTTCTCCCTGATCAAGGTCGCAGCCATCATCGCCATGATCGCCGGCGGCGCAGCGATCATCGTTTTCGGTTTCCAGACCGCCGATTCCCCGGTCGCCCCAGGCCTGGGCAACCTGGTTGAGCACGGGGGCCTGTTCCCCAACGGCTTCGAAGGCCTCCTGGCATCCTTCGCCGTGGTGATGTTCGCCTTCGGCGGCGTTGAGACGCTGGGCATCACGGCCGGCGAGGCTGCCGATCCCAAGAAGGTCATTCCCAAGGCCGTCAACACCGTCCCCGTCCGCGTGCTGCTCTTCTACGTCCTCACCCTTGGCGTACTCATGAGCCTCTTCCCGTGGGACCAGGTGGGCACCAGCGGCAGCCCGTTCGTCCAAATTTTCAGCAGCCTGGGCATCCCGGCCGCACCGCACATCCTCAACGCGGTGGTCATCACGGCCGCCCTCTCGGCCATCAACAGCGACATCTTCGGCGCCGGACGCATCCTCTTCGGACTCTCGAACCAGGGCCACGCGCCCGCCGCCTTCGGCAAGGTCTCCCGGCACGGCGTCCCGTGGATGACTGTGGTCATGATGGCGGGCATCCTGCTGGTGGGCGTAGTCCTCAACGCTGTCATTCCGGAGGATGTGTTCCTGGTGATTGCCTCGATCGCAACCTTCGCCACAGTCTGGGTATGGGTGATGATCCTGGCGTCCCATGTGGCCATGAAGCGGGAAATCACGCGGAAGGGCCTGCCGGCGTCGGAATTCCCGTCACCGTGGTGGCCTGCGGCATCCGTGCTCACCATCGCCTTCATGGCGCTGGTGATCGCCGTCCTGGGCGCCTTCGAGGACACCCGGATCGCCCTGTACGTGGGCGCGGTGTGGCTGGGGCTGCTGGTCCTCGCCTACCGCCTGTGGATCAAAGGTGACGGACGACGGCGGGCCCACCTTGAGGACGAAACCTCGCCTCTGCCGGTGGTCTCCCCCTAGGCGGCGGCCTTGGGGAACACTCCTGCTCCGGCGAGGCCGGAGCGGGGAGCCGTCTCCACCTTGGCGCAGATCCAGCGGCCCAACTCCGTGGCTGCACGGGGGTCGATGGACGTGGAGTAGCCTGCCCGCTCCAACATCCAGGCCAAGTCCTCGGTGGAAACATTCCCGGCCGCGCCGGGCGCGAAGGGGCAACCGCCCAGGCCTCCCACGGCACTGTCAAAGACGCTGACCCCGGCAGCCATGGCCGCATAGGTATTCGCCAAAGCAGTGTGGCGCGTCTCGTGCAGGTGGGCGCGGAGCGGCACGTCCGTTTCCGATGCCAGGGCGGCAAAAACCCCGCCCACCTGCCAGGGGACGGCGCAGCCGATGGTGTCTGCTAGGGCAACTTCGGCCAACTGCGCCCTTTGAAGTGCGCTTCGAACGACGGAAAGAGCCTGTTCCCCGGGCACGTCGCCCTGGTAGGGGCAGCCAAAGGCGACGGCGGCCGTGACGGTGAGCGGGATGGCCGAAGCGGCAGCAATTCCGGACACTTCCTCAAGGGCACCGAGGGCGGCGGCCACCGTGGTGTTCTGGTTGGCCGCCGCGAAGGCATCCGTTACGGGCAGGACGTAGTTGATCTCGTCCACCCCTGCATCCACCGCCCTGTACGCGCCCCGGGTGTTCAATACGAGGCCGATGTAGCTGGCTCCCGCATCCCGCGGCACCCCGGCCATGACGGCGTCGGCGTCAGCCATCTGCGGAACCTTTTTGGGATTCACGAAGCTCACTGCCTCGATCCGCCTGGCCCCCAGGGCGATCAGCTCGTTGATCAGGCGCAGCTTGTCGTGGGTACTGACGGGAACCTTTTCATTCTGCAGCCCGTCCCGGGGACTGACATCCACGATGGAGACTGCGCCCCTGGACTTATCGCTTCCCGCAATTCCGTTCATCAGATCGCACCTTCATCCTTGGCATCCTGCAGTTCTTCGGCGCTGAGCTTGAGTAGGCCCGCGTAGACGTCGCTGTTGTGCGAACCGGGCGCCAGAGGCCCGTTCCATGCGATGCCGCCACTGGTCCGGGACAGCTTGGGGATGATGCCCGGCTGGACCACCGTCCCCAACTGTTCATCCGCAACGTCCACCAGCATCCCGCGCGCCCGCAGCTGGGGGTCCTCGAAAATGTCCTCGATGGTGCTGACGGTGCTGTTGGGAACAGAATGCCGGTCAAGGCAAGCCACCAGGTCGCCATGGCTAAACCCTGCAGCCCATTCGGCAATAAGCTGTTCCAACTCGTCCTGGTTGGCCCCGCGGGAAGCGTGGTTGCTGTAGAGGGGGTCGGAAGCCAGCTCCGGGGCGCCCATCGCGGCAGCCAGCCGCACGAACACCGAGTCCTGGTTGGCAGCGATCACCACCCACTTTCCGTCGCTGGAGCGGAAAATATTCGACGGCGCTATCCCCTTCAGTCCGGAACCGCTGGGGCCCGGCACAACGCCCGCAGCCGCGTAATCGGGCACGGCACTTTCCAAAAGGGAGAAGCAAGCCTCTACGAGGGACACGTCCACAACCTGCCCCGTCCCTCCCTTGGCATCCCGCCAGTACAGAGCCAACAGGATTCCCTGCAGCGCGTAGAGCGACGCCAAGCTGTCCCCCAAAGAGATGCCTGTCCGTGGCGGGGCCTGGTCCGGGTATCCGTTGAGGTGGCGCAGGCCGCCTCGCGCTTCGGCCACGGAAGCGTAGCCCGGCTTGTCCGCATCAGGCCCGGTCTGGCCATAGCCGGAGACCCTGGCGATCACCAGGCCGGGGTTGCGCTGCCAGAGCACTTCGGGGGAAAGGCCAAGTTTTTCGAGCGTTCCCGGGCGGAAATTCTCAAGGATGACATCGGCTTCCTTGCAGAGTTCCAGGAACAGGTCCCGCCCGCGAGGCGACTTGAGGTCCAACGTCACGCACTTCTTCCCCCTGGACTGGACTGACCACCAGAGGGTGTGGCCCTCGATCCGTGCCCGGCCCCATTCGCGCATGGGATCGGGACGGTCGGGAGACTCAATCTTGATGACCTCCGCACCGAAATCGGCCAGCTGCCGTCCCGCAAACGGGCCCGCGATGAGGGATCCGAGCTCCAACACACGCACACCGGCCAACGGGCCGCCGACCGCACCTGCGGCGGCAGCGGGATCAGGGGTAACGCCGGACATAGCGGCAACGGGCCGGGTTCCGGTCCGGGGCGCAGCTCCAGAATCCGGGTTCTGAGCACCGCGCATTTCCCCAGCGGGTGCGGATTGTGAAATTTCCACCATCTTTGGAACTCCTGTTCTGCCGGCACCCGGGCCGGGCCGCGTTGCCCGGGTTGCCCGGCCTGCCGCGGGATCGCGAAGCATCGTTGGCACGACGACAATTCATATTGTGGACTGAAATCCACGATGTGGATAGAGGGAGGCGGAAAACAGCTACTGCGGGATGGTGCCTCCGATGACCCTGGTGGACTCCTCGGCCGCAGCCAGGACCTGTTCCACCCAGGACGCGCAAACGTCATAGGGCATCCTCAAGGCGGGCCCCATCACCGTAAGTGCCCCAAAAAGTTCGCCTTGGGGTCCGAAGATAGGCGCCGAAATGCCACTGGCACCGGACACCCGCTCACCGGTGGTGATGGCGAAACCATCTGCGCGGGCTTTGGCCACCGCCTCCTCCAGGCTCGCGGCATCGGTGATTGTCTGGTTGGTGAGGGATTTCAGGCCCGACCGGTACACGCGCTCCGCGACCTCCGGATTCCAGGCGAGGAGGACGCGCCCTGCCGCGCCGACGTGCAGCGGCATGATTTCACCCACGCTCACCACGCGCCGGAGCATGCGACGGGTCTCGGCCAAAGCGATGCACACCCGCTTCCCTTGGGACTCGCGAAAAATGCACGCTGTCTCGCCCAAGTCATCACGCAGCCTGCGCAGCACCGGGGTCAGCAGCTCCAGGAAATCCAGCCCCTGGGTTGCCGGCGCCGCCCAATGGGCCATGCGAACCCCCACCCGGTACCGGTCCCCGTGCCGGTCCAGGATTCCCTCCTGCACCATGTTCGCCACCAACCGCTGCACCGTGGAGTGCGGCACGCCGGTACTGGAACGGATCTCGGCCAGCGACAGCTCGGGCCGGGCGAGGGAGAAAGCATCAAGGATGGCGGTGATCTTCCGAAGGACCAACAAGGGGGTGGCCGAGGTTTCGCTGGAGCTCATGGGGAAAGTGTATGAGTCGCGGAGGCGTTGAGTGTGACGGAAGTAACTGTTAGCATCAGGTCCACATCATGATGGAGAACCCACGATGTGGCAGGAAATCAACCTGCATTGAGCAAGAACACCGGAGTCCGCAAGCGGTTCTCCGTACGCGGACCGATAAACCACTTTCGTGCCGCAGACGCGAACCAACAGGGGGAACAAGCGGCCGGAGCCGGCCGGGAAGAGGCAAAGATGCCAGCTGCACAGCCAGGCACGTCCGGATATGCGGTGGAGCTCACCGGGTGCACTAAACAATTTCCAACGTCCGGAGGCGAGACCTACTTCGCCGTGCGGGACATCGACCTGAAAGTCGAGCCCGGCCGCTTCGTCTCGATTGTTGGCCCTACGGGATCCGGCAAGTCCACCATCCTCAACATGGCGGCCGGCCTGCTGACACCCAGCTTTGGGGAAGTCAGGAGCTTCGGGGAACCCGTGACCGGCGTGAACCGCCGGGCGTCCTACATGTTCCAGCAGGACGCCCTGCTGCCGTGGAAAACCGTAATCGACAATGTCAGCCTCGGATTGACTATGGCCGGTGTCTCCAAGGCGGAGGCCCACGCGGAGTCCCGGCGCTGGCTGGAAAAAGTGGGCCTCAAGAATTTTGCGGACCGCTACCCGCACCAGCTCAGCGGCGGCATGCGCAAACGCACAGCCATAGCCCAGGCCTGGATCGTGAACCCGGACATCCTCCTGATGGACGAGCCCTTCTCTGCCCTGGACGTCCAGACCCGCCAAATCATGGAGAACGAACTTCTGCAGCTTTGGCAGGAATCCGGCAAGGCAGTGGTATTCATTACCCACGACCTCGACGAAGCGATCGCGCTGTCCGATGAAGTGCTCATCCTTGGAGCAGGCCCCGGAAGCACTGTGGTGGGAAGCTACGACATCGACATTCCCCGCCCGCGCGATCTGCTGGACATTCGGGACGACCCCCGCTTCGTGGCCCTGCACCGGGAAATCTGGGGCCGGCTGAAAGTCGAAGTCTCAAAGACCTACGAAAGTGCGCTCGCCGAGGAAGGTGAGGCCGCGTGACCATCCTCGGCTCAAGGAAAACAGGTTCAAGGAAGAACGGTTCCTTTGCGGCACAGGACCGACACACCGGCAACCGCCAGCCACGTCGAGGTGAGATGTCGGCGCTGGCCATGCGGAGCATCCAACTCCTCCTCACGGTCCTCGTGCTGGGAGCGTGGGAGGTCCTGGGCCGGGCCGGGGTGATTGATGAATTCTTCTTCCCCCTTCCCTCCGACATCTTCCAGACCGTGTGGCTCTGGGTGTCATCAGGGTTTGTGTTCCCCCATCTTTGGGTGACCATGCAGGAGGCCATCCTCGCCTTCCTGGTGGGGGCCGCCGTCGGACTCCTCCTGGGTTTCATCCTTGCCCGGGTCCGTTTCCTGGAACGGTTGCTGGACCCGTTCCTCCAGATGTTCAATGCGCTCCCGCGCGTGGTCCTCGCTCCGATCTTCCTCCTCTGGTTCGGACTGGGTATCTGGTCGAAGGTGGCGTTCGGCTTCACCCTGGTGTTCTTCATCGTCTTCTTCAACACCTTGGAAGGCGTCAAGAGCGTCGACCGGGTCCTGGTGGACAACGCCAAAATGCTGGGGGCCAGCGAAAAGCAGCTCCTGCGCCATGTCTTCATTCCCAGTGCCCTCACGTGGATCTTCTCCAGCCTGCACATCAGCGTGGGCTTCGCCATCACCGGCGCAGTGGTGGGTGAGTACCTGGGCGCCTCAGGTGGCATGGGCTACGCCATTGCCCAGGCCCAGGGCGTCTTCGACACCAAGGGCGTCTTCGCCGGGATGTTCATCCTCATGATTGTGGTCCTCATCATCGACCTCCTCGTCAACCGCCTGGAGCGGCACCTCCTCAGATGGCGCCCTGTCCGGTCCTCCTGACCAGGTGCCACAGCCCAAAGCCGCCTACCAGCGCCAACTTTCCGTAACCGCCTGAAAGGGATACCCATGACAGACAAATCAACCCGGCGCCGTGGCCGGGTCCTCCTCCGGCCGCTGACCCTGATTGCTGCAGTTGCCCTGGCACTCTCGGCCTGTGGTGCCCCCGCCGCAGCCCCTCCCGGCCAGAGCGGATCAGCCGCGGCCGGCGGAGGCGGCGGGGGCGGCAAGGTGGTTATCGGCGTGGGCGGCCAGACCCTCCTGACCTACCTTCCGACGACGCTGGCCCAGCAGCTTGGGTACTACAAGGATGAAGGCGTGGACGTCGAACTCCAGGACCTCCAAGGCGGCTCGAAGGCCCTGACCGCCATGGTTGGTGGCAGCACCAATGTGACCAGCGGCTACTACGAGCACACCATCCAGATGCAGGCCAAGAACCAGCAGATCAAGGCCTTCGTGGACATGGGCCAGTCTTCCGGCCTTGCCCTGCTGGTGGCGCCGAAGAACGAAGGCCAGATCAAGACAATTGCCGATCTCAAAGGCAAGAACGTGGGGGTGACGGCGCCGGGCTCCTCCACGGACATGTTCGTGAAGTTCCTGCTGGCCAAGAACAACATGCAGCAGTCCGATGCAGCGGTGTCCGCCATCGGCGCGGGATCTTCCGCCGTTGCCGCTGTTGAGCAGGGCCAGGTTGACGCAGCCGTAATGCTCGAACCGGACGTATCGGTCCTCACCAAGCGCATTGGCCACAATCCTGTAGTCCTGGAGGACGTCCGCACGGCCGAGGGGCTGAAGGAAGTGTTCTCCACTGATTCCTGGCCTTCCGCCTGCCTTTACGCCAAGACGGACTGGCTGAACCAGAACAAGGACACGGCCGCCAAGCTGGCCAAGGCCATCAAGCGCACCCTTGAGTACATCAACGGTCACTCCGGTGCCGAAATCGCGGCCAAGATGCCGGAAAGCTTCGCCGGCGGCGACAAGGATCTCTACGCGAAAGTCATCGACGACCTCAAGAAGACCCTGAGCAAGGACGGTACGTTCACCGAAGACGGCGTCCAGGCTGTCCTGAAAACCCAGCAGGTAGCCAACCCGGACGTGGGAAACAAGGACATCAAGCTTGCCGATACGTACACCAACGACCTCGTGAAGTAGCTGCTGCCGACGGCAGCGAACCACGCCCGGGGAGCAGCTTAAAAACGAAAGGTGCCCGGTCCCCCAAAGGGGCCGGGCACCTCGCCGTTTCTGTCCTAGGCGGAAGCAGCGGCGGAGCTGACCGCCTGGCCCAGCGACGTCGTCGGGCGCCCGATCAGCCGACGCAGGTCGCCGGTGCTGACCAGGAGATCGCCGCGCGCGATGCCAAGGTCGGAATCCGCAAGGATTTCAGCGAAAGCCTCCGGTACGCCAACACCAGTGAGCACGCCAACGTATTCCTCCGCGGGCAGGTCGTTGTACTTAATGGCCTTTCCGGTTGCGGCGCTGATCTCCGCCGCCAGGTCCGCCATGCTGAAAGCGTCATCGCCGCCCAGTTCGTAAACCTTGCCGGCCTGGGCGTCGGCCACCAGGACTGCAGCGGCCGCGTGCGCGTAGTCCACCCTGGCGGCCCCGCTGACCTTGCCCTCGCCGGCACTGCCCGCGAGAGCGCCCTGGGCAAGGGTTCCGGGCAGCTGCTCCGTGTAGTTCTCCAGGTACCAGCCGTTGCGCAGCAGCACGAAGGGCACTCCGGATTCGCGCAGCAGCGCCTCGGTTGCCTTGTGTTCATCGGCCAGCTTCATGGCCGTGGTGTCCGCGTTGGCGATGCTGGTGTAGGCCAGCAACTCCACGCCCTCCGCCTTGGCGGCTTCAATGACAGTCCGGTGCTGCTGGACCCGCTGTCCCACTTCGCTGCCGGAAATGAGCAGCACGCGCCGCGCACCCTTGAGGGCGGCTGCGACCGAGCCTGCATCGGCGTAGTCCATGGGCTTGACCTGCAACCCGCGCCCGGCGAAGTCCGCGAGCTTGTCCACCGAACGGCCGGCCGCCACGATTTCCTCCGCAGGTACTCCCCGCTCCAGGAGGGCTTCCAGAACGTGCCGGCCCAACTGTCCAGTGGCGCCTGTAACAACAATGCTCACGATGATTCCTTTCGGGATTTTGCTCTGTCGAAGAGCACAACCGCCGCCCGCGGACAAAACTTCCCAAAAGGGAGTACGCACTTCTAAGTAAGGTACTGACCTTTAGGTAAGCTACCGGTATGAAAGCAGCTCCCCTGCCCTTGGCGTTTGACGACGGCGTGTTCCCGGCAGGGTGCCCCAGCCGTGTGGTGCTGGACCACATCACCAGCAAATGGGGTGTCCTGATCCTGCTTGCGCTGTCCGAGGGCGAACAGCGCTGGAGCGATCTGCGACGCCGGGCCGAGGGCATCAGCGAGAAGATGCTGGCACAGACGTTGAAGACACTCGAGCGTGACGGCCTGGTGAGCAGGAACGCGCAGCCCGTCATTCCGCCGAGGGTGGACTACAGCCTCACCGAGCGGGGCTACGAGTTGAGCGCGCTCCTGGTACCACTGGTGGCGTGGGCATTCGAGAACGCGGAGGAGATCGTCAACGGGACCGGAGCGGGCAAGTAGCGGGTCTTCGAAACGCGAGTACCTGTTACTGGTGTGACTGGTGTGAATAGCACCTAGCGTAGGAGTACGGTGGCGGCCGGAATGGGAGGACCATCCTCTGCTGGGAGCGTTCCGCCGACCAGCACCGTTAGCAGGCGGCGGGCTGCCGCTTGAAGGAGTTGGTCACGTGGCCAAGGACTATGCGCAGGATCTTTCGGAGATGGGACAGCCCGTCAGCCTCGGCACTGTCCTCGCGGCAGCCTGGGGCCGGACGGTGGCGGCCCTCGGACCCCGTTGCCCTTACCGGGTTGGGGACACGGTGATAGGCGACGACCCCTTCAGCGGCAGGCGCGAAGGGGTCGTCGTATGGCAGGACCGCCGGTCGGTGGGAGTCAAGACGCCGTACGGTGTCTTCTTTTTCGACCACCGGATGGTCAAGCCCCTGGACTAGGGTGCCAGGGGGCCTGCGCTAGCGTGCGGACCAGCCGCCGTCCATCGTGTAGCTGGCGCCGGTGACCATGCCGGCGTCGTTCGACGCCAGCCACGCCACCAGGGAGGCCACCTCTTCCGGTTCCACCAGGCGCTTGATGGCGGATTCGGTGAGCATCACCTTGGACAGCACCTCGGATTCGGGGATGCCGTGCACCTGGGCCTGGTCCGCCAATTGTTTCTCCACCAGCGGTGTGCGCACATATCCGGGGTTGATGCAGTTGGAGGTGACTCCGTGCGGGCCGCCCTCCAGCGCCGTCACCTTGCTCAGCCCCTCCAGGCCGTGCTTGGCGGAGACGTACGCGCTCTTGAACGGGGAGGCACGGATGCCGTGCACCGAAGACACATTGATGATGCGGCCGAAGTTGTTGGCATACATATGCGGCAAGGCTGCCCGGATCAGCAGGAACGGCGCCTCCAGCATCAAAGTAACGATCCGGCGGAAGTCCGCGGGATCGAACTCCTGGATGGGGTTGATGCGCTGGATTCCGGCATTGTTGACCAGGATGTCGCAGTCCAGGCTCAGGGTGGCCAGTGCGTCTGTGTCCAGCAGGTCAACGCCCCATGCGCTGCCGCCCACCTCGTCCGCGAGGGCCTCGGCAGCGGCGGCATCGACGTCGGCCACCACCACTTTCGCGCCGCGCGCCGAGAGTGCGCGCACGCAGGCGGCACCGATTCCACTGGCACCACCGGTGACCAGGGCCTTGCGTCCATTCAGCGTGTTGTCCATTCCAGTTCTCCTTTATATGCCCTCACGATTCGTACGCCCCGCACGGTTGAGCGGGTTTCAGTCAGCGTGCGGCGGTCAGCAGCCCTTCGCGGGCAGCATCTTCCTTGTCAACGTCCTCCAGCGCAACACCCTTGGTCTCCTTCAGGCTCAGCACGGCCACTGCGGTGATGACGCAGGCGACCACCAGGTAGATGGCGGTGGGCAGCCAGGACCCGGTGTCCTTGAGCCACTGGGTGGCCAGCAGCGGCGCCAATGACCCGGCAAAGATGGACGTGACCTGCGAGCCCAGGGAGGCACCGGAGTACCGCATGCGGGTGGGGAACATTTCGGCCATGATGGCTGGCTGCCCGGCGTACATGAGGCCGTGCAGGATGAGGCCGATGGTCACGGCCAGGACGATCACCACGGCGTTGCGGGTATCGAACATGGGGAACGCGAAGAACGGCCAGGTGGCTCCGAGGACGGCGCCGGCCAGGTAGACGGGCTTGCGGCCGATCCGGTCCGCCAGGCGGCCGTACTGCGGAATGATGGCGAAGTGGATGATGTGCGCGATCAGCAGCGCCAGCAGCAGCGATGAGGTGTCGTACTTGTGCACGCTCTTGAGGTAGACAATCGAGAAGCTGACCACCAGGTAGTACATGATGTTTTCCGCGAACCGCAGGCCCATGGCCTGGAAGATGCCCTTGGGGTACTTACGGAGCACTTCGAACACGCCGTAGCTGACGGCCTGTTCCTTTTCGACCAACTCCTTGGCCTCGAGGAAGATGCGCGACTCGCTGACGTTGGTGCGGATGTAGTAGCCCACGAAGACGATTACGGCGGAGAGCCAGAAGGCCACGCGCCAGCCCCAGCCGAGGAAGGCCTCGCTGCTGAGGGTGGTGGACATGATATAGAGCACCAGGGTGGCCAGCAGGTTGCCCACCGGGACGGCGGCCTGCGGCCAGCTGGACCAGAAGGCGCGGGTCTTGTTCGGGCTCTGTTCGGCCACGAGGAGGACTGCTCCGCCCCATTCGCCGCCCAGCGCGAAGCCCTGGATAAAGCGCAGGGCCACCAGCAGCGCCGGAGCCAGGTATCCGATGTCGGCGAAACCGGGGAGGCAGCCCATCAGGAACGTGGACACGCCGATGATGACGATGGTCAGCTGCAGGGTGGGCTTGCGGCCCAGCTTGTCGCCAATCTGGCCGAACACGATGCCGCCCAGCGGGCGGGCGATGAAGCCCACGGCATAGGTCAGGAAGGCCTGGATGATTCCGTCCAGGTCATTCCCCGTGGCGGGAAAGAAGTACTTGCCGAATACCAGGGTGGCGGCAGTGGCGTACAGGAAGAACTCGTACCATTCCACCACCGTGCCCACCATTGATGCGGCAACAACCCTCTTCAGTCCCGATTCCTTGGGTGCATGCCCGGCGTCGATTGCCCGGCCTTGCTCAATGCTCATGGTTCTCCTCAGTGTCCACATTGACACGCGCTGTGATCTCCAGCACAAGTGACTCAGATGAGTATTGCTGCACAAAGAAGGCACTTCAATGGCCAAAAGAGCACTAAGTATGTGCACAATTGCAGATATGAACGCGAATCCCGATGACCTGCTGGTCCTGCTTGCGGTGTCACGCTCGGCAAAATTTACGACGGCGGCACAGGCTTTGGGCCTGAACCACACCACGGTCTCGCGCAGGGTAGCCGCGTTGGAAAAGGCGCTCGGCGGCAGGGTCCTGTCCCGGGCCGCCGGAGGCTGGGAATTGACGGAGCTTGGCGAACAGGCGGTGCGGGCGGCGGAACAGGTGGAGGCGGTGCTGGGCACGCTGGGACCGACGGGCCAGGCACCCGACGCGATTGCCGGCGTCGTACGAATGACCGCGACGGATGGCTTCA
Organism: Arthrobacter sp. FW306-07-I; assembly: GCF_021800405.1. Classification (NCBI taxonomy): domain Bacteria; kingdom Bacillati; phylum Actinomycetota; class Actinomycetes; order Micrococcales; family Micrococcaceae; genus Arthrobacter; species Arthrobacter sp. FW306-07-I. The sequence continues at coordinate 426,566 of NZ_CP084550.1, read as the reverse complement.
GCGCCTATATTGCCGCCCCGGCCGTGGCACGGCTGCGCCGGGACCACCCCGGCCTCAGCGTGGAAGTGGTCACCATGACCCGCCGGGCCCTGCAACAGCGGTCGGGGCTGGACATCGAGGTGGTGGTGGGCGTACCCCAGGTGCACCGGGCCGAGGCCATCCGGCTGGGCGACTACCGGCTGGGCATGTACGCCTCCCGCACCTACCTCGAGGAGCATGGGATGCCGGCCACCGTGGCCGAACTCAACCAGCACCCACTGGTGTACTTCGTGGACTCGATGCTGCAGGTGGACGACCTCGACGCACCTCGCCGGCTGGTCCCGGCCATGCGCGACGGCCTTACCTCCACCAATGTGTTCGTCCATGTGGAAGCCACCCGGGCCGGCGCCGGCGTGGGATTCCTGCCGTGCTTCATGGCAGACCTCCACGATGACCTGGTCCGGCTGCTGCCCGACAAGATCGGCGAACTGCTCCCCTACTGGATGGTCCTGCGCCCGGACTCGCTGCGCCGTCCTGCCGTGGCTGCCGTCGTACAGGCGCTCCAGGACCGGATGGCGGAGCACCGCGAAGCGCTCCTGGGGAAGCAGGAATCCTCATCGACTGCTGGGTAACTGCCGTTTTGGACGCTGAAATTAAAAAGGGCCCACGCCGGCAGGGTTACCTGGCCGAACTTGTGAGGTCAGGGGGCCGGTGGGGATTAATCGGTGGGGGCGGGACGGGGTCGTGGCGGACCGGCGTGCCGGCGGCGAACGCCCGCACCTGGGCGTCGTCCCAAAGGTGCGCGGGGACGGCACCGCCCAGGAGCCGGCGGCGCAGCTGGGGGTCGTCGCCGAAGGGCACGTCGCTGCCGGCCATCACCATGTTCCCGTAGCGCCTGCCCTTCAGCATGGCGGGGTCGGCGATGATCACCGTGTGCTTGAACGCGGCCGCGATGGTGGCGGCATCCTCCCGTGCGTTCCTGAGGTCCGGGGCATCGCCGGAGTTGGCCACGTACAGGCCGCCCGGCGCCAGGACCCGCTTGGCGTGGGCAGTGAACTCCGCCGTGGTCAGCGGGCGCGGGGTATGGGCGCCAGCAAAGACGTCCCGGATGATGAAGTCACGGGTCTGGGCGGTGAGGGTTTCGGTCACGGCGCGGGCCTCCCCCACGCGGATCCGCAGCAAAGGCGCCTTGGGAAGGTCGAACCACCCGCGCACGTACTCCGCCAGCTTCCCGTCCAGTTCCACCACCACCTGCCGGGCGTCCGGGTAGGCAGCGGAGAAGTAGCGCGCCATGGAGCAGGCGCCACCGCCCAGATGCAGCCCACGGAGTTTGTGGCCGCCCCCGGCAGGGGAACCGGCAGCGGACGACGGCGGCCACCGCGACTCGATGAGCGCCGCCATCCACCGCATGTACTCGAAGTCCAGGAACAGCGGATCAGCCAGGTCGATGTGTGAGCTCATGACGCCGTTGATCTTCAGGAGCCAACCGGTGGAATTGTCCTGGTCCGCCACCAGCTCGCAGTCACCGGTATCGATGTAATAGACACCCTCCACCGGACCAGTGGGGGCAGCACCCTTGGGCACCTCCACCACTCCCGGTGCGGGCCGGCCCCGGCCGCCTGACTTTCCGCGTTTGCCCATTACCCTTGCCCCGCTTCAGTCATGCCTCAACCCTAGTTGACCGGGCTGGCTGCCCCCTTGCCGTCCCGGATCCGGTTCACCACGGCCGTGGTGGACCGCTCTGCCACATAGTCCAGGATGGCCACCCGGCCGCCATACTCCTCCACGGCCGGTGTCTCTTCCAGCATTTCGGGGGTGTAGTCCCCGCCCTTGGCGTACACCTCAGGCCGGAGCCTGCGGATCAGCGGCGTGGCCGTAGGGGTGTCGAACACCGTCACGTAGTCCACGCAGCTGAGGGCCGCCACCACCGCTGCCCGGTCCACCTCGTTGTTGATGGGCCGGCCGGCACCCTTGAGCCGGCGCACGGAGTCGTCGCTGTTCAGGGCCACCACCAGGACGTCACCCAGCTGTTTGGCCTGGTTCAGGTAGCGGGTGTGACCGCTGTGCAGCACGTCGAAGCAGCCGTTGGTCAACACGATCCGCTGGCCCTGGGCCCGGTGCAGCTCCATCTGCCGCTCCAGCTCATCCGCGCTTAGCGCCGTGTCCGCGAAAGCCTCCAGATACCGGCTGAGCTGGGCGGTGCTGCACACGGAGGTGCCGGGCTGGTGCACCACCACGTCGGCAGCCGATTGGGCGAGGTCCAGGCTGGCGGTCAGCGGCAGCCCGGCTGCGCGGGCCAAGGTCAGGGCCGCCACAAAGGTATCGCCCGCCCCGGATGCCTGTTTCTCGGCTGCCGGCCGTGCCCACGTGCGGTGCCGCACGCCGTCGGACGTCAACAGCACGGTGCCGTCCCGGTCCAGCGTGACCACCACGGCGCGCGCGCCGGTTCCCTGGAGCAACGTTGCAGCCTCGGCACCCACCGCGTCCACCCGTTCCTGGCCTTCCGGCAGTTTCCGGTCCAGCAGCTGCGCGGCCTCCTGCGCATTCGGGGTCACCAGGTCGGGCTGCAGGGCGGCCCACGGGCGGGGGTCATGCGCGTCAACCACCACGAGCGGACGGTCGGTTCCGGCAGTGCCGCTGCCAAGGACCTCGGCAAGAGCTGTGCGGACGGGGTCCGCCACCACGCCGGTTCCGTAGTCGCACACCAGGACAGCATCCCGGCGTTCGACGGCGGCACCCACCGACGCGGTGAGCGCGGCGAGGGCGTCGGCAGGGACAGTTTTGGCCGAGTCGTCGAGGCGCAGCATCACCTGGCCCCCGCTGCTGATCCGGATCTTGGTGGTGGTAACCATGTCCGGGTGCGTGTGCAGGTGCTGGACATCGATGCCTGCGGCGGCAAGCTGCCCGCGCAGGTCCTCACCGGCGTCGTCGGCGCCGATGATCCCGGCCACCGACACCTTCGCGCCCAAGGCAGCCAAGTTCATGGCGGTGTTGGCCGCCCCGCCCGGAACCGATTCACGGGTCTGGATGTCCACCACCGGCGCCGGGGCTTCCCGGCACAGCCGTTCAATGTTGCCGCTCCACCAGCCGTCCAGCATGACGTCACCGATTACCAGGATCGAAGGCTGCTCCGCGGCCAGCCGGCCGGGCAGCCAGTCGGACAGTGCCCGCTGGGTGGAGAGATCGGCATGTTCCGGGGACGCACTCATGGCAGGTCCTGTTCCTCGGGGACGGAACCGGCTCCGGAACCTGCCGGTGCCGGCGGAGCTTCGATGTGCACCACCTTGACCTGGGTGAACTCGTCCAGCAGCTCGGGCCCGTAGCCGAACCCGGCACCGCTCTCTCCGCGTGGCTGGGCAGCACCTCCGGGTGCGCCGCCAAACACTGCGTTGACCTTCACGGTTCCCACGGGCAGCGCGGCCACTGCCTGCTGGATGTGTGCGATGTTGCCGCTCAGGACGGTGGCGGCCAGGCCGTACCTGCCGCTGCAGGCCAGGCGCAGGCCGTCGTCGAACGTGTCCACCACCTGCACCGGCGCCACCGGACCGAACGTCTCTTCGGCCATGACCTGCATATCATCGGTGCAGTCCAGCAGGACCGTAGCGGGGTAAAAGGAACCGGGCCCGTCCGGCACGCTGCCGCCCTCGACGGCGCGCGCGCCCTGCGCCAGGGCATCGGCAACGTGGGCGTGGACGGCGTCCCGCATCCGCAGGTCCACAAGCGGTGCCACGGTGCCATTGTTGTTCCGGAGCGCCGCCTCTGCCTCCAGGGCGTTGCAGAACTCCTTGGCGATATCGCGGTGGACATAGATCCGTTCCACCGAAGTACAGATCTGCCCGCTGTTGGCGAACGCACCGATCGCGGCCTGCTCCGCCGCCCAGGCCGGGTCGACGTCACGGTCCACCAGCAACGGGTCATTGCCGCCGTTTTCCCTGATGACATGGGCGCCCGTGAGGGCTCCTGCCTGGGCTATCCGGGCACCGGATGCGCTGGATCCAACATGGGCAATGACGTCCACCTCCGCCTGGGACAGGGCGGCACCTACTCCGGCCGCGCCGGAAATGGTCAGGAAGACACCGGAGGGGAAGGCCGGGGCCAGGACCTCGCCCAGCGCCTCGCCCAGGCGCGGGCAGCGCTCACTGGGTTTGTGGATCACCGCGTTGCCTGTGACCAGCGCGGCGCCGATGAGTCCGCAGGCTACGGCTACGGGGTCGTTCCACGGGGTCAGCAGGACTGCCACCCCGCGCGGTTCAGCGATGGTGTAGTCGGTGGCTGACCGGCTGCCGCGGAGGCTGTGGCCGCGCTGGACCGGGCCCAGTTCGGCATACTGCTCCAGGGTGGAGACACCGGCGGCGATGCCTGCCAATGCCTCGGCTTCCGGCCGTCCGGTTTCGCTGGCGTTCAAGCCCGCGAGTTCCTGTGCAGCTGCTTCGAGCGCCTTGGCGGCGGCACGGAGGGCTGCACCGCGTTCGGCGGGAGCTGTTGCTGCCCAGCCGGGGGCAGCCCTGCGGGCCACGCTCACGGCATCGTTCACTGCGTCCGGTTCCGCTTCGGGAACTGTCCAAAGCACCTCCCCGGTTCGCGGGTCCTGGATGGTGACGCCGGCGCCCTGGGCTGTTTCATTGCCTGCGGTTGTTTCGATGGCTGTGGTGGGCATGGTGTTCCTCCCGCCTTTCGGTGCTGGATGAGTTGCTGCTGGTGGTCCTGCTGTGGCCGCACCAGGTGCGTGCGGCCACAGCAGTGGTTCGGCCTGTTCCGGCTTAGGGCCAGGAGCCTTCTTCCTCGTGGCAGATCAGCATTTCGCGGACCTCGCAGCCCGTTGGCTGGTTGAGGGCGAACAGGATGGCCTGCGCAGTGTTGGCGGGGTCGTTGAGCCGGGAATCGTCCTGCGGCTTGTACTGCTCCGTCCGGTCATCGAAGAAGCGCGTCTTCATGCCGCCGGGGATCATGGTGGTCACGCCGATTTCGCCACCGGTTTCCGCAGCGAGCGCGTGGCTGAAGCCCACAACGCCGAACTTGGAGGCGCAGTAGGCGGTGGCATCGGCCACGGCGCGCTTGCCCAGGGTTGAAGCGACGGTGACTACCCGGCCGTGGCTTTCCTTAAGGTAGGGCAGCGCCGCGCGCACGGTGGAAACGGTGCCCATCAGGTTGACCCCGATGACCTTTTCCCATTCGGTGGCTTCGACGTCGGCCAGCTTGCCGCAGCGGTCAATCCCGGCAGCGGTGACCACCGCGTCCAGGCCGCCCAAGGTCTCGGCGGCTTCCCGGACAGCGTGCTCCACCGCGGCGCGGTCCGCCACATCCACTTCGAACGCCTTCACGCCGGAGACGCTGCTGATGTCGCGGTCCAGGACCACCGGGGTGCCGCCTGAACGGAGGACAGCGTCGACGACGGCGGCCCCCAGTCCGGAGGCACCTCCCGTTACCAGGACGCGGCCGGGCGTGGTGGAGGCAGTTGCAGTTGGTTCTGCAGTCATGGTGTTCCTTTCAATGGGGAAAACAAGTTTGCGAAGTAGCGGATCAGCTGACCTTGGCGAGTGCGTCCGCCAAGCCTGTCGTGGAGCGGGCGGGGTGGAAGGGGACGGTAAGGCAGCGGCCGCCCCAGCTTTCCACCAGGTCCGCCTCGGGGAGGCGGGCGCCTTTGTAGTCGCCGCCCTTGACCCAGATATCGGGGCGGAGCCGATCCAGCGCGGCCTCGGGGGTGTCCTCATCGAAGACCATCACGGCGTCCACGCATTCCATGGCCAGAAGCAGTTCCGCCCTGTCGTGCTGGCCAATGATGGGGCGCTCCGGGCCCTTGAGCCGCCGCACCGAGTCATCGGAGTTCAGGCAGACGATGAGGCAGTCCCCCAGCTCCCGGGCTGCTGCGAGGGACCGGATGTGGCCCGCGTGGATCAGGTCGAAGCAACCACCCGTAGCCACCACCTTTCCGCCGCTTTCGCGCACCGAGCGGGCAAGCAGCAGCGGCTCGGTGGTTCGCCGGGCCGGGGCCGGCGTGGGCCTGGGACTACCGGCGGCAGCATCGGGTTCATCGGTCTCCGGCAATGCCGAGACTCCCCCTGCCGCCAGGAAATCCGCAGCGTCATGGACTGCCAGGGCGGCCGCTTCCGGCAGGTCGCGTCCGGCCAGGAGGTGCACTGCAAGGCTGGCCGCCAACCGGTCGCCGGCGCCGCACGGGTCGCCCGCTTCCACGCGCGGCGCGGGAACGGCATGGGAAGCGGCTTCTCCCTGCTGCAGCAGGACGGCCCCCTCCTCGCCCTTCGTCACCAGGACGGCCTGGCTGCGCCAACGCTGCAGCAGGACCTCCGCTACGGCTGCCGCGGGGTCATCGGAGTCGGGCACGCCGCCGGCTCCGGACTGCACGGCCTTGGTGGCTTCGGAAATGTTCGGAGTCACGACGGCGATGCCCGGCACGGGTTCGGGCCCGGAGGGGTGCGGATCCCAGATGATGGGCACGGTGCCGGCGAGCCGTGCGAGCAGGTCCCGCAGCTGCGGGTTGGCCGCCAGGCCCCTGCCGTAATCGGCAACGATGACCACGCCGGCTTTCTCCACGGCACGGAGCATGGCGGGGCTGACGTCGGGGACCGGGGTCTTCTCACAGCCCTGGTCGAAACGGACCACCGGATGGGAACCTGCCCGGACCCGGGTCTTGACCGGCGAAGGGTGGCCGCTGTTCCCCGCCACGAGCCGCACCCCGGCGAGCTGTGCACGCAGCTGGCTGCCGGCGTCGTCATTCCCCAGGACCGTCACCAGGGTGACTGGCCAGCCGTCCTGCGCCAGCATGCGCGCCACCAGGCCCGCACCGCCGGCACGGCGGCGGACGCCCGAGACGTCCACCACGGGGACGGGGGCATCAGGGCTGAGCCGGGTTGCCTCACCGGAAAGGTCGACGTCGAGCATCACGTCGCCCACCACAACGATCCTCATCGCAGGCCACCGTTTGCCACCGCGGTGGTCAGGGAGGGAGTGTGCCGGGCCACCTCAAGGTCGAAGGCGCGGCACACGGCGTGCAGCGCGATCAGGTGCCCTTCCTGGGCATTGGCGTTCAAGGCGTCAACCATGACCGCCTCGTCGCAGGCCTCGGACAAGGGGTTGGGTCCGGAGCCGGTAAGCGCCCAGGTGGTCACGTTGAGGCGGGAGGCAGCTTCCGCAGCCCGCAGCAGGTTGGGGCTCTTGCCGCTGGTGGACAGCAGCATCAGCACGTCGCCCGAACGGCCGTGCGCCCGCACCTGCCGGGCAAAGACGTCGTCGTACCCGTAGTCGTTGGCGATCGCGGTGACGGCGGACGACTCGGCATGCAGGGAAATTGCGGAGAAGGGCACCCGCTCGGAGTCGAACCGCCCCACCAATTCGGCGGTCAGGTGCTGCGCCTCCGCGGCCGAGCCGCCGTTTCCTGCCGCCAGGAGCCGATGCCCGCGAAGCAGGCGCTGGGCCAGCTCCACACCCCAGGCGGCAAGCCGGCCGGACTGGCTGCGCAGCGATTCGAGTGCCGGAAGCACGTTGTCCAGGTGGGTTCGGACGGCGTCCGCACTGGCGGGGTCCACGAACGTGGCTCCCGGGAGCACCGCAGGCAGCGCCGGCGGCACCATCAGTGTGCGGAGGTCTGCTTCGCGCAGGCTTGATTCACGCAGGGATGATTCGGCAGTCACAGTGCGGCTCCTTCCATCGGTACGATCCCGGCCGGAGCGCCCGCCTGGGCGCTTTTCTGGACGCCGGCCACGGCCAACTGGTAGGCCTTTTCGGTTTCCGCTGCCACCCGGTCCCAGGAGTAGCGGGTGCGGGCCCGGCGCTCGCCGGCCTGGCCGAGCTTGGCCCTGAGGTCGGGGTTTTCCAGAAGCAGCGACAGGGCCGACGCAATGGCTTCAGGGTCCTTGGGCGGCACATGCAGGCCCGTGGCATGGTCCACCACCGTGTCCCGGAGACCGCCCACCGCGGCTGCCACCACGGGCACACCGCAGGCCATGGCCTCCAGCGGGACGATGCCGAAGGGCTCGTACCAGGGTGCGCACACGACGGCGTCGGCGCTGCGGAAGATGCCGGGCATTTCAGCCCGGGACACCTGGCCCTGCAGGGTTACCTGCTCCGATACGCCAAGCTGGGCCGCAAGGTCCATGAGGCGGCGGATTTCCGGGTCGGCGTGCATCCCGTTCGAGTCGCCGCCGCCCACGATCAGGAGTTCGACGTCCTCGAATCCGGCCGCCTTGAGGTACGGGAGCGAACGGATGACCAGGTCCACGCCCTTGCGGGGCACCAGCCGCCCTACGGACAGGATCCGGTAGCGGCGCTTCCGCGCGGCGGCCGGACCCTCCGGTGAGAAGAAGCCAAGATCCACACCGCAGGGCGCGATGGAGATCTTGCCGGTGGCGATGCCCATGGCCTTGAGCTCGAAAACCTCGTCCGAACAGGTGGCGATAATCCGGTCCGCAGAGCGGCCCACCCCTGGTTCCAGCCAGCGGCGCGCCTCGGGGCTGGTGTCCTCGGCACCCTGGTGCCTGCGCTTGACGGTTCCCAGCGCGTGGAAGGTCTGCAGCATTGGCACCCGGTAATTGGTGTCCGGCCGGCGGGCCGCGTCGAGGGCGGCAAGGCCGGACATCCAGAAGTGCCCGTGCACCACGTCCGGCGGCCGCTGGCCCCAGTCGGCGGCCACACCGTCAGCGAGTTCGCCCATGTAGGGCAGCAACTCGTCCTTGGGCACGTGCCGGGCAGGGCCGGCGTCGACGTGGACCACCTCGAGGCGCCGTCCCACCCGCACCCTCCCGGGGAGCTCCGTTCCGTCCCTTCGCGTATAGACGGTGACGTGGTGGCCCCGCTTGGCAAGGGCTTCCGACAGCGCGGCAACGTGCACGTTCTGTCCGCCGGCATCCACCCCTCCAAGTGCCGCCAGCGGACTGGCGTGCTCGGAAATCATGGCGATCTTCATGGGGTCTTCCTCTCCCGCGCCGGAACGAGGATCCGCTCGTCCGGACGTCCGTTGTCGGAGTGCCGGGGCTGGGTCCGCAGGTCCGCCAGGAGCTCATCCCAGCGGTCCTGGAACTTGCCCAGGCCGTAACGCTCCAGCGCCGCCTCACGGGCGGCAAGTCCCCGCCGTCGGGCTTCATCCGGATTGGCAACCAGCCGCGCTGCGCAGCGGAGCAGTTCGTCGACGTCCGCGGAAACAATGCCGGCTTCCTGCGGCACCGCCCGGGGGGCCTCCGTGGCCGCCAGCACCACCACCGGCATGCCCAGATGCATGGCTTCCAGGAGGGACAGGCCCAGCGAGGTCCAGCGCATCGGATGGACGTAGACCCGGCAGCGGGCCAGTTCCCGGTGCAGCTCAACGGTTTTCAGGTCGCCCCGGGCTGTCAGCAGTGAAGGTTCGATTCCGGTGGCTTCGGCCAGTCCGTCCGTCTTCATGCCGAACACCTGCAGCGGTGCCACAGAGGCAAAGGCGGGCAACAGGTCCGTACCAGTAACGCGGCCGCGGCGGACGGGTTCGTTGATCACGACGCCCAGTTCGGGCAGCTCGCCGGTGTAGAGCTGCCCCGGGTCGGGGATGCCGTGCTCGATCACGGTGGTGGGAGCGGAGCCGTTGTCCCAGGCCAACCGGTTGAAATGGGTCACGTGGACAACGGGGATGCTGTTTTGGCCAGCGAGCGGATGGCTGATGTTCGGGAAGTTGCCCTTGGGGGTGTTGTGTTCGACGAACACGGCCGGAAGGTCGACGCCGGGCATGCGCCCCAGCGTGCGGACCACTTCGTCGATCTCTTCGGGCCGCTGGAGGACGACGGCGTCCACGGCGTCGGCGTCGAGCGTCGCCAGATCCACCTCCCGCGCGGAGTCCGGCCAGTCCCTCCCGGCGCGGCCCAGTCCCCAGGCCCCACGTTCGGGCAGGACGGGGAGCAGGTACTCATGACGGCCGCGGACAAACGCGTCCGTCCAGGAACCGTGAACATGCCAGAGCAGGATTCTCATCTGTTGCGGGCCTTTCTACGGGTACTCACATGGGTGCTGAAGGAGCTCACCCCGCTGATCAGGCGCTCCACCGCGGCCACCACTTCTTCCGGCGGGACCGAGTCGAGGCAGGGGTGGCCGAGGACGGGGCAAACCCGGGCGCGGGACATGCGGCAGGGGGCGTTCTGGTCCCCGAGGAGTTCCAGGGGCACGCCGTAGGGCGCCCAGCGGATGGCCGGGACCACGGGGGAAAACAGGCATGCCACGGGGGTTCCCACCGCAGCTGCCAGGTGGGCAGGCCCGGTGTTGCCGCTGACCACGGCATCGGCGCCGGCCATCACGCCAGCCATAGTGGAAAGATCGGTGCGTCCGCCCAGGTCCAGGGCCGAGGGGCCGGCCACCGTGGCGGTCAATGACTTTTCCGCCGGGCCGCCGGTCACCACCACGCGGTACCCAGCGCCCTGGAGGAGTTCGACGGCGGCTGCATGGTGCAGCGGGGGCCACGCCCTTGCGGGGACGGCCGCTCCGGGGTGGACCACAACGTAGGGCTCGTCGCCTACCAGGTCGGTTACGTCGGGGACGGAGTCGACGTGCAGCTTCCCGTCGTCCCCGGCTGGCAGCCGGAAACCGGCGGCCTCGGCAATGCCCAGCGCCCGTTCCGCCTCGGGTTGGTCTTCCGGAAAGTCCTCACCGGGCTTGAGGCGTACGTCCAGCAGTGAACCTGCGTAGTCAGTTGAGGCCCCCGTGATGCGCTCCACTCCGGCCAGCCGAAGCAACAGCGCCAGCGGCAACGGTGACTGGTGGAAGGACGTAAGGATGACGGCTTCGGTGATCCGGGAATTGCGGACATATTCGATCAGCCGGTCGGCATGCGGGCCGGTCATCCTGGGCGCCGGGTTCATGATCCAGGGGCTGTCCCAGCTGTAGACCTCTGCGGCCCCGGGGAGCATCGCGGCCGCAGCTTCACCCTGCCGGCCGCACAGCATGACCACGTGGTTGGTGCTGCCGCCGTACTGTGCCCGCCCGTTTGCCACTGCCCGGACAGCGGGACCGGCCAGCAGGACGTCGCCCATGCTGTCCAGCCGGGCCACCAGGACGCGCCCCATCAGGCGGTCCCCTGCAGCAGTCCGACGGCGGAGGCAAGATCAGGGGCGACCAGCCGCGCAGCGGCTACCTCTTCGACGCGTGTCACGGGGGTGGGCACCAGTACTCCGGTGGCCCCTGCCGCTTCCGCGGCACCCACGTCGGCACCGATGTCCCCGATCAGGGCGGCTTCGGATTCTGTGATACCAAGTTTGCGGCAGGCGCTGTGCACCATCCCGGGAGCAGGTTTGCGGCAGTCGCAGCCATCCTGTTCGGCATGCGGACAGACCTCCCACACGTCGAACGGTCCCAGCAGTTCTTCCACGCGTGCATTGACCTTTGCCACGTCCTCGGCCGTAATCAGCCCGCGGGCAATGCCCGACTGGTTGCTGATCACGCCGGTGGCAATGCCGTCCGCCCGCAGGCTGTCCAGCACAGCCTTGGCGCCGGCCATGGGCCGTACTTTGCCGGGGTCCCCGTTGTAGGGCACATCGACCACCAGGGTCCCGTCCCGGTCGAACAGGACAGCCCGGAGCTTGGAGGTTTCAGAGCTTCCCATAAACAACCTGTTCCCTCCTGCTCCTGCTCCTAAACAGCGCCGCAGGCTTTTTCGGCTGTAGAGGCTTGTTCTGATACCCGTTTGAACAGGCAAGATAGGGATTGGGGCGCTGCGGTTGCTCCTTTCAGGGCTCTTCCAGCCTTTCCGCCCAGGCCCGCACCGGCGCCTTCGAAACGGCGTACCGCCGTCGTAACAAGCTGCTCTGTCCCCAGAAAGTGCACTGTCCTCAGAAACCCACTGTCGCCGGAAATTCCGCCATGGCCACACTCCCGAGGGCGTGCTGGGGGGACTGCTGCCACCTGATCCCCTGCTACCGGGTCCGCGTGCCGCCGAGGCGGCGGCCGCCAGTGCGGGCAATGCCCTGGTGCCCTGCGTTCCGGGCCTGGCGGAACGGCGCAACCGGACTGCCCATACCGCCGGCTTGCCCGGCGTGGGTTGAGGTTACATTGCCGGCCATGTCCTCAGGCCGGGAGAACTGGGCGCTTGTCTCCAAGCGCCGCTGCAGTTCCACCAGCACCTTCGCCAGGCGTCGGGATACCTGCATCTGGGACATCCCCAACCGCTTCCCCAGCTGCACCTGCGTTTCCTCGCAGAAGTAGCGCCGGTACAAAAGCTCGCGGTCCGAGTCGTCCAGGTCCTGCATGGCGTCCCGCAGGCATGCCAGTTCCTCAAGCCGCTCGAGTGGCGTGTCCGGGCATGCCAGCACTTCTCCGATGGAGGGTGCGTCGGAGTTCGGGTTCACCGCGTCCAGGGAATCCGGATGCATGCTGCTCGACGCCGAAATCGCTTCCTGCACTTCCGCGGGATCAGTCCCCAGCTCGCCGGCCAGTTCCGCAACGCTGGGGTTCCGGCCCAACGACTGGGTCAGCTCGGGCTCCGCCCGGAACAGCCGGGTCCTCAGGTCCTGGATATGGCGCGGCGGGCGAACAACCCACGTCCGGTCCCGGAGGTACCTCTTGAGTTCCCCCGTGATGGTGGGAGCGGCATAGGCGGGGAAACTTTCGCCCTTGGCCTGGTCAAAGCCGCGGGCCGCTTTCACCAGGCCCAGGTAGGCCACCTGGTTCAGGTCTGCGCGTTCCCTCCCGCGGGCTTCAAACCGCGCAGCGAGGGCTTCGGCGAGGTCCAGGTAGCGCAGGACCAGGTCGTTTTCGAATGTCTCCCGCAGCCGCCCTGAAGTGGCGGGAGGACTTTGTTGTTGTGCCGGTTCCGGCTGTTGGCGATGGACAGGCGCAGCATCCATGGCAAGTGCGGCAAAGGATTCGGGCATGAGTGTTGGTTTCCCTCGGTCTGGTTCCGAAAGCCTGCGGCAAGACTTAGAAGCAGCAAATCATAAGGTTGCTTATAAAACAATCCTTCTCCGCTGTAGGCTCGGAATATAAGCGGCGACCGGACCAACCCGCCAAGGAGTTTTGCCATGCGCATCGCCATCACCGGAGCAAGCGGAAACGCCGGAACAGCACTGCTGCGCAACCTGCAGGGCCAACTCGCCCGGAAGCCCGGCAGCCTGCAGCTTGTGGGCATCAGCCGCAGGCTCCCCGACACCTCACTGGCGCCCTACGCCGGCGTGGAGTGGCACACCCTGGACGTGGGTCTGGAGCAGGACGGGCAGAAGCTGGAAAAGGCCCTCGCGGGCGTTGACGCAGTGGTCCACCTGGCGTGGCAAATCCAGCCGAACCACAACCTGGACCTCCTGCACCGGACCAATGTCACCGGCACGAAGAACGCGCTGGAAGCTGCCGGCAGGGCAGGCGTGAAGCAGGTTGTCTGCGCGTCCTCCGTGGGCGCCTACAGCAAGTCAAGCAAGGAGCCGCGCAGGGACGAGTCCTGGCCGGCAACCGGAATGGCAGGCTCCCACTACAGCCGGCACAAAGCCGAGCAGGAAAAACTGCTGGATGAATTCGCCGCCGCACATCCGGACGTTTCGGTGGCCCGGCTCCGGCCGGGCCTCATTTTCCAGGGCCGGGCGGGAAGTGAGATCGGCAGGTACTTCCTTGGGCACATTTTTCCGCGGCTCGTCCCGTGGAAACCTTGGCTCCCGCTGCTGCCGGCCCCGGACAACCTGGTTTTCCAGGCAGTTCATGCGGACGACGTCGCAGAGGCTTACTGGCGGGCCGTGGACCAGCGGGCCAGTGGCGCCTTCAACATCGCCGCAGAGCCCGTCCTGAATCCCCAGGAACTGGCCCGCATCCTCGGGGCGAAGAGAATATTGCCCATCCCCATGCGGCTGCTCCACGCGGTGGTGGACCTGACGTGGCGGGCAAGGATCCAGCCCACCGATTCAGGCTGGGTGGGGATGGCCGCCGGCGCACCCATCATGGACACCAGCCGGGCCCGGCGCATCCTGGGGTGGGAACCGCAGGTGTCCTCCATCGACGCCGTCAAGGAACTCCTCCAGGGCATGGGAACGGGGGAAGGGGCAGCCCCTTCCCCCGTCCTGAAGCCGCGCAAGCCTTAGCTACGCCGCAGCGACTATCCCGCGGTTGATTCCACCACCGGGACAGCCGGACTAGATGCGCGGATTTTCCTCTCCCCGTACATCCCGCCCGGCGGAAGTGTTCCCGGGGCCAGGCTGACGCCTCAGCCCGGATTCATCCTCAGGAATTTCCGCATTGGCACCTGCAGCTGTCGCTTCCCGGTGTGCGCCGCGGCCAGGCTCGACGTCGGACTGTCCGATGTTCGATTGTCCAGCGTTCGTCTGGCCGGCATCTGGATTTCCAGTGTTCGGATGCGCGGTGCCGTCAGGTGTATTGTCCACGTACCGCCTGTCGCTGCCGGCAGGAGTATCGTGGCGCCGGCTGCGGTCCACTCCGGCGTCGGGGTCGATCTCGTCCGCCTTGCGGGTATGGCTGGCAACATCGCCGCGCAGGGACTGCGCCTCGTGGCTGCGCTGTTCAGCTTCTTTTTGGAGGCGCGCCGCGTCAACCTTGGCCTGTTCGGCGTCCGCACGGGCCCGGATGGCCTTGGCCTCCCGTTCGCGGGCATCAATTTCCATATTCTCGGCTTCGCGCCGGATCTCGGCAGCCTTTTCCCGGTGCTCCTGGTCCCGCTTCTCCTGCATTGCTTTCCGGCGCCTTCCTCCGGCCAGAAGCAGCACCACGATGAGCACCACCACAACAACGGCAATTATCACCCATACCCATGGAGCTGTGTCCATTTTTCCCACCACTTTCCACTTCGCTGTGACCGGGCAGGCATGGCCATTCCGGCTGACATTTTTGGAACGGTTATAACTCGCTTAGCAAGGGTACTTACCTTTTATTAGTAATCATGCTTATCATTTTACGGCCAGTATTGCTGGTTCTTGATTCAACAACCGGCCTTCTTGGAAAGAGAGCGAAGATGACAGAGAACCAATGGTCCGAGGATCCCGCTTACACGGCCCCTCCGGCCAGCACAGGAATTCCTGGCGAGCGGGAGCCCGCCACCTTCCCGTCCACCGCCACTCCCCTCACCGGCGAGAGCCAGACCGGCTACGCCCAGGCCAGTGACGCCCAGGCCGGGGACGCCGCTGGTTCATCCCGAAGGGATGCAGCCAAGGAAGAAGCAGCCGACGTAGCCCGGACCGCCAAAGGATCGGCGCAGAACGTGGCGGAGACGGCCAAGAGCGAGGCCGCGAACGTGGCGCAGGAGGCGAAGTCCAATGCGCAGGATTTGCTGCACCAGGCCAAGTCGGGGCTGACCAGCCAGGCCGGCACACAGCAGCAGAAAGCGGCCGAAGGCATCCGCAACATTTCCAGCCAGCTCCACAGCATGGCCAGCGCCCCGGACCAGCAGGGCATGGCCAGCGACTTGGTCCGGCAGGCAGCTGAACGCACCTCCTCAATAGCGTCCTGGCTGGAGAACCGCGAGCCCGGTGACCTCCTGAACGAGGTCCAGCGCTTCGCCCGCAACCGCCCCGGCACCTTCCTGCTCCTCGCAGCAGGCGCCGGCGTCCTGGCCGGACGCCTCACCCGCGGCCTCACCGCAGGCGCGCCGGAGGCCTCCCCCTCGTCTGCCGGCACCAGTGCCGCAGGCCTGTCCGGACAGTACTCCGGCAGCACGTACGGGGACCAGTACAGCCAGTCCTACCCCGTTGCCGGTGGAACCGTCCCTCCCCCGCCCGTGCAACTCCCCGCCCCGGCCACCACCACGGCAGGCTACGACGGCGGCGCACCGGGCAGCGGCTACTCCGAGTCCGCCGGTCCGGCCAGTGGGCTCGACAGCCCGCAACTGGTGGAGGAACCCTGGTCCGGCAACCAGCTGTCCGACGACCCGCTGCGGGACCGAGCGCTTGCTGACGATCCCATGGCGAACGATCCCCTCACCCAGGACCGCACCCGGGGTGGCCAGACGGGTGGTCTGTGATGAGTAGCCAGATTCCTGAGCCGCCGCCCAGCGCGGCGCATGTGAAAGCGGACAACGCGTCCCTGGGCGATCTGCTCGGTGATGTGACCCGGGACCTGTCCACCCTGATGCGCCAGGAAGTGGAGCTGGCCAAGGCCGAACTCAAACAATCCACCTCCCGGGCCGGCAAGGGCGCAGGCATGCTCGCCGGCGCCGGCGTAGGCGGACACTTCGTCCTGCTCTTCCTCTCCCTGGCCCTGATGTGGGCCCTGGGCGCCGTCATGGCCCTGGGCTGGGCCGCGCTGATCGTCGCCGTGATCTGGGCGATCATCGCCGCAGTCCTGGCCTCGATCGGCCGCAAGGAACTCAAGCAGATCAAGGGCCTGCCCCAAACAGGCGAAACCCTCTCAGAAATTCCCCCAACCCTAAAACCAGGTGAGGTAAACCGATGAGCGAAAACCCTGACGTCATCCGAGCAGACATCGAAGCGACCCGGGCACGCCTGGGCACCAACGTCGACGCCGTAGCCGACAAAGTCACCCCGTCCAACATCGTGCACCGCCAAACCGACAAAGTCCGTGATGCCGTGACCGGGGTGAAGGAGAAAATCATGGGAGCAGCAGACACCGCCACCACCAAGGTCCACGACACAACCTCCGCCGGCGCCGGACACACCAGCAACGCCATGAGCTCGGCCGGGGACAGCCTGCACCAGGCCACCGACACCGTCTCGGCCAAACTCTCCGACGCCGGCCACACCGTCAGCGCCGCCCCGGACCAGGTCAAAGCCAAAACCGCCGGCAACCCCCTGGCCGCCGGACTCATCGCCTTCGGCGCCGGGCTCCTGGTCTCCTCCCTGATCCCGCCAAGCCAGAAAGAACGCGAAGCCGCGGACCAACTCAAAACCGCAGCCCAGCCCCTGGCAACCCAGGTCACCGACGCCGCCAAAACCGTCGCCCAGGACCTAAAGGAACCCGCCCAGGAAGCCATGGAAAACGTCAAGGCCACCGCCACCGACGCCGCCCAAAACGTCAAAACCGAAGGCCAACAAGCCGCCACCGACGTCAAAGACCGCGCCACAGACGCCAAAGACAACGTCCAAAACACCTAGCCCGCCTGGCTAGGCACCGCAAAGGCAATAGCCCTGTCCAACAGGCCGGCACCGTCTCCCGGGGTCGGCCTGTTGGCTTCGCCCCCTGATTGAGAGGACGCCCCATGGCCACTCACGACGATTCCGAGACCAGTACCGCGAAGGCGGCCCAGGCTCCGGCACCCGACGACGCAAGGAAGCCCGACAGCCCCAGGGATCTCTACAAGCCGTCCTGGAAGTACATCGCTAAGAAGACCTTGCGCGAGTTCAGCAAGGACCAGTGCCCGGACCTGGCTGCGGGTTTGACGTACTACGCGGTCCTTTCCCTGTTTCCCGCCCTGCTGGCGCTGGTCTCCCTCCTTGGCCTTTTTGGTGATCCCCAGAAGACCACCAATGCCCTGCTTGAGATCGTGCGCGGCTTCGCCCCGGCAGAGACGGTCAGCACGATCAGCGGCCCCATTACTGAACTGACAAGCGCGCCGGCGGCCGGGTTCACCCTGGTGATCGGCATTGTCACCGCCCTTTGGTCCGCTTCAGGCTACGTGGGTGGTTTTGGCCGGGCCATGAACCGGATCTACGAGGTGGATGAGGGCCGGCCGTTCGTTAAGCTTCGGGGCACGATGCTTGCCGTCACCCTCCTCGCCGTGGTCATCGTGGCGCTTCTGGCCGGCATGCTGGTCCTCAGCGGCCCGGTTTCCGAGGCAGTGGGCGGACTGATCGGACTCAGCGGCGCCTTCCTCGCCGTCTGGAACATCGCCAAGTGGCCGGTGATGGTCATCCTGATCATTGCCATCATTGCGGTCCTCTACTACGCCACCCCCAACGTCAAGCAGCCCAAGTTCCGCTGGATGAGCATGGGCTCGGCCATCGCCCTGGTGATCTTCCTGGTCGCCTCGCTGGCTTTCGGCTTCTACGTTGGCAACTTTGGAAACTACAACAAGACCTATGGAGCCCTGGGCAGCGTGATCATCATGCTCCTGTGGCTCTGGATCCTGAACATGTCGCTGCTGTTCGGCGCAGAGTTTGACGCCGAGGTGGAGCGGGGACGCGAACTCCAGGCCGGCATCAAGGCGGAGGAGACCATCCAGCTGCCGCCACGCGACACCAAGAAGAGCGAAAAGCTGCAGCAGCAGATCGAGGATGACATCAAGCACGGCCGTGACCTGCGGGAGAAGTACGCCGCCGAGAACGGCCAGCAGGGCCAGAACGGTTCCGATGGGGACCAGGACGGACAGTCCGATGGCGACGGGCAGAACGGCCAACGGCCCGGGGAGAGCCACCGCGACAGGATCCGCGAGAAGGTGCAGCACCGTGCCGGCAACACAGGGTCCGACGGCGGCCCAAGGGGCGGAAGCGCCTAGGAGGACAGGTGTACGCCCCGGCTAAAGGGGCCAACAGAGGGACTAGGCAGGACCTTCAGGATGGAGGAAAATTCATCTTGAAGGTCCTGTTCAGTTTTCCGGGTTGCACCGAACCCGGGGCGAAGCGGGGTCGGCGGTGAGATGGCCTCTTCTGAGACCGAGGCCAGTCCCCCCAGTCGCCGTCGGCCCCCTCAAACTCCCATGGCTTGAGGCCGCACTGGACAGGTTCGACTGGACAAATCGCAGCGAGCTGCAATACTTTCTTGAATACCTCGCCGGGATCCTCTGGATACCGGCAGGTCCGCTGAAGCAGACGGCGGCATCTCGGTCAACCCTTAAATGAGCGGACATGCCTGCTACCCATTTTGAACAGTTTCTTGCCGAAGCAGTTATCCCCGATAAGGAGCCCGGCCTGGGCCTGGGACGCGACGAGCTATACGGCCTTTATACCAGTTGGTGCCTCCTGCAGAAGGTTGAACTCCATGAGCCGGCCGCCCTTTGGGAGGCCATGCACGAAGCCGGTATCAACCCCGACAGCAACAACCTTTCCATGACCGGGCCAGCCGCGGCTGACTACATCGTTTCCAGCGCTCCCGATTTGGTCTAAACCGGGGAATGACGATTCAGTCGTGAGATTGACTTTTTGACCGCAAAAGGGCTGTTGCCTACAGGCAACAGCCCTTTTGCGTGCCCCGATCCGGGCTTCCTGTGGCAAGGGCTACGATCGGGCCAACGACAAAAGATAGGCGGCAAAACCCTTGGGCGCCCGTCCGGAGATCCGTCCAGACGTAAGAATGCGCGTCGTATCTGTAGCAGTAATGCCGGCGCCGCTGGCACGGAGCCGGTTCACCAAGCCGCGGTCTTCATCGAATGCGACACCGGGGAACCCGCCCGCGGCGAGGTAGGACGAGGCGCGAACCCCGAGGTTGGCCCCATACACGTGCGGATGGTCCTCCCCATGGTCGTGCCGTGCACGCCATCGGGCAATGAGTTCGTGGGGCATACCGTGCGGGTCCGGGTGCACAGTGCCAACGACAGCGTCGCTTCCGGCTGCGGCCAGTTCCAGCTGCCGGACCAGCCAGTGCCCGGGCACCGACGAATCGGCGTCGGTGTTCGCCACCCAAACCCGCTGCATTGGATCACCCGCAGCGGCGTGGCCGTCGTGGGAACGGGCACGCAGGCTCTTCAGCGCTGCATTGACGCCGGCCTGCCGGCTCTTTCCGACACTGCCGAAGCTGACGGGCAGGAGCCGGAATCGGGTGTCGGCTTCCGCCATTGCCGCGGCTATGGAAGGTGACCGGTCTGTGCAGCTGTCCAGGACAATCATCACCTGCACCTCAACACCTGGACGTTGGGACCCAAGCAGGTCTGCGGCGCAGCCCACGGCGGCAAGCGCGGGCCGGAGGTGTTGCTCCTCGTTGTGCACCGGAATTACCACTGCCACCTGCTGGATGCTGCGTGGATTGAAGCCCACTGAATCCGCTTCATCCCCCACCGGGGGCGACACCGTCATGCCGGTGCCTTCTGTCCGGGGGCAATCAAGACTTCCAGCACAAAGTCGCGTTCCTGGTAGAGCCCTGCCGTTCGCCAGCCCAACCTCTGCCGGGCCAGCGAATGGACTGTGTCGCCGTCGAGTTCCCAGCCGCTGATCGGGTGCCGCCAATGGCACAGGAGCAGGGTTCCCCCCGGTTTCAGGGACGCCTCCACCCGGTCCCACAGTGCGGCGAGTTCCCCAGGCGCCAGGTAGTAGCCCACTTCGGAAACCACCACCAGGTCATAGTTATCCTTCGGCCAGTCGCCCGGGAGGATGCGCTGTTCCACCTGGACACCGGGGCTGCCCTCCAGCAACTGCCCGGCTTGCCGCACCGCGGACCCACTGGCGTCCACGGCCAGCAGGTTTCGGCACCGGGCGGCCAGCTCGGCCGTAAGGGTTCCGATGGAACACCCCACTTCCAGGCCGTTTTCGTAGGAAGCATCGGGAAGTGCGGCAAGGGTGAGTGCCCGTTTGCGGCGCTCGTACCAGCTTCGGGTGTAGTTCCACGGATCTGTGGAGCCGTCGTGGACCCTGTCAAAGACCACCTCGGCATCACTGCTGGAGTGCATCTGTTCCGAGGTATTTACCGGGGGTGTCCAGGCAAACACCTCGAAGCTGCGCGAGAAGTGCTCCAGGAATTCTTTGCTGAGCAGTGTTTCGTCCCCGCGCAGCGGTGATAGCGGCCGCACCTGTGTTGTGTGCTCAGCCATGGCCCGCCCTTTGGCTTGGCGAGCGGATTCGGCCAGGTGGTACCGGGCCCAGCCCCGCCACTCCTGGTCCTGGGTGGTCGCCCAATGCCAGAACCAGATGGGATATTCCAGCAGCGCGTGCCCATCCTCCCGGGCTACCTCCGCGGCCACCGCGCCTACCGCGTCATGGTCCCCGTGCCCGTCTGCCCGGTACGGCGCAACGAGGACCAACGGTTGGGCTGCACCGCGCAGCCGCCGCGCAGAGTCGCGGACAGCGCGGGCGATCGTTTCTGACTGCCCGGCAAGCCCGCGGTCCGGCAGGTCGAGGAACGTCCAGTGATTCTTCAACCCGAGGACTGTGAGGGCTTGTGAAAACTCAGCCAGCCGGACCTGCGCCAGCTGTTCGGGAGTGGTGGTGGGTGAATCCGGGTGTGACCCCTCCCCCGCGGTGCAGAGCAGGACTTCCACCTTGGCCCCCAATGCCACCAGCGAGGCCATGAACCCTCCGGCGCCGAGTGTTTCGTCGTCGGGATGTGCCGCGAGCACGATAAAGCGCATGGCCGCCAACTCAGTGGGATCGAGCGGCAGCTCGGGCATTGCGGACAGGCCGCTGGCAGCCCAGGCGGCCTCGCTGGTTCCTGCGTCTGTGTGCGAAAAGGTCACCACGGGCAGTCTCCCTTGAGCGTGAGCCGCCCCAGCTGGGCGTCATCGCGTGCGCCATGATGCTGGCGTACGTAGAGTGCCAGGTCCGCCATTCTCTTGGCATACGTTTCGTCGAAGGCGAGCGGGCCTGGACCCCGGTTGGACCCCACCAGGTTGAGGACACGTTCGACGGCGGCGGCTACAGTTCCACGGACCCGCTGGGCCTCGCTCCACGTGCTTTGGTTTGCCCCGCCACCGAGGGTCCCGTCATCCAAGCGGGCGGCAGTCCAGGCAAGATACTGCAGCGCGGCAGTAAGGGTGCGGTCAACCTCCCCAAGTGCGGCGAGCGCCACCTGGTCAGGTTCCCGGCCCGTGCCGGAACCCGCCTGCAGGCTGTCACGGTAGTCCCGCGCCACTCCTACTGCGCCGCCCAACCAACAGGCTGCGACTCCCATCCCGCCCCACGCGAAGCCCGGGCGACTGTGGTACCAGCCGGTTCCACCTAAAGGGAAGGCCGGGACCTGCTCGAAGCGGACACTTCCACTCGGTATCTCCCGCAACCCGCGCGCAATCCACTGCGGTTGCTCGCACGCCACCCCGGGGTGGCGAAGGCTGACCGCAAAAGCCGCCCGGCCGCCGTCGTCCGTGTGGGCGGTGACGACGGCGCGGTCCAGGTGCGCTGCAAGTGAACACCAGGGCTTGGACCCGGTGAGGACCGCACCGGTGCCGGCGGGGAGCGCCTCAAGCTTGGCGCCGGGGGCTTCCGCGGCGAACACACCCCAGGCTTCGTCTTGGGAACCCTCCGGCCCGGGCCCAAAATCAGGGTACGGCTGTCCGGCTTGGGCGAGAATCGCCGTGGCATCGAGGTGCGGCTCGAACACGCGGGCGGCGGCCACATCAATGGCAGCCACCGAGGCAAGGAGTTCCCACAGCACCGCAGTCCGCCCTCCCCCGGGTTGCGGCCAAGTCCGGCCGGCCTGAACAGCCAGCGACAGCAGGCCAGGGATGTCACCTGCGGCAGCAGCGACGGAATCGAGGGTCGAAATCCAGGGGGACAGATCGGCGGGGGTGGAGCTAAGGAGCACAGGGGTAGGTGCCGCGCGCAAGAATTTCCTCCATTAATGATGGCCGGCAGGGCGCCGGTCTCATCTCCACAGCTTACTTACTGTTATTGCGGAAGAATGCGGGCCAGCGCGAAGCCATCCCAACCTTTTGACCCGACGGTCTGGATAACAGTGGCATCCAACCGTGGATGGTCCCCGAGCATCTTGAGCGCATCGATTATGCCCGGCGCATTTACGGGATCGATGTCCGGGTCCAGGACAGCCCCTTCCCAGATGGTGTTGTCCAGGACCACCACCGCACCCGGCCTTCCGAGCTTCACCGCCCAGTCAAGATAGCGGCTGTTGTTCTGCTTGTCGGCGTCAATGAAGATGAAGTCGAACGGCTCCCGCTCCTCTTCCTCGAGGGCAGCGAGCGTCTCCAGCGCAGGACCCAACCGGATCTCCACCCTTTCACCCAGACCGGCGGCATCGATATTCGCCCACGCCACCTCCGCGTGCTGGGGCAGGTACTCGCAGGTGACCAATGTGCCGCTGCGCGGAAGTCCCCGGCCCATCCAGATGGTGCTGTAGCCAGCCAGCGTTCCGATTTCCAGGATCCGGTGCGCGCCGGACAGCTGGACCAGGAGTTTCAGGAGCTTCCCGGCGTTCGGGGCCACCTCAATGGCCGGCATTCCCGCTTCCGCAGCCGTCCGGATGGCCTGCTGGGCCGCGGCGTCCGGATGCACTACGGCACTGGACAGAAACTCCTCAGTGGCAACCCACTCCGGCCGGGGCTTGTGCTCGAACATGGGCACAGTTTGGCACGCGGCGCTGCGGGGGGTCCAGATACTTTAGCCCCTCCGGGAAGGCTTAGGGCTCCTGCGCCAGGGCGTTCTCCAGGCGATCCACTTTCGCCGTCAGCTCGCCGCTGTACCCGGGCCTGATGTCTGCCTTGATCACCAGTGAGACACGGCTGCCGTAGCGGCCCACGGCCTCGGTGGCGCGTTTAACGACGTCGAACACTTCGTCCCACCCGCCCTCGATGGTGGTGAACATGGAATCTGTCTGGTTGGGGAGCCCCGACTCCCGGACGATCTTCACGGCGGCGGCTACGGCGTCGTGCACTGAGGCGTCGTTGGGCCGGGAGCCTTCGCTGGGAACGCCTGACGGAGCTACAGAAAATGCAAGCAACATGCCCCCAGTCTCCCACGCGGCTGCCGGCAACTACTTAGGGAGACGCAGCGGCCCTCCGTCACATAAGCGCCTACCCCGGAGTAACCGTGTCGGGCGCAGGCTCCGTTGCTACCCTTTTGGGCATGAGCCTCGCAGTCGCCCGAAAGCCCCTCCGCGCAGACGCAGCGCGGAACGTGGACAAGATCATCACGGCGGCGCGCCGGTGCTTCCGCGAGTTCGGCCCGGAAGTGCCACTCCAAACCATCGCCACCACCGCCGGCGTTGGCCCGGCAACCCTGTTTCGCAACTTCGCGGACAAGGAGGAACTGGTGCTTGCGGCGCTTAACCGGCAGCTCCGGCTCACGGTGGACCCGGTCATGGACGGGGCGCTGGCAGATATCGACGCGGCGGCCGGTCTGCTGCGCGTCCTCGAGGCCCTGATGGCAGCGGCAAGTGACGACGCCAACCTGTTGTGCGCGGTGGCAGGGCGGCGTGAACTCCTCACCGGAATCACGGGATCGCTCATGGATTCCATGGGTGTCTTGCTGGTTCGGGGACAAGGCCAGGGAAGCCTGCGCACGGACATTTCCATGACGGACATGTTCCGGCTGCTGGCCATGCTGATCGGAGTGGTGGACACCATGGAACCCGGTTCGGATGCCTGGCGCCGGCCGCTGGCGCTTGTCGAGGACGCCATCCGCACCGTGCGCCCGTCGCGGCCACTTCCCGTGCTGGTGCCAGTCCCGGCCGCCGCGCCGAGTCTGTAGCGGGCCCGCCCGCAGCAGGCCCGCCCGCTGTTGGCCGAGTTCGTTGTTAGCGCCGATTTCGTTGTTAGCGCCGGGAAGGTGCAATAGACTGCCACTTGGGGTTAGGCAGCCAGCCTCGGTACTTCCAGCGGGAGCGACCCATGCACTCTGTGCCTATCCGCCGTTCGACGGCTGCGCTGCAATGAATCACTCGAAGCTTCTCCACTACCTCACCGATCCCCGCGGGCCGGAGGAAGTCCTTCCTACACTGGAGGCCGGGGAACTCGTCGAACTGCTTGACGCCCTGTACCAGAACCTCGATACCCCCGAGCCTGAGTTCGGCGCGCAGGTTTGGTATGAAATGGGTGTGGAAGAAACGTACCGCAGGGCCGTCTCGCCTGGCGGCACCGCCCACGGAGTCGCTTAGCCAACTGCCGCTCCGGCAGCACCTCGCCGTCGGAGTTATTCCCTACCCTTGTTCGCTTCCTCAGCCCCGCCGTGTTCAGGCTGGCCTGGGCCTTGGTGCTGGGTTTGCATCTCACGCTGTTCATCACTGTGCTGTTCATGACCGGCGTGTTCATGGCCCGGGTACCCATGTCCTTCATGCCCGTGGTGTTGCTCATGGAACTCGTTGGGAACGTGATCCTTCGCTTCCATCAGGTGTTGCTGGAGTTTTTCTTCGGCATCGCGACGCCTCCTTGCCGTGTCCCGCAACTCCCGGGTCGACTCCGAACCCCGGGGATCAAGGTAGGCGGCCCGATGCTTTCCCGTCTGCTCCGCCGCCGGCACTCCGGCGCCCTGTTCTTCCCTGGCGTTCCTGCCGGCATCCTCGGTGCCCTGGCCGTCCTGCGGCTCAAGCGGCCGTGACTGTTCGTCCATCTCGATTCCTCCTTTAGTGGCCGCCTGGGTGTGGGCTGCCTCTCTTCCAGTGCACCACACATGGCACCCGGAGGGTGCCTGCGCTAGGCGTTGCCGGGGTCTCCCCGCCTGCGGATTTCCTGATGCACCAGGGCCTGCAGTGTCGGCACGGACGACGCCGGATCGATGTCGAGTGCCTCACGCAGCCTTTGGGAAAGAAATTCAAGGTCCTCTTGCGGAACGTCCGAAAGCCTGGCGAAGCGCCTGAAGAAGCGTTTGGCAGGCAGCCCCGCCCGCCGTCGGGCATTCTTCTGGCGGGGCTTGCCCGCCAAGCCGCCTGCAGGATGCAGCTGATTTTCCATGGTCGCCGTTCATAGGGAATGCCATGGCCAACTGCATAAGCCGATCTCATAGTACAACCGGCACCTTATGGTTGAAGTGACCCGAGTCACTATCCGGCGCGGTTGGTGTGCGGTTAGCTCCAGCCGAGGAACCGCAACAGGGCCGCGGTGCCGGCTCCGGCGATGACCACCACCAGGAAAGGGGCCCGGAGCGCCAAGGCGATTGCGGCTGCGGCAAGCGCGCCAAGCCTCGCGTCGGCAGCAAGGCCCTGGCCTGACACCACCGCGTTCACCACGGTCAGTGACGCGAGCAGTCCTATGGTCATGGTGCCCGCGATGCGTGATGTGCGCGGATCCTCAAGGAATCTGGCCGGCACAAAGTACCCAACGATTTTCCAGGCGTAGGCAAGGGCGCAGGCAATCAGCAACCACGTCCACAAGCTCACGAGCCTGCCTCCGGATCCGTGGCTTCGCGGCGCTTCGCTCCCGGGTGCGTGCCGGCAGCATCCTGGTGATGGCCGGCGTGATGCGTGTAAGGCTCGACGTCGGGCTCCAGGCCTTCGTCGCGGCGGCCATGGCTGAACCACCCCACGAGTGCCGCCACGACGGCGGCAACGAGGATGGGTACGCCCGGCGGCACGAAGGGAACCGCCACGACGGTAGCCACGGCGCACACGGCCGCGATGGCGATGGGCTCCCGGCCCTTGAGCCGGGGCCACAGCAAGGCCAGGAAAGCGGCGACGGCAGCACCGTCGAGTCCCCATTGTTTGGGATCGCCCAACCCGCTGCCGGCGAGCGCACCCACGGCCGTGAAGAGGTTCCACAGCACGTACACACCAATTCCGGCCGTCCAAAAACCGCGGCGCTGCTCCGCAGGGTCCGTCTGGCCCGTGCTGGTCGCCGTGGATTCGTCGATGGTCAGCTGGGCCCCGACGTACTTGCGCCAGCCGGTGGGCCGCAGCAGCGCGTTCAGCTGCATGCCGTAGATGCCGTTGCGCATGCCCAGGAGGGTTGCGGCGCTCATGGCCGCGATGCCCGATCCACCGCCGGCCACAACGCCAATGAAGGCGAACTGCGAGCCACCGCTGAAGAGGAGCAGGCTCAGGGCCATGGCCTGCCAGAAGTTGAGGCCGGACGTCACCGCGAGCGCGCCGAAAGAGATCCCGTACAGGCCGGTGGCAACGCTGATGGAGAGGCCTACCCTGGCCGCCGGCGAGGCCAGCAGCTTCACGCCCGGCCTCCGCGCCGGTTTATGGGCAGGGATTTCCGCAGGCTCCAGGCCCACAGGATCAGGGGTGCCTGCAGCGGCAGCCGCACGGTATGGATCTTCCGACGGCGGGACGTGCCTGCTGGCCCGTACGCCCGCTTGAGGGCGTCCACGTGGCCGGCCAGGAACGCGGTGAACATGGCAGTGAGGGCCGTGGCCGTTAGTTTGCGGGTAGGCGGCAGCAGGATTCCGACGGCGGCCGCCAGCTCCAGCAGGCCACTCACTGCGATCCACTCGTCCCGGGACAGGAGGGCCAAGGGATGCTGCACTCCGGCGCCCTGGTCCCCGTTGCTTTGGTCCCCGGCGCCTGGGTTCCTGTTGCCCTGGTCCCTGCTGCTATGGTCCCTGTTGCTTTGACTGGCGCCCGGCGCGGCATCCCTGCGGCACAGGTAGTCCGGAACTACCTCCCGGTAGAAGCCGGGATCCCGGAAATGCTTGCTTGCGCTGGCCAGCAGAAGGGCGGCCATGGCAGCGGCGGACAGGTTCTGGACTGTTGGGCCGTGAAGCGACGGGCGCGAAAAGGACGAGCCCGGCGTGGACAAACCGCGCATGGACGGGCTCCGAAATGCGGGGCCGGGCCAGGGAAAAGACATGGAACCACTCAATCACAGCACATGCGGCGGCCAGAAACCGGCGGCTGCCACCTGGCGATGACGGGAGGAAAAGCGCTTGCCCAGCTATCTCACCGGGGCAGCTGTCACACAGGGCACCCTTCATGCCCACGCGAGCGGAGTTCCTCCATACGGCGGTGGCGGGAACGGATAGTCCAGGGGCTGGTCCCCATCCATCAGCGGCGGCCCAACATAGCGGAGTTCGCCGTATGTGCTGTCCCTGGAGCGGTAGTCGGGGGCGGGCAGTTCTGAAGGCAGCTCCGCGTTCCTTCCCAGTGCGAAGAGTTCCTCGGCGGTCCGGGCGAGCGACAGGTGCGCGGCGCCCCCGGTCCCCATCCAACGGCGTCGGCCCAGCAGGTGGATGGCAGCCGCAGCAACGCCGTAGCCTGTGGCGTGGTCCAGCGCCTGGACGGGCAGGGCACCGGGGCGCCACTCGCCGTCGTCATTTTCCTTGCCGTAAACGTGCGCGATTCCGCACGCGGCCTGGACAATGCTGTCGAAACCGCGGAGTCCGCTCCAGGGACCAGCGCTCCCCCAGCTGTCCAGGGTGACCACCGCAAGCCGGGGGTACAAGGCAAGCAGTTCCCGGGGGTTGAGCCCAAAGCGGTCCAGGGCGCCATGCCTGTATCCGGCCACCACCACATCCGCAGCCGCCAGGAGTTGCCGCAACTTGTGCTGGATATCCGGCACACTGAGATCTGCCTCGGCGCTGCGCTTGCCGAATGCCGTGTCCACGAACTGGTCTTCAATCTCGGGGAAGGCGGGCGGGTCGATCCGCAGGACATCTGCTCCGAGGGCCGCGAGCAGGCGGGTGGCAACGGGCCCCGCGATCACCCGGGTCAGGTCCAGGACCCGCAATCCGTCGAGCGGCGAGCCGTTGTGGGACATGCCGGGGCTGGCCTCGGTGCCGTTCGCGGCAACTGTTGCCGCTGCAGACTCCTCCAACCCCAGGCCGGCCGTTGCACCGTCGGCAAAATCGAAAGCAATCCAAGGGCCCAGTCCCGCTGCCCGCCCCATGTCCGAGTCAAGCCATTCGCTGCGCGTCCTGACAGCCGCGGCTATGCCGCCCTTGCCCTGGATGGCAGCCTCGGCTTCCAGTGCGGCCATGGAGTGGAGTTGCCGCTCCGCCTCCTCAGGCGAGGCTGCGCCCAGGGCCTGCAGCAGCCGCTGCTCATGGTGGGGATAGTTGGCGTGGGTACGGATCCATCCATCGCTGGTGCGATGGAAGCCCGAAAGGGGCGCAAAGCCCTGCGGTTTGCGCCCGGCGATGCGCAGATGGCCGAAGGAGTCGAAAGCCGCCGCGGTGAGGGCCGGCGTGGTCCTAAACCGACCGGGCGTACCTTCAAACAGGTTGAGGGCGGCCGCCGCGGCCTCCACCGAATGCAGCGCAAGGCCTTCGACATCGAGCGGGCCGGACCACCAGTGGCGCGGCGAATACGCGTCCACTTCAGGCCCTACTTGCCCTGCGGCGAAGCCAGTTTGAGCTGGTCAAGGACACGGCCCGGAACGTTGGTGGTGATCTCCTGGATGCCCAGGTCCTGGCAGAGGGCCACATCTTCCGGCGAGTCCACCGTCCAGACGCGGAAGCGCCGTCCGGACTCCAGCCAGCGGCGGACGGTGGCAGGGCGCTCCCGGACGTAGTCGATGCCGGGGCCGGCCATCCCTACTTCCCGGTCGTCCAGGATCCGTTCGCCCTCCAGTTGGGTCGCCTTCATCAGGTTGGCGATGGCACCGCCGGCAAGAGGTCCAACTCCCAGTCCACCCCGGATCTCGTGAATGGTGAGGTCGTCCACGAGCTGGCAGATGTACTGGGGCGGAACGGAAAGGAGCAGGTGCCGGACGGAATCGGGGCTGAAACTCATGAAGGTCACAGCCACGTTGTCCACGGTGGAGCTTTGCGGGTCCCAGCCCTCGCTGCGGAGCACTTCGAGCACCCGGTCCTCCAGTTTGAGCTGGTACGGGCTGGGGTGTTTGAGCTCGATGGCGAGCTTTACGGGACGGCCCGCTCCCCGAAGGATGTCCAGCAGCTCCGGCAAGGTGAGGAGCTGTTCCGAGCGCGCCCCGTACGTGTCGGGGATCCGGACACCCTTCCAGGACGAAAAATCCAGCTGGCGCAGTTCACCAAGGGTCCGTTCTGCCACCGGCCCGGTTCCGTCCGATGTGCGGTCCAGGTTGGCGTCGTGCAGCAGGACCACATGCTGGTCGCGGGTCAGGTGGACGTCGCACTCCACCCCGTCGGCCCCATCTGCCAGGGCCTGCAGGTAGGCTGCGCGCGTGTGTTCGGCATAGGCGCCGCTTGAACCGCGGTGTGCAAAGACCAGCGGCCGCTGCGGCACTGACTCGTCAGTTGTCATGGTCACACGGTAGCCGACCGGCCCCCGCCTTCGGGGCTAGGCTTGGCACATGCAGGTGAACTCTGAGGCAACTACCGGGCCAGCCACGCAGGAAGCCCCCACCGAACCCGCGCAGCAGGTGAGGCCGGGCACCATGGCCGCAGGCGCCGTCGTAAGCCGCCAGCTTGGCGCCGGTGACGCCGAAAAGGCGGCAGCGCTGCGGATGATGAAGCTGCTGGCGGTGAGCCTGCTCATTGCCATGGCGGTGATTTTTGTCTTCGCGTTCGCGCTGCAAAAGGAATATCCATGGCTGCAGTATGTTCGCGCGGCCGCCGAGGGCGGGATGGTGGGTGCGCTGGCCGACTGGTTCGCCGTCACTGCCCTATTCAAGTACCCCATGGGCATCAAGATCCCGCACACCGCCATCATTCCCCGGCGGAAGGACCAGATCGGCGCCTCCCTGGGCGAATTCGTGGAAACCAACTTCCTTTCCGAGCAGGTGGTCCAGGACAAGCTGGCCAGCGTCAACATCGCCCGCCGGGCAGGTGAGTGGCTTTCCGCGCCCGGCGGTGCCGACCGGGTGGCCAAGGAGGGCGCAGCGGTGATCCGCGGCGCCTTCAAGGTGTTGAATGACGACGACGTCCAGGCGGTCATCGAGGGCATGGTGCGCAAGCACCTGCTCACGCCGCCGTGGGGACCTCCGGTGGGCAGGCTTGCGGAGCGGATCTTCCACGACGGGCACCACCACACGCTGGTGGACCTGTTGGTGGACCGCGCGGCGGATTGGGTAGACGAGAACCACGACACCGTGACGCACCTGGTGTCCGACCGCTCCCCCACCTGGGTTCCGCAGTTCGTGGACGGGCTGGTGGGCGACAAGGTCTACCTTGAGATCCTCAAGTTCGTGCGGGCCGTGCAGGCAGATCCCAGGCACCAGGTGCGCCAGTCAATCGACAAGTACCTCAACGACCTCGCGCAGGACCTGCAGCATGACCCGGCAATGATCGCCCGCGCTGAGGACATCAAGGCGCAGGTGCTCGGGGATCCCGAGGTGCGCGAATTGGCGTCCCGGACGTGGGGCACCGTGAAGAACGCGCTGCTGGGTGCCGTGGACGACCCGGACAGCGAGCTCACCATCAAGTTCAAGGCAGCTGTGCGCGATTTTGGTTCGAGGCTGGTGGACGATCCCGAACTGGCAGGGAAGGTCAACGCCTGGATCGGTGACGCCGCGGGCTACCTGGTCCGGACCTACCGCTCGGACATCGCCGGGGTCATCACGGACACCGTGGCGCGTTGGGACGCCGAAGAGACCTCACAGAAGATCGAGCTCCAGGTGGGCAAGGACCTGCAGTTCATCCGCATCAACGGCACCGTGGTGGGGTCTCTTGCGGGCTTGGCAATCTTTACGGTGGCGCAGCTGATTTTTGGGTGACGCATTAGGCCGGGAGCTTTTTCGCGGCGGATAGATACTGCCGCGGCGCACATTCCTGTTCGCGGCGGATATTCGAGGTGCGAGAGGGAACCTGACGGCGGAAATACCTACGACGACGGCACGCCGGCTCGGGTGCTCCGGCTTTACCCGGGCGGGTGTCGGCAGCGGCACAACTCATAATGTCAGACCCTCGATAGATGATTCTTCTATGGGAATCGGCTGTGGTGTCGGGGTGGCTTTGGAGGGTGTTCATGCCTCTGTGGCCGCCCTTGATGCGCTCACTGCCCTTGGTGCGCTGGATGCCATAAGTGCGCTGGAGCGGGAGGATGCGTTCCTGGCCTCCGGGATTGCTGTTGGTTCGGGCGCTGCTCTCGGTTCCGGCGTTGTTATTGGTCCGGGTGTCGATGTGCTGCAGCGGCGGTACGAGATCCGGCTGGAGCGGCTGGAACTCACGGCCCGGTTGGAGGCGCAGCTTGCGGCGATGAAGGCGCGGGATGCAGCGGAGGCGATCGGGTTCCAGCAGGCCATGACTCCCCCTGACGCGTCCATCCAGGACCGCACCTACGCCGAGATGTCCGCGGTGGAGGAGATCGCAGGGGTCCTCACCGTCAGCTCCGCCGCTGCCGGTGCCCTGGTGGAACAGTCCCGGAAAATCTGCTCCCTCCCACCCGTGTTCCAGGCCCTGGCCACCGGCGCCATGTCCTGGCAGCACGCCCGCATCGTCGCGGACGAAACCGAGGGCCTCGATCCGGCCGGCGCTGCCGCGCTGGTGGCCCACTTCTTCGACCCCGACGCACCCCACCCCGCCCGCGGCGCAGCCCCTGGCGAACTCGTCCCCTCCCGGTTCCGGGCCAAAGTCCGCGCCTGGCGCGAACGCCACCACCCCGAGACACTGCAGAAACGCCACGCCAAAGGGGTGGCGGACCGGCGGATGGAATACACCCCGGACCGGGACGGCATGGCCTGGGTCTCGCTCTACCTCCCCGGCGACACCGCCTGCGCCATCTGGAACCGCACCACCGCCACCGCCCGCGGCCTCCAAGGCCCCAACGAACCACGCACCATCACCCAACTCCGCCCCGACATCGCAGCATCCCTGCTCCTTGGATCAGCAAGCGAACCCGGCAAGGTCCCCACCCCGCAGGCCGACGTCCTGGTCATGGTGCCGGTGTTCTCCCTCCTCGGACTCACGGATGAGCCCGCCATGCTCGACGGGCTCGGACCCATCCCGGCGTCCATGGCCCGGAAACTGGTCGCCCACGGGGCGAACTCCTTCTACCGCGTCCTGGTCGACCCGAGGGACGGGGCACCCTTGGAGATCGGCCGGAAGAACTACCGGCTCACCGAAACCATCAAACGCTGGATCAGGATGCGCGACGCCAAATGCACCTTCCCCGGCTGCACCAACCGCACCCCGGACAACGAAACCGACCACCTGCAATCCTGGGAATGTGGCGGACCCACCGGGGCCAGCAACCTGGCACAGCTCTGCCCGAAACACCACCGGCTCAAACACCACACCCAATGGACACCAGACCCGGCAACAGAAGACAGATCACCCGGCTGGACCTCACCCACCGGCCGCCACTACAAACCCGAACACCCAGACCCAGAACCCACGTACTGGCCGCAATGGCTGATGCCCACCGAACTGCGGTCCTCGGACACCCTGAGCCTCGACGCCAGATGTAAGGACGCCAGATGTACGGACGCCAAATGTCACGATGCCGGGTGTATCGATGTCCCCTGTCTCAATATCCGCTGTCTCGAGGCGGGGCCCGAAGACCTCCCGCTATGCGAACCAGACGATGACAGCTTCATAGACCCCGATGACCTGTCGCCGGACGATCCCCTCTGGGCCCAGCTCCTCGCAACCCCGCTCGTACCATCCCGATGACGGAATTCAAGGGTTCGGGCAACATCGTCCATGGGGCTGGAGCAAAGTATGAACGGTTCGGCAGGGCCAGGGAGTCCCGCCGGACATCCCCTACGCGAAGGCCTCAAGCTCCACGCCTGCGGCCTCAAGCCCAGCACGAATACGGGCCGCCAATTCCACTGCGCCTGGACTGCCGCCCTGGAGGCGCAGGGAGTCCGGCCGGACGTTGACCGCCGTCCCGTCCACGGCCACCACTTCCCCTTGCGTTGCCAGTCGAACAGCGCGCTCAACTACCACATCAACGTCGTGCAGGACCGCGTCCTCGTCGGAAAGCGGCACCAAGCTGCCGTCGGCCAGGTACGCGCGGTCCGCGAAGGCCTCGATGAACACCGGGTGCCCGGCCTCCTTTGCCTGCTTCAGCAGCTCGGAGCCCGGGAAGCCCAGGATGGGAAGGCCGGGGTCATAGGCATTAACCGCGGCAACCACGGCGGAGGCCTGTTCGGCGTCGGAAATCAAAGCGTCGTACAGCGCTCCGTGTGCTTTCACGTAGTCCACGGAGGCACCCACGGCATGCGCGACGCCGTCGAGCGCCCCCAATTGGTACAGCACGTCGCCGAACAGCTCGTCGAAGCCCATCCCCAGCGCGCGCTGGCCATAGCCCGCCAGGTCGCGGTAGCCGAGGTGCGCCCCCACAGTGACGTCGAGTTCGTATGCTGCGCGGCAGCTGTCCAGCATGGTGACGGGGTCGCCCGCGTGCAGGCCGCAGGCCACGTTGGCACTGGTGATCAGCTGGAACATGGCCGGGTCGCCTCCTGCCGTCCAGGAGCCGAATGATTGGCCTACGTCAGCGTTGAGATCCAAGTATGTTGCCTTCCAGCGTCAGGTGGTCCGGTGCGGCAGCTGCGGTCAGCTCCCCGGGAATGGTGTCCGGCATCGGCCCGAACGCCTCACGGGCATTCTTGGCCACCGCACGGCCCATCACGAGGTTACCGGCTCCACCCACAACGGCCCCTATGCCGAACGGGAGCGCCCTGCCGAACAGGGCGGTACCCTGCCGCTTGAGCAGGTTCTTTAGGAAGGCGTGCTGGATTCTCTTTCGGACACTGCCGAAGCCCGGACCCACCATCGATTTGGAGAGCACATTGCCCCAATTATTGGCGGCGCTGTTCCCGCTGCCGGAGGCCTGGCCACTCAGCGTTCCCAGCAGGGCGGTACCCTCCTCGCCGAGCATGATGGCCATGACCATGGTGCCAGCCTTCTCCGGGTTGGTGAGGCGGATGCCGTGAAGTTCGGCCAGCGAGGTTGCGTAAAGCGCTGTTGCCTCCAGGAAGCCTACGGTGGCAGCGGCTGAGAGTCCCAGCGACGCCACTGTTCCAACCCCGGGAACGACGGCGGTTGCGCCCACCAGTGCGCCACCTCCGGCGACGGCACGCAAGTAGTCGCGCTCTGCAA
Organism: Arthrobacter sp. FW306-07-I; assembly: GCF_021800405.1. NCBI lineage: Bacteria > Bacillati > Actinomycetota > Actinomycetes > Micrococcales > Micrococcaceae > Arthrobacter > Arthrobacter sp. FW306-07-I. Next base: position 392,244 of record NZ_CP084550.1, on the reverse strand, counting down.
TGTCTGCCAGTTGCGCGGCGGTGGCATGGGGATGCTTCTTCTGGAGCCGCCGGATGTAGGCAACCACCAGGGGCCGCTGGATCTGTACTGCCTTCAGGAGCATGTTGTGAACGCCGGGCTTGGGCTTGCCGTCAGCGTCAAACATCGCATTGTGGGCGGTTTCCTGTGCGATGCGTAATGCGGGATTGCTGCGCCGGGCCATGGTCACCTTCATTCAATCGACCTGCAGCGGGTTAGCTGCCGTGCACTTTCCATCCTATGTGGATAAACACTAAGCATGCTTAACTTCGCGCGTCCCGTACCTCTGCCCTCCTGGCAACCGCCCGTTAGCTGGCGTCCGCCAGATTATTGAAGGTGAAAACGTGGGCACCCTCCACCACTCCGCCGTCCTCCAGTTGGGTCAGGATCGTCGTGGGCGAGTAAAGACCGCCTTTGAGCAGGCGGCGGCCCAGGGGGCCACGCCGGTTCAGGAGTTTCAGGGATGGGCCCACGCCAATTTTCAGGGCGGCCCGAATCAGCTGCGCCCGGGGAAAGGCGCCGGATACCCCTGCCCACACAGGCAGCCGCACACCTTCCCGGCGCAGCGTTTCGGCGTACCACTGGATGCGGGGAGCCGAGAAGCACAGCTGTGTCACCACCCGCGAGGCCAGATGCTGCTTCTCCAGCAAAGCATCAAGCATGTGCAGTTCAGTTTGGCTCGGATGTCCTTCCGGGTAGCCCGCCACGCCGGCCCGGATCCGGCCACCGGACAGTTCCGCGAGGTCTTCCAGCAGCCGAAGACTGCTGTCGTAGGGCCCGGCCGGTTCCCCTGCGTCACCACCGACGGCGAAAACCTCGGCGATACCGGCATCGTGGCAGTTTCGGACTACACCGGCCAGCTGCGCCCGGCTTTCGATGCTTCGTGCGGCCAGGTGCGGCACAACCTCAAAGCCGAGGTAGGCAAGCTCGATGGCTGTGCGAATGCTTGCCCCTACACCTTCGCGGGGCAAGCAGGACACCGTCAGCGCCGTCCCGGCAGGTACGTGGGCCTGGACGCGGGCGGCAATGCCCTCAGCAGGAATGATTTGAATCTGGACCGGCAGCTCCCGCCTGAAACCGCCGGTGGGTTGGTCGGCAGGCACTGATGCGTCGGATGGTGCCGTAAGGGACTGAGGCGTCATGAGGAACTCCAGGTTCGGCCGGCCACGGGTGGCTCGGCATGGATCGGGTCCCTCCCCGCTCTGTATTGGACCTGAGAGATTCCGCAAACCCAGCCAGGGCCTGCTTGCACCGTCGGTGAGCGCCGCCGGAGCAGCACTGCTTTCCAGAGTCGCCTCGCCGTGACGGTACATGGGCCTGAGAGATTCCTGGGGAGGATTTGCTCCTACGGCGCCTGCCCGGTGATGGCCGGGAGAACTCTCCCGCCACAGCTCGAAAGGCTGTCTTCAGATGTAGTGGTTCAACGGCCGGCGCCCGTCCCGTCACTGGATGGGATGCGGCGCCGGCCGCATGGATGGGCCGGCAATCAGCGCAGAATGACCGTCCGGTTGCCGGACAAAACGATTCGTCCTTCAGCATGCCAGCGCACCGCATTGGTAAGTGCCTTGCATTCAGCGTCGCGGCCAACGGTGACCAGGTCAGAGGCGGAATACGTATGGTCCACCTCGATCACCTGCTGAGAGATGATGGGTCCCTCGTCCAGCTCCGAGTTGACGTAGTGGGCAGTCGCGCCCACCGTTTTGACGCCGCGCTCGTACGCCTGGTGGTAGGGCTTTGCACCCTTGAAGCTGGGCAGGAACGAGTGGTGGATGTTGATGGCCTTGCCACTGAGTCGGGTAGTGGCTTCGTCGCTGAGTACCTGCATGTAGCGGGCCAGCACCACCAGTTCCACGGCGTAGTGGTCTACCAGCTCCAGCAGGCGCTCTTCAGCATCCGCCTTGGTATCCGGGGTCACGGGAATGTGATGGAACGGAACACCGTGCCAGGCGGCAAGGGGTTCCAGGTCCGGGTGGTTGGACACCACGGCGGCAATTCGGACGGGCAACTCGCCACTGCGGGCACGGAACAGGAGGTCGTTGAGGCAGTGGTCGTACTTGGACACCATCACCAGGATGGGCTGCTTGCGGCCATGCCGTTCCAGGCGCCAGTCCATCCGCCATTCCCGGGCCACTTGTTCAAAACCGGAGCGGAGGCGGTCGAGTTCCATCTCTACCTGCGAGGTGACGTGGATGCGCATGAAAAACCGGCCGCTTGCCCTGTCGCCAAACTGCTTGATGTCCACGATGTAGCATTCCTGCTCCAGCAGGTATGCCGCCACCGCCTGGACAATGCCAAGGGCATCCGGGCAATGGAAGGTCAGCACGAATTCCTTGCCGGTTTCGGGAACCATGGCCTGGCGCTGTCCGGCCGCGGCCGTGCCCGCCTGCGATGTGCGGGTTTCCGTGCCGATCACCGCTTGACCCGCTCTTCCCCCACTTCTGCGGCGGCACCCGGACGGGAAGCCTTGCCGGATGCGGCGTCGGCGAAGTCCTGGTCTGCCTGCAGTTCAGCCTGGAACGTGGCAAAACGGGCCTGGTGTGCGGGCCGGCGGCGGAGGACGAACCATGCGGCGCCCAGCAGGATGAACCAGACCGGGGTGACCAGCAGGGCCACCAGGGTGTCTGGCTGGGTGGTGAGGGTCCAGATCACGAAGCCGAAGAAGGCGAAGACCACCCAGACCATGGCAATACCGCCGGGCATCTTGAACTTCGATGCGTCGTGCAGGTGCGGCCGGCGGCGGCGGAAGGCGATGTAGCTGGCCAGGATGATCGACCAGACAAAGACAAAGCAGACAGCGGACACAGTGGTCACCATGTCGAAGGCCTTGCCCACGTCCTGGCCCGCATACATGAGGACGACGCCGGACAGCAGCAGCACGCAGGAGAGGAACAGTGCGTTCTGGGGCACCTTCCGCCGGGACAGTTTGCCAAAGACGTCCGGAGCGTCGCCTTCCTGTGCAAGGCCGAAGACCATGCGTGAGGTTGAGTAGATGCCGGAGTTCGCGGAGGACATTGCGGAGCTCAGCACCACGAGGTTGACCACGGTGGCGGCGGCACCCAGGCCCGCCAGGGAGAACATGGCGATGAATGGGCTGTGGCCTGCCCTGAACTCGGTCCAGGGGGTGACAGCCATCAGGATGATGAGGGCACCTACATAGAAGAGCAGCACGCGGATGGGGATGGAGTTGATGGCCTTGGGCAGGTTCCGCTCAGGGTTCTTGGCCTCGGCCGCGGTGGTGCCCACCAGTTCGATGCCCACGAAGGCGAAGACTGCGATCTGGAAGCCGGCCACGAAGCCCATGAACTCGTTCGGGAAGAATCCGCCGTGGCTCCACAGGTTGGTGAAGGTGGCAGGGCCGGCGTCGGACTGGAAACCGGTGAAGATCATGAACAGGCCAACAATGATCAGAGCTGCAATGGCAATGATCTTGATCAGAGCGAACCAGAACTCCGTCTCGCCAAAGGCCTTGACGGTGGTGAGGTTCAGCAGGAGCAGGATGGCCACGGTGGCCAAGCCGGGGATCCACAGGGGCACCCCGGGCCACAGTTCACGGGAGTAGCCCGCGATGGCAATGACATCAGCGATGCCGGTGATGACCCAGCAGAACCAGTAGGTCCAGCCCGTAAAGAAGCCGGCCCAGGGGCCCAGCAGGTCTGCGGCGAAATCGCTGAACGACTTGTAGTTGAGGTTGCTGAGCAGCAGTTCGCCCATGGCACGCATAACGAAGAACAGCATGAAGCCGATGATCATGTACACGAAGATCACCGAGGGGCCGGCTGCCGAAATGGTCTTTCCGGAACCCATGAACAGGCCGGTGCCGATTGCGCCGCCGATGGCGATCAGTTGGATGTGGCGGTTGCTGAGCTGCCGCTCCAGGTGCGGGGCTCCGCTTCCGGGGGACGTCGGGGAGTGGGTCGTCATTGAGGAACTCCATCGTTCGAGCGGCACCCGGGGTGTCGCAAAGATTGGATTTCCTCCCCGCTCTGTCTGGGACCTGAGAGTTTCCACGCGCCGGGATGGCGTGCTTGCACCGTCGGTGAGCCAGGACAGGGCCTGGCTGCTTTCCAGAGTTGCCTCACCGCGGCGGTACGTGGGCCTGAGAGTTTCCTGGGGAGGGTTTGCTCCTACGGCGCCTGCTGAACGTACCGGCAGGGCTCTCCCGCCGCAGGTCAAAAGCGTTAATTGGTAAATCAGTGTTCAGTTATCGGAGTGCATCCGCTGTGGACTTCAAGCCGCACGGTGCATTTCGGGGCCTCCGGTAATCACAGCCGGCGACGGAGCGCCCAGCGTTCTTTGGGCCAGTTCCGCTGCCCGGCCGGATCACGGGGTTCAGTGTGGCGTCCGTCACGAACAAAAGTCAAGCCCGGCATTACGGTCGCCGCGTAACGCACCTGTACTTGCCAGCGCGCTGCATGGCGGACCGATTTGCTCTCCGGGGCGCCATCCTGTAACTTGTGAGCCGAATCACCCATATTTCAATAAGCCTTTCGAGCTGTGGCGGGAGAGTTCTCCCGGCTATCACCGGGCAGGCGCCGTAGGAGCAAATCCTCCCCAGGAATCTCTCAGGCCCATGTACCGTCACGGCGAGGCGACTCTGGAAAGCAGTGCTGCTCCGGCAGCGCTCACCGACGGTGCAAGCAGACCTTGGCGGGGATGCGGAATCTCTCAGGTCCAATACAGAGCGGGGAGGGACCCGATCCATGCCGAGCCACCCGTGGCCGGCCAAACCTGGAGTTCCTCATGACGATTCAATCCCAACCGTCTGTCTTTGCGGACCGGCACATTGGTGCACGCCGCCAGGCTGACGTCGACACCATGCTCAAGGCCGTTGGCTACGACAGCGTTGACGGCCTGGTGGACATCGCTGTCCCCAGTTCGATCCGCCAGTCCAAGCCGCTCGCGCTCAAGGGCGCCCTGAGCGAGGTTGAGGTGCTTGCGGAACTGCGCAGGCTCGCCGCCAAGAACAAGACTGCCGTGCAGATGATCGGCCAGGGCTACTACGACACCATCACCCCTGCCGTCATCCGACGGAACATCCTGGAAGCCCCTGCCTGGTACACCGCCTACACGCCGTACCAGCCCGAAATTTCCCAGGGCCGGCTGGAGGCGCTGCTGAACTTCCAGACCATGGTCCAGGACCTGGTGGGCCTGCCCATCGCCAACGCCTCGCTGCTGGATGAAGCCACCGCCGTGGCCGAAGCCGTACTGATGATGCGCAGGGCCAATAAGGCCAGCGGCCAAAACGCTGGCGCCCGCGACGGCAAGACCGTGCTGGACGCCGACGTCCTGCCGCAGACCATCGCCATCGTCAAGGGCCGCGCCGAGGCGCTCGGCTTCGAGGTTGAGGTCGCCGACCTGTCCAAGGGACTCCCTGAAGGCGCGATCAACGGGATCGTGCTCCAGCAGCCCGGCGTCTCCGGCCGCGTCTTCAACCACGCCGACGTCATCGCCGAAGCGAAGGAGCGCGGCGCGCTGGTGACGGTGGCCGCTGACCTGCTGGCCCTGACCCTGATCACCCCTCCGGGCGAGCAGGGTGCCGACATCGCCGTCGGCTCCACCCAGCGTTTCGGGGTGCCGCTGTTCTTCGGCGGCCCGCACGCCGCCTACATGGCCGTGGCCAAGGGCCTGGAGCGTTCCATGCCCGGCCGCCTGGTGGGTGTTTCCAAGGACGACGCCGGCCTCCCGGCCTACCGCCTGGCGCTGCAGACCCGCGAGCAGCACATCCGCCGCGAGAAGGCCACGTCCAACATCTGCACGGCGCAGGCGCTGCTGGCCATCGTGTCCTCCTTCTACGCCGTCTACCACGGCCCGGACGGCCTGAAGGCCATCGCCGAGCGCGTCCACAACAACGCCCGCGTCCTCGCCACCACCCTCAAGGCCGCTGGACGGGAACTGGCCACCGAGACGTTCTTCGACACTGTCACCGTCTCAGTTCCCGGCAAGGCCGCAAAGGTCATCACCGCAGCTGAAGCACGCGGCATCAACCTGCGCTACATCGACGCCGACACCATCGGTGTCTCCACGGATGAAACCACGACGCCGGAAATCCTGTCCGCGATCGCCGTCGCCTTTGGTGCCGGCCCGGTGGTGGACGCCGAGGGCTTCGACCTCCCCGCAGAGGTACTCCGGACCTCCGAGTACATGCAGCACCCGGTGTTCAACACCCACCGGTCCGAGACGCAGCTGCTGCGCTACATCCGTAAGCTCTCAGACCGCGACCTGGCGCTGGACCGCACCATGATTCCGCTGGGCTCGTGCACCATGAAGCTGAACGCGACCGCCGAGATGGAAGCCATCTCCTGGCCCGAGTTCGCCTCCATCCACCCGTTCGCCCCGGACTCCCAGACCGAAGGCTGGCGCGAACTGATCAGCGGCTTGGAAGCCGACCTGGCGGAAATCACCGGCTACGACCAGGTGTCCCTCCAGCCCAACGCCGGGTCCCAGGGCGAGCTCGCCGGCTTGCTGGCCATCCGCGGCTACCACCGTGCCAACGGCGACACCCAGCGCAACGTCTGCCTGATCCCCGCCTCCGCCCACGGCACCAACGCCGCCTCCGCCGTCCTGGCCGGCATGAAGGTCGTCGTCGTTGCCACGGCCGCCGACGGCACGATCGACCACGAGGACCTGTACGCGAAGATCGAGGCGAACAAGGACGTCCTCTCGGCGATCATGATCACCTACCCGTCCACCCACGGCGTCTACGACGCGGACGTGACCGAGATCTGCGAGGCTGTCCACGCGGCCGGCGGCCAGGTCTACGTTGACGGTGCCAACCTGAACGCCCTTGTGGGCCTGGCCCAGCCCGGCAAGTTCGGCGGCGATGTGTCCCACCTGAACCTGCACAAGACCTTCTGCATCCCCCACGGCGGCGGCGGACCCGGCGTCGGTCCGGTTGCAGCCAAGGCGCACTTGGCGCCCTTCATGCCCGGCGATGCCAATAAGGCAGCGCACCAGGAAGGCCACGGCGTGGCCATCAGCGCCTCCAACTTCGGGTCCGCGGGTGTCCTGCCGATCTCCTGGGCCTACGTGAAGCTCATGGGCGGCGAGGGCCTGACCGAGGCCACCAAGGCAGCCTTGCTCGCAGCGAACTACGTTGCCGTGCGCCTGAACGACCACTTCCCGGTTCTCTACACCGGTGAAGGCGGACTCGTTGCCCACGAATGCATCCTGGACCTGCGCGACCTTACCGCCAAGACAGGAGTCACCGCGGAGGACGTGGCCAAGCGCCTCATCGACTTCGGCTTCCACGCCCCCACCCTGGCCTTCCCGGTCGCCGGCACGCTGATGGTGGAGCCCACCGAGTCCGAGGACCTGGCCGAGATCGACCGCTTCATCGAAGCCATGATCACCATACGCAAGGAAATAGACCAGGTGGCCAACGGCGACTTCACTGTCCAGGACTCACCGCTGCGCAACGCACCCCACACCGCGTCCGCCGTCGTCAACTCCAACTGGGACCGCGCCTACCCGCGCGAGCAGGCTGCCTTCCCCGTCCACCACCTCAAGCAGGACAAGTACTTCCCGCCGGTGGGGCGCATCGACGGCGCCGGTGGAGACCGGAACCTGATCTGCTCCTGCCCGCCGCTGTCCGAGTTCGAAAACTAAGGATTCCCCATGACTGAGAACTACACGGCTCTTTATGAAGAGCACAAGAAACTGGGCGCCTCCTTCACCGACTTCGGTGGCTGGCAGATGCCGCTCAAGTACGGCTCTGAACTGGCCGAGCACCACGCCGTCCGCAAAGCCGCGGGCCTGTTCGACCTCTCCCACATGGGCGAAGTCAGGGTCACCGGCCCCGAAGCCGGCGCTTTCCTCGACTACGCCCTGGTGGGCAAGTTGTCCGCCATCGCGGATGGCAAGGCCAAGTACTCGCTGATCTGCAACGAGGACGGCGGCATCATCGACGACCTCATCACCTACCGTTTTGGCGACGAAAAGTACCTGGTGGTGCCCAACGCCGGCAACGCCCCCACCGTGGCGGCCGCCCTCGCCGAGCGGGCAGCCAACTTCGACGTGAAGGTGGAGGACGCTTCCGCGGCCACCTCCCTCGTCGCAGTCCAGGGACCCAAGGCCGAGGCGATCCTGCTCAAGCTCACGGATGAATCCCAGCACGCCCTGGTCACCGACCTGAAGTACTACGCCTTCAATGAGCTGACCATCGCAGGCCAGGACGTCATCCTTGCCCGCACCGGGTACACCGGCGAAGACGGCTTTGAGCTCTTCCTGCCGAATGAAGGCGCCGCTTCCCTGTGGGAGTCCGTGGCCCAGGCCGGCGAAGAGTTTGGCATCATTCCGTGCGGCCTCGCATCGCGCGACTCACTCCGCCTTGAGGCCGGCATGCCGCTGTACGGCAACGAGCTGTCGCTTGAGCGTTCACCGTTCGACGCCGGCCTTGGCCCCGTAGTTGCGCTCAAGTCCAAGGAAGGCGACTTCGTCGGCCGGGCTGCACTCGAGGCGGCCAAGGAGTCCGGTTCCAAGCGCAAGCTCGTCGGCCTGAAGGGCCTAGGCCGGCGCGCCGGCCGGGGTGGCTACCCGGTCCTCAAGGACGGCAACGTGGTGGGCGAAGTGACCTCCGGCCAGCCCAGCCCGACCCTTGGCTACCCTGTTGCACTTGCCTACGTCGACGTCCAGCACGCCGGGCTGGGCACCGCGCTGGACGTGGACCTCAGGGGAAAGGCCGAGCCCTTCGAAGTTGTTGCCCTGCCGTTCTACAAGCGCCAAAAGTAGCTTCGGCGCTTCCCACTCTTGAACACCAAATTTAAGGAAAAAAACCATGGCTAAAGTTGCCGCTGAACTGAAGTACTCCGCCGAACACGAATGGATCGCCGCTGACGGCTCCGGCCCGTCCGTGGTTGGTGTGTCCGCTGTTGCCGCCGAAGCACTGGGCGACATTGTCTACGTGGACCTGCCCGAGGTTGGCTCCACGGTGACCGCAGGTGAGACCTGTGGCGAAATCGAGTCCACCAAGTCCGTTTCAGACCTGTACTCCCCCGTTACGGGCGAGGTCACGGAAGTCAACGACGACGTCGTCAGCGACCCCGCCGTGATCAACAACGACCCGTACGGCGCCGGCTGGCTCTTCAAGGTCACCGTCACCGAAGAGGGCCCGCTGTTGTCCGCAGAGGAATACGCCGAAGCAAACGGCGGCGAACTGTGAGCGCGGCCGCTGACACCGCAGTGTTCGAGCAGGTAGTCTCCCCGAGCCTCAACGCGGACCTTTCCGGGTTGGACCCGGAGGTCGCAGCCAAGATCGACGACGAACTGGGCCGCCAGCGCGACGGCCTGGAGATGATCGCGTCGGAAAACCACACCGCCGTGGCCGTGATGCAGGCACAGGGTTCCGTGCTGACCAACAAATACGCCGAGGGCTACCCGGGCAAGCGCTACTACGGCGGCTGCGAGCACGTGGACGTCATCGAGCAGCTGGCGATCGACCGGGTGAAGGCCCTGTTCGGTGCTGACTACGCCAACGTCCAGCCACACTCCGGGGCCCAGGCCAATGCCTCGGTGATGCACGCGCTGATCAAGCCCGGCGACACCATCATGGGCCTGAACCTGGCCCACGGCGGCCACCTGACCCACGGCATGCGGATCAACTTCTCCGGCAAGCTCTACAACGTGGTTCCGTACCAGGTCCGCGAAGACACCCACACCATTGACATGGCAGAGGTGGAGCGGCTTGCGCTGGAAACCAAGCCGCAGCTCATCGTTGCCGGCTGGTCGGCCTACGCCCGCCAGCTGGACTTCGCGGAGTTCCGCCGGATCGCCGACCTCGTGGGTGCCTACCTCATGGTGGACATGGCGCACTTCGCCGGCCTGGTGGCAGCCGGACTGCACCCGAGCCCGGTCCCGCACGCCCACGTGGTTACCTCCACCACGCACAAGACCCTCGCCGGTCCGCGCGGCGGCATCATCCTCTCCAACGACGCCGACATCGCCAAGAAGATCAACTCGGCTGTGTTCCCCGGCCAGCAGGGTGGCCCACTTGAGCACGTCATTGCCGGCAAGGCCGTGGCCTTCAAGATCGCAGCGTCCCCCGAGTTCAAGGAGCGGCAGGAGCGCGTCCTTGCCGGTGCCCGGATCCTGGCCGAGCGCCTGGTCCAGCCGGACGTCACCGCAAAGGGCATCAGTGTGGTGTCCGGCGGCACCGACGTGCACCTGGTCCTGGTTGACCTGCGCAACTGCGAACTCGACGGCCAGCAGGCAGAAGACCGGCTCGCCGCGATCGACATCACCGTCAACCGCAACGCCGTGCCGTTCGACCCGCGTCCCCCGATGGTCACCTCGGGCCTTCGCATCGGCACCCCTGCCTTGGCCACCCGTGGCTTCGGAGAGGACGCCTTCCGCGAGGTTGCGGACATCATCGCCGAGGCATTGATCGCCGACGCCGACGCGGACCTTTCCAGCCTGCGTCACCGCGTCGAGGCCTTGGCTGCAGCGCACCCGCTCTACCCGTCAATCACCAACCTCGCCTGAGTGCTTCACCTTGGTTGCGTCCGCGTCGGCGGACCGGACATTTTCACGCCTGCTGCTCGTTCCTCGCTTTGACGCAGGCTTTCGAAAAGTCCGGCTCCGCCGACGCTCGCGGGGTCCGTCTAGGTGGGCGGCCTTGACGACTGGGCGGATTCCGGAGACGTGCTCCCCACCGTCCCCCTAACCTCGCAAGCTCGGCCAGGGAACCCGGACGGCGTGGGCCCCGGGCACGCGGAGGAATTCGGTCACCGGCCCACCACCCCAACCACTGTTTTAGTTAGGAATCCCCGTCATGGCTGTTGGCGTTTTTGATTTGTTTTCGATCGGGATTGGTCCGTCCTCGTCGCATACTGTGGGGCCGATGCGGGCTGCTGCTGTGTTCGCGGAGGAGCTCAAAAGCCTTGGAGTCTTGGCTGACGTGGCGTCGTTGCGGGTGGATTTGTATGGTTCGCTGGCGGCAACGGGGCATGGGCACGGGACGATGACCGCGGTGTTGTTGGGGTTGGAGGGGTTCCATCCTGAGTTGATCCTGCCCGTGGAGGTGGAGGAGCGGCTGGCCTCGATCGCGGAGACCGGGACCTTGAACCTGGCCGGTGCCGTGCCGCTGCGGTACGGGGTGGAGGATATGGTGCTCCGGCCGTTGACGGTGCTGCCCCGGCACACGAACGGGATGACGTTCACCGTGGCCGATGAGGCCGGGGAGGTGCTGCACGCGGCGACGTTCTTCTCGGTCGGTGGCGGGTTCATCGTCCGCGAGGGCGAGGAGGACGCCGCGCAGCAGGAACTGGACGCGTCCAAACAGGAGTTGCCGTTGCCGTTCCGGACCGCCGCGGAACTGCTGGAACACTGCCGGAACACCGGGCTGGGCATCGCGGACGTGATGCTGGTCAACGAAAAGGCCGCCCGGTCCGAGGAGGAGATCCGGGCTGGTTTGCTGCACATCTGGTCCGTCATGGCCGACTGCGTGGCCACGTCCCTGAAGCGGGAGGGGGTGCTGCCGGGCGGGTTGAAGGTCCGCCGCCGCGCCCCGGACTGGTACGAGAGGCTGAAGAAGGAATGCGCGCGCCCCGGCGATGACAACCAGCACCTGGGTTTCCGGGACTGGGACTTCCACGACCCGCGGTATTGGCAGGAGTGGGTTAATTTGGTGGCGTTGGCGGTGAACGAGGAGAACGCCTCGGGCGGACGGGTGGTCACCGCGCCCACGAACGGGGCGGCCGGGATCATCCCCGCGGTGCTGTACTACGCGCTCCACTTCGCCCCCGGCATGGACCAGGCCACGAAGGAAGACTGGGAGGATGTGGTGGTGCGGTTCCTGCTCGCCGCCGGCGCCGTCGGGGTGCTGTACAAGGAACAGGCCTCGATCTCCGGGGCCGAGGTCGGCTGCCAGGGTGAGGTCGGGTCCGCGTCCTCGATGGCCGCGGCCGGTTTGGCCGAGGTCATGGGCGGCACCCCGGCGCAGGTGGAAAACGCCGCCGAGATCGCGATGGAACACAACCTGGGCCTGACCTGTGACCCGATCGGCGGGCTGGTCCAGGTCCCCTGCATCGAACGGAACGCGATCGCCGCCGCCAAAGCGATCAACGCCGCGAAAATGGCCCTCTGGGGCGACGGCACCCACCGGGTCTCCCTCGACGAAGTCATCATCACCATGCGCGAAACCGGCAAAGACATGTCCTCCAAATACAAGGAAACCGCCATGGGCGGCCTCGCCGTCAACGTCGTCGAATGCTGACGCCCGGCCGACTTCCAATCCCCCAAGCAAACAAAGGAAAACGATCATGACTTTGGCACCTGAAGGCCGGAAGATGCTGCGGATCGAGCAGCGCAACGCTGCGGTCCCGGTAGAGCGCAAACCGGAATGGATCAAGGCCAAGGTCCAAATGGGCCCGGAGTTCGTGGGCCTGAAGAACCTGGTGAAAAAGGAAGGCCTGCACACCGTCTGCGAAGAAGCCGGCTGCCCCAACATCTTCGAATGCTGGGAAGACAAGGAAGCCACCTTCCTGATCGGCGGTTCCGAATGCACCCGCCGCTGCGACTTCTGCCAGATCGACACCGGCAAACCCTCACCCCTGGACCGGTTCGAACCCACCAAGGTGGCCCGCTCCGTCCAGTCCATGCAGCTCCGCTACGCCACCGTCACCGGCGTGGCACGCGACGACCTCGAAGACGAAGGCGTGTGGCTCTACGCCGAAACCGTCCGCAAGATCCACGAACTGAACCCCGGCACCGGCGTCGAACTGCTCATCCCGGACTTCTCGGGCAACCCCGAGCACATCAAAGCGATCTGCGAGTCCAAACCCGAAGTCTTCGCCCACAACGTCGAAACCGTGCCCCGGATCTTCAAACGGATCCGGCCCGCGTTCCGCTACGACCGCTCCCTGGACGTCATCACCCAGGGCCGGGCCCATGGGATGGTCACCAAATCCAACCTCATCCTGGGCATGGGCGAAACCCGCGAGGAAATCTCCGAAGCCCTCCGCGACCTCCACGCAGCAGGGTGCGACCTGATCACCATCACCCAGTACCTGCGCCCCTCCGAACGGCACCTGCCCGTGGACCGCTGGGTCAAACCCCAGGAATTCGTCGACCTCCAGCACGAAGCCGAAGAAATCGGCTTCCTCGGCGTCATGTCCGGCCCCCTGGTCCGCTCCTCCTACCGCGCCGGCCGCCTCTGGGCCACCGCCATGCGCAAAAAAGGCCGCGACATCCCCGCCGAACTCGCCCACATCGCCGACGGCATCCAGGACTCCGGCACCACCCGCCAGGAAGCCGCCACCCTCCTGGCGGGCTAGCAGCCCGCGTCAGCTGTTGCCGCGCACCACCGGGATGCTCGCCGTCGGCAGTCCGCTGGGAAAGACCGTTGGCTCCGGCTCCACGGCCGGTTCAAGCGGCACCTGCACAGGCGTACCGCCCACCGTGAAGTGCTGGCCGCGGACATCTACCTCCAGCGGCTCACCCTCCTGCACCGTGAGCGTGATGGAACCGGCGGCAAGCTGGACCAGCAGCAGGCGGCCGCGGATCTTCAGGTGGAAGGCCAACCCGTCCCATTCGGCGGGCAGGCGTGGATCGAAGTAGGGCACCGGGCCCTGGTCGCGCATGCCGGCGAACCCGCACACCAGCGAACTCCACACTCCCCCGGTGGAGGCGATGTGCACGCCGTCGATGGTGTTGCCGTGGGTGTCGTCCAGGTCGATGAACGCGGCGTTGGTGAAGTGCTCCAGCGCTTCCTTCGAATAGCCCACCTCCGCCGCCATGATCCCCTGCACACAGGCGGACAACGTGGAGTCGCCGGTGGTGAGCGGATCGTAGAAGTCGAAGGCACGGTGCTTTTCCTGGGCCGTGAAGTCCTGCCACTGCAGGAACATGGCCAGGACCGTGTCCGCCTGCTTCAGCACCTGGTGGCGGTAGATGACCAGAGGGTGGAAGTGCAGCAGCAACGGGTACTTGGACCGCGGAGTGGTCCAGTCCCAGGCCTCCAGGGTCATGAAGTCGTTGTCCTGCGAGTGCACCTGCATGCGCTCGTCGAACGGCAGGTTCATCCGGCTGGCCGCAGCCTCCCACAGCTGGCGCTCCTCCAGGGTGATGCCGGCGTGCTCAAGGGCAGCGGCCGCGCGAAGGTTGAAGCGGGCCATGACGTTTGTGTACAGGTTGTCGTTGACCACGGCGGTGTACTCGTCGGGGCCGGTCACGCCGTGGATGTGGAAGAGCCCGTCCTTCCCGAAGAAGCCAAGGGAGATCCACATCCGGGCGGTCTCGATCAGCAGCTCGGCGCCCATCCCGTCCCGGAAGGCGGTGTCACCGGTTGCCCAGAGGTACCTGTTGGTGGCGAAGGCGATGGCTGCGGCGATGTGGAACTGCGCGGTACCGGCAGCGTAGTAAGCGCTGGCTTCGAGCCCGTTGATGGTGCGCCACGGGAACAGGGCACCGTCCACGCTCAGCTCCTTGGCGCGGATCCTGGCTTCGGGAAGCATGCTGTGGCGGAACTCCAGGACCTGCCGGGCGCCGTCGGGATTGGTGTACGTAAGGTAGGGCAGCAGGTACACCTCCTGGTCCCAGAAGTAGTGCCCCTCGTAGCCCGATCCGGTCACGCCCTTGGCGGGGATGCCGGCAACATCGGCACGCGCGGTGGCCTGGGCCAACTGGAACAGGTTCCACCGGATGGCCTGCTGCAGCCCGGGCCGGCCGCCCTCCACCAGAATGTCCGAGGTGGCCCAGTAGCTGCGGAAGTGCGCCTCGCTCTCGGCAAAGATGTCACCCACCGGCCGCAACGCTCCTTCCGCCACCGCGGCTGCATCGATCTCCGGGTCCTGCATGCTGCGGCCGGCGGCGTAACTAACGCTTTTCTCCAGCCGGAACGGCTCATCGGCATCCACCGCAAGGACGTACCGGACGCTGCTGTCGTCCTGGTCCACCAGTGTCTCGAACGGCTGGTGCCCGGGTGACGTCCAGTGGTCCACGGCAATGCCCACGCGCTGCTTGGACTCCGCAGCCTCCCATGACAGGCGCAAGGAGCCGTCGCCGCCGTCGAGCCGCAAGGGCAGCAGCACGCGCCCCGCGTGGCGTCCGGCGCGGCGGGGATCGTGCACGGAGTGGTCTTCCACCGGCTGGTCCTGGCGGTTGATCACGGACGAGGTGACATCCAGGGAAACCTGCCGGTTCGTTGCCACCTCCAGCGAAATGCCCAGGCCGCCACGGGACGCGAATCCCACGGCCCGCCGCTCCGTGGTGGTCACCATAGCGCCGGACCGGCATTGCCAGGTGATGCGGCATTCATAGATTCCAGTGCAGAAGTCCACGGTCCGCCGGTAGTCCAGCACCTCGGACTCCGCCAGGCTGAGGCTTTCCCCGTCCACCACCACCGTGAAGTTGTTGGCGTCAGGAATGTAGAGGATGCGCTGCCCGGTCCGGGCGAAGCCAAACGCATTCTCGGCGTGCTTGATGTCCCAGATTTCGTGGAACCCATTGATGAAGCTGCCCGGCAGTTCGGCATCGGCCGCGGCACAATGCGCACCCCGGATGCCCAGGTGCCCGTTACCCAGCGCAAACAGGGTCTCAAGCGTTCCGGCGCCGTCGGTCTGGTACCGGGTTTCGACGAGCTGCCAGGGGGTATCGGGGAACCGCTCGCGGTCCTCGGTAATCAGTGCCATGGTCGGGGTCCTTTTGGCCTTGCTGTGCTGCCGGCTGGGCCGGCATGGAGTATTGGGGGGAAGTGCGGTACTGGGATTGGTGCTGCCGGGGAAGCAACGGGGTTGCCCGGGGAGGCAACGGAGGTTTAGGGGATAAGTTCCTGGAGATCGCTAACCACCAGGGTGGCACCGGCGTCCAGGAGCGTCAGCCGCCCGGCGCCCCGGTCCACCCCGATAACGGAGTGGAAGGACCCGGCATGTCCTGCCTGCACGCCGGACACGGCGTCTTCCACCACCACGCACTCGGAACTGGACAGGTCCAGCAGCTTGGCGGCGTATTCGTAGGTGGCCGGGCTTGGTTTGCCGGGCAGGCCCTGCTCCGCGGCCACCACCCCGTCCACCACGACGGCGAAGTGCCGGCTGAGTCCGGCGGCCTTCAGTACGGCAGGGGCGTTGCGGGAGGAAGAGACGACGGCGACCTTGAGTCCGCGGTCCAGTGCGGCTTGGAGGAAGCGGACAGAGCCTTCGAACGGTTCGACGCCGGCGCTCACGATGCCATTGAAGACCGCGTTCTTCCGGTTGCCCAGGCCATGGACAGTGTCGTGGGCGGGATCGTCATCCAACGGGCCCTCCGGCAGCGTGATCCCGCGTGAGGCGAGGAAGTCACGTACCCCGTCAAAGCGCGGTTTGCCGTCGATGTGGTCGAAGTAGTCGCTTTCCCGGTAACCGGAAACACCTGGCTGTGAGGCGAGGTAGCCATCGAAAAGTTCCTGCCAGGCCCGCTCATGCACGCTGGCTGTGGGCGTCAGCACCCCGTCCAGGTCGAACAGGATTGCTTTGGCGCCGGTCCAGGCGGCGGTATCAGCTGCAGTTTCTTGTGTCATCGGCGGTGCGGTGTCCTCTCGGTTTGTGGACAGCCGGCCCCGCCGGGCAGCCTGAAGGAGGTTCTGCTGCGCGGCGTGCGCGCAGCATCACTTCCTTGTCCGCCCACTGCAGGACCGATCATGGCCGTAGACGAGTGTAAGCGCTTGCAAATTTCGCTGGCAACTGTTTTTTCTTACCCTCTACTGGAGCGGATACACAGTTAGCCCAGTACGTAATGGCGGAGGAAAGCGCTGACATCCACCATCTCCGTCTTTGACATGGCGTGCCCCATCCCCGGGTAGGTCCGGGTCGTCAGCAGCGTGTTCTGTTCCAGCCACTCGGCTGTATACGCGATGGCGTCCTCGTTAATCACCAGATCAGCCTTGTCCCGCCCCCAAAAGAACGGCGGCTTCACTTCAAAGGAGTCCATGACCGAGAGGAGCTCGTTCTTGAGGACGAAGCCGGACAACCCCACAACAGCCTTGTAGTCCTCCGGATGCAGCCGCAGGAGCGTGGTTGCCATGGCCATGCCCTGGGAATAGCCCATAAGCGTGACACTGCTGTGCTGGTCCCTGACGGAACTGATCCACGCCCGCACGGAGTTCGCTGCGGAAATCACGTCGGCGAAGTCATTTGCCAGGAAGTAGTCCAGCAGGAACCAGCCCCAGTGGTCGCCGATTGGCATAGGAGCACGGAGGGCGGCGCAGGTGAACTCCTGCGGCAGGTAGTCGAAAAGGCGCACCATCCGTGCCTCGTCCGTGCCGTACCCGTGCATCATCACCAGCAAGGGAGTGCCGGAGCGCTGGCCTTCGGGCTTGGACCACACAACTGTTTCCACCGGAACAGCCTACGAGACATGCCCGCCCTAACGGCGCGGTGATTGAATCACGAATCCCCGGAAGGTAGCCTGACGCCTGACAGACAGCAGGCTTAGCTTTTGGCAGTGACGCACCACCCTTCCGTAACGCCCTACCAGCGCCGCGCAGGACGCGGCTATAAGGAGCAAGTCATGAGAATCGGCTCGTCAATCTTCCTCATCGCCCTTGGCGCCATCCTCGCCTGGGCCGTGGCTCCCGGCCTGATCCCCTTCGTGGACCAGCAGCTGGTGGGCTACATCCTCATGGCCGTGGGCGTCATCGGGCTGATCGCTTCCCTTATCCTCGCCTCACCCGGACGCAGCCGCCGCGTAAGCGAGTCCCGCTCCGTCATAGATCCAAACACCGGGGAGCGGATCACCCGCCACGAAAGCCGTGACGGCGGACTCTAACCGTCAGCGGTACCGGGGACGGGGTTCCGGGAACCCCGGGAACGGCCCCAAGTAACCCGAAGAGCCGGGCTGGACCATATGCGTCCGGCCCGGCTTTTTCGCACCCCGGCCCTGGTGCCGAGTCCAGACCCGCAGGCCCTGGCGTCCTCCCAAGCCTGGAACCGGGGAGAGGAACTCCAGCCCTTCCCACATTCGCATCTTGTTTCATGTTGGTTTCCATTGACAAACCAACACAAGCAAAGATAAAGTCAAGTAACTCAACATCAGAGTGATCCAAGTCACGACAACCACTACGCAACGGAGGGTACGTGTTCGCCGAGGAGCGCCAGCAAAAGATTGCCGAGCTTGTGGCCGGCAACGGCCGGGTCAGCGTGACCCTGCTCGCTGAGCGCTTCAGCATCACCACGGAAACTATCCGCCGTGACCTTGCCGCTCTGGAGAACGCCGGCACCGTACGGCGCGTCCACGGTGGAGCGGTGGCGGCAGACCGCTTCAGCACCACCGAGGAAAGCGTCACCGAGCGGGCCATCCAGCGGCCGGACCAAAAGGTCCGGATCGCCCAGGCCGCCCTCACACTGATCCCCCGGAACTCGCCGGCCAGCGTCCTCATGGACGGCGGCACCACCACCGAAGTGCTGGCGGACCTGCTGGCGCGGCGCACCGCCGTCGAACCTTCCGACGGAACCGGGCCGCAGCACGAACTAGTGGTTATCACCCACGCTGTGCCCATCGCCAGCAAGCTCTCCAACGTCCCCGGAGTCGCCCTGCAGATCCTGGGCGGCCGGGTCCGCGGACTTACCCAGGTGGCCGTGGGCCAGGCGACGGTGAACGCCGCTGCCCGGATCCGCCCGGACATCGCGTTCATCGGCACCAACGGCATCCATGCCACCTTTGGCGTCAGCACTCCCGATCCTGAAGAAGCAGCCGTCAAGGCAGCCTTCGTCCAGTCGGCCCGCCGCATTGTGGTGCTGGCCGACTCCTCCAAGCTGGACACGGAAACCCTTGTCCAGTTCGCCTCCTTGAAAGATCTGGACACCTTGATCACAGACAGTGAACCCGGACCTGAACTCGCGGCCGCCCTGGAAGAGGCCGGCGTCGATGTGGTGATCGCATGATCGTCACCTTCACGGCCAATCCAAGCCTCGACCGCACAGTGGCCCTCCCCGGCCCCCTGGCACGCGGCGAAGTACAGCGCGCCGTCTCCGTCCGCCAGGAGTCCGGCGGCAAGGGCGTCAACGTCTCCCGCGCCCTGGTGGCATCCGGACTCGAATCCCTGGCCGTCCTGCCAGGCGCGGACAGCGATCCCGTCCTGGCCGGCCTGCGCGAAAGTGCAGTCCCCTTCATATCCCTTCCCATCGACGAGCCGCTGCGCACCAACGTGGCGCTCACCGAGCCCGGCGGCGTGACCACAAAGATCAACGAACCCGGGCCCGTCCTTGCCGCGGACCAGCAGGAAGCCCTCATCAAGCTGCTGCTGGAAAGCTCCCGTGGCGCCAGCTGGGTAGTCCTGGCCGGCTCGCTGCCGCCCGGATTCCCGGACAACTTCTACGCAACGGTGGCCCGTCGGATCCGGGAGGCGGGCAACGGCAATGCGCCGCTGATCGCCGTCGACTCCTCCGGGACGCCCCTTGCCGCTGCCCTCACCGACGCCGGAACCCCCGACGACGGCACAGGCACCAGCGGAACAACCACGGGTTCCGGGAAACCGGACCTCCTCAAGCCCAACGCCGAGGAACTGGCGGAACTGGCCGCAGCCGCCGGTTTTGCCCCGGCATCCGGTGACGAGCTGGAAGCGGACCCGGCGGCTGCCGCCGCCGCTGCAGCCGCCGTCGTACGTTCCGGCGTAGGTGCTGTGCTGGCAACTCTCGGTTCCAAGGGAGCTGTCCTCGTAACGGCCGACGGTGCGTGGCTGGCCACGCACCCGCCGGTCGCCGCGGTCAGCACGGTAGGTGCGGGCGACTCCGCACTTGCCGGCTACCTGCTTGCCCACGGCCGGGGCGCCGCCCCCGCCGACTGCCTTCGTCAGGCGGTGGCCCATGGTGCCGCCGCTGCCTCGCTGCCCGGATCCACTGTTCCGGCAGCAGACCAAACCACCCCGGATGCCGTAACCATCACGGCCCTTCGAAAGGATTGACAGTGACCCAGCTCATCACCACGGACCTGGTCGAGCTCGACCAGAACCTGGGCAACGCCCCCGAGACGGTGATCCGGCATCTGGCAAGCAAGGTAGCTGCCACCGGACGCGCGTCGGAAGTTGACGGACTCTTCGCCGACGCCTTCGCACGCGAACAGAAGACCGCTACCGGCATCCCCGGCGGCATCGCCATCCCGCATTGCCGCTCCGCCGCCGTCACGGTGCCCACCCTGGCCATGGCACGTCTGGACCCGAAGGTTGACTTCGGTGCCAAGGACGGCCCGGCTGACCTGGTGTTCTTCATCGCCGCTCCGGACGGCGCGGACCAGGAGCACCTGAAGCTGCTCTCCAAGCTGGCCCGCTCCCTCATCAAGAAGGACTTCACCGCGGCCCTGCGCAACGCCTCCTCGCAGGCAGAAATCGTGGAACTCGTGGAAGGCGCCCTGGCCGACAAGCCAGCCGCACACGCCGCAGCCGCCCCGGTTGACGCCGTTCCGGTCGGTGCGAGCGTTGGCGCAGCGGCAGGTGCCAGTGCAGCAGGTTCTTCAGCCTCTGCAGGCGCAAGCGCCGGCAGCACTGCCACAGGCTCAACCCCTGCCCGTCCCAAGCGCCTCGTCGCCGTGACCGCCTGCCCCACCGGCATCGCCCACACCTACATGGCGGCCGACTCGCTGGTGGCAGCTGCCAAGGAAATGGGCGTCGACCTGCAGGTGGAAACCCAGGGCTCCTCCGGGGCCAAGGCATTGGACCCCGCTGTCATCGCAGCAGCTGACGCCGTGATTTTCGCGGTGGACGTGGATGTGCGCGGCAAGGAGCGCTTCGCCGGCAAGCCGGTCATCAACGCTCCGGTCAAGCGCGGCATCGACGAGCCGGACAAGATGGTCCAGGAAGCACTCGCCGCGGCAGAAAACCCCCACGCCCACCGCGTCCCCCACTTCGGTGCCGAGGAACAGGCCGAGCACGAGGCCGAGGAAAAGGGCGAGCACATCGGACAGAAGCTCAAGAAGGCCCTGCTCACCGGCGTCAGCTACATGATTCCGTTCGTTGCCGGCGGCGGCCTGTTGATTGCGCTGGGCTTCCTCCTGGGCGGCTACGACATCACCGGCGTCGCTGACAAGGTGGTGGTGCAGAACAACTTCGGCAACCTGCCCGAGGGCGGCCTACCCATCTACCTGGGCGCCGTAGCCTTCAAGATCGGCGCGCTCTCCATGGGCTTCCTGGTCCCCGCGCTGGCAGGCTACATCGCGTACGCCATCGCTGACCGGCCCGGCATCGCCCCCGGCTTCGTTGCGGGTGCCGTGTCCGGATTCATGGGTGCCGGCTTCCTGGGCGGCATCGTGGGCGGCCTGCTGGCCGGCTACGTCGCCCACCTGATCGGAACCTGGCAGGTTCCCCGCTGGCTGCGCGGCCTGATGCCTGTAGTCATCATCCCCCTGCTCGCCTCGATCGTTGCCTCCGGCCTGATGTTCCTGGTCCTCGGTGGACCCATCGCCGGACTCACCACGGCGCTCAACAACTGGCTGTCCGGCATGACCGGTGCTTCCGCCGTCGTCCTTGGAATCATCCTTGGCCTCATGATGTGCTTCGACCTGGGCGGCCCCGTCAACAAGGTTGCCTACGCGTTCGCCGTTGCCGGCCTGAGCGCCGGCAGCGCCACCAACCAGGCCCCGTGGCAGATTATGGCGACGGTGATGGCAGCGGGCATGGTTCCGCCGCTGGCCATGGCACTGGCCACGGTCCTGGACAAGAAGCTGTTCAGCCTGGCCGAACGCGAGAACGGCAAGGCAGCCTGGCTGCTGGGCGCATCCTTCATCTCCGAAGGCGCCATCCCGTTCGCCGCGGCCGATCCCCTGCGCGTCATCCCCGCCTCCATGCTGGGCGGCGCCCTTACCGGCGCACTCACCATGGCCTTCAACGTGACCTCCCAGGCCCCGCACGGCGGCATCTTCGTCTTCTTCGCCATCGGCAACCTGCTGATGTTCGTCGTCTCGATCATCGCCGGCACCATAGTCAGCGCGCTGGCGGTCGTGGGCCTCAAGCGCTGGGCAGTCAAGAAGACCGTTGATACGGTTGAACCGGTTCCCGCAACCGTCTGAGCCGGCCTAGCCACACACCTCACCGGCCGCTGAACCCTCAGCACGCCGAAAGACAAAGGAGCAAAAATGCCAGAACGCACAGCAACCGTCGCCAGCCGCGTGGGCCTGCACGCCCGCCCGGCCGCCATCTTTGCCGAGGCAGCCGGAGAGTTCGACCTGGACATCACCATCGCCCGCGAAGGCGAACCGGCTGACGAAGCCATGGACGCTGCCAGCATCCTGTCCCTCATGAGCCTGGGTGCCTCGCACGGTGACGTGGTGGTCCTCCGCGCCGAAGGTGCCGGCGCAGACGATGCGCTGGAGCGCCTGGTGCAGATTCTGGAAACGGACCACGACGCCGAGTAGCAGCAACGCTGCCCCAACGCACAAAGCCGGCGGCCGCCGTCGGGCTTCCCCAAGCGGGAACGTCCGACGGCGGCCGCCTGGCTTTAAGCGCCGGGCCCACCTTCAGCGCGCCTCACCCAAGTAGGTCGCATTTGTTGTCGTTTTGACCCTTCAAAACGACAACAAATGCGAGTCAGTTGGGAGGGGAGGGGCGTTGGGTTCGTTCGGCGAGCGCCTTCACGTCCGCCAGGAGCTTGTCCCACATGCCCTTGGAGTGCGCGGCGGCGTCCTCGGTGGGGTTGTTGTCCTGTGCCAGCGACAGGCGGGTGGCGCCGCCCAGATCCTCGAAAGTCCATTCGAGCTTGTGGTAGTTCTCGGGCTTATCCTCCTGGCCGGACAGTGGGCTGAAGTGGGTGTGGACCAGCTTCCGGCCCGGTTCGACCTTAAGGATCCGGCCTTTGTCCTGGTACGTCTTCCCGTCCCATTCGCCCTGCCACGTGATGGGACTGCCCACCTTCCAGTCCGTCTCCAGGACGGCCCCGAACATGAACTCCTTCACGGCCGCCGGGTCCGTGATCACCTCCCACACGCGCATGGGATTGGCGTTGATGGTGGTGACGGAGACTGCCACGTGGTTCCCGGCCATGGGTCAGGCCTTCTTTGCCGTGAAGAGCAGGTATTCCCATTCCATCTGGAACGGGACGTCGCCGTGGGCGTCGCCAAAGGAGTCAGCCAAATCGGTGAGGGCCTTGTCCAGCGCCTTGACCCTGTCCTGATCCTCGGCGAGCGACTTATACACCGAAATGATGGGGCCGTAGTGGGACTTGAAATACCTCACGAAGTCCGCGGGCTGGTGGAAGCTTTTGACGGCCAGGTTCTGCTTGCGGGTGCGGACATCAGTGATCCTGTCCCCCAGCAGTTCGCGGACATGGTCCTCGCTCCCCCACAACGGGGCAGGCTGCGCACCGGGCGGGGGCGGCGGCGCGAAAGGCTTCATGACCGCAAACATCTGGCCAATAAATCCTTCCGGCGTCCAGCACAGCAGCCCCAGGGAGCCGCCAGGTTTACAGACCCGAACCAGTTCGTCCGCGGCCGCCTGGTGGTGCGGTGCGAACATCACCCCGATGCAGGACATCACGGCGTCGAACTCCGCATCACCGAAAGGCAGGGCTTCCGCGTCACCTTCCTGCCAGTCCAAGGTGACACCGCGGTTCGCGGCTTCCCGCCGCCCTGCCTCGAAAAGCTCCGGGGTGAGGTCGCTGGCAACCACTTTGGCGCCCATCATCGCGGCCGGAATGGCGGCGTTGCCCGTTCCCGCCGCCACGTCCAGCACCCGCTGGCGCGGCCTAATGCCCGTGGCCTCCACCAGGACGGCGCCCAGTTCCAGGAGCATCTCGTCCGCGAGGGCCGGGTAGTCCCCTGACGCCCACATGGCCCGGTGCTTCTTTTTGAGCTCCCGGTCCGCCTCCACTGCATCGGTCTGCTGGCTCATGCCCGTGCCCCTCTACGTGTCTGGTCCAAATGGGTGACAGCACGCTGTTGGCACAGCGGAGGCTGTGATGCGACTCATTGTGGACGCGATGGAGGCAGCTGTAAAGGTGGGACTAAAGGTGGGCAGGTCAGGCGGGCTTGCGGGCCCTGGTGGTCTTGGCGGCCGGCTTGGCTGCGGTCTTCGTTCCCGTGGACTTGCTGTCTGCCGACTTGGTGCCGGTGGACTTCGACCCGGCTGTTTGGGAGGCGGCAGGCTTTGACGCGGTCGATTTGGCGGCAGTGGACTTGGTGGCTGCCGTGGACTTCGCGGACGACTTGGCGGGTTTCGCGTCATCCGTGCCGGTCTTCGCGGCCGCCGCCCTGGTGCCGGAAGCCTTGGTCCCGGAAGCCTTGGTCCCGGAAGCCTTGGTGCCGGAAGCTTTGCGGGCCGGCTTGGCTCCCTCGGCTTCCCCGTCCCCGGTGTCGGCTTCATCGGTGTCAGCTTCGTCGTCGGAACTTCCGCCGGCGGAGGCGGCCTCCCCGCCGCCGCGTTTCCGGTCCAGGCTCCGTTTGAGGGCCTCCATGAGGTCGATGACTTCGCCCTTGCCGCCCTCGCCGGCTTCCACGCCGAACGTCTCCTCCGTGTCCAGCGATTCGCCCTGTTCGAGCTTGGCGTCGATGAGCTGGCGAAGCTGCACCTGGTACTCATCGGTGAAGGAGTCAGGTTCGAAGTCGGCAGCCATGGACTCCACCAGCGCCGCGGACATGTCCCGTTCCTGCGCTGAAATCCTGATGTCGGCCTCCAGGGAAGGGAAGTTGGCCTCCCGCACCTCATCCGGCCACAGGAGGGACTGCAGCACCAGCACGTCGTCCTTGATCCGCAGGGCGCCCAGCCGGGTCTTCTCCCGCAGCGCGAACTGGACGATGGCCACCCGATCCGTGTCCTCCAGCGCCCGGCGCAGCAGCACATAGGCCTTGGGCGACTTGGAGTCCGGTTCCAGGTAGTAGCTCTTCTCGAACATCATGGGCTCAAGCTGCTCGGACGGGACGAACTGCACCACTTCAATCTCGTGGCTGTTCTCCGCGGGAATGGACTTGAGCTCATCCTTGGACAGCACCACGGTGCGGCCGTCCTCATCGAACGCCTTCTCGATGTCCGAGTAGTCCACCACCTCGCCGCAC
This sequence comes from Arthrobacter sp. FW306-07-I, assembly GCF_021800405.1. Taxonomy (NCBI): domain Bacteria; kingdom Bacillati; phylum Actinomycetota; class Actinomycetes; order Micrococcales; family Micrococcaceae; genus Arthrobacter; species Arthrobacter sp. FW306-07-I. The sequence continues at coordinate 367,287 of NZ_CP084550.1, read as the reverse complement.
ACCTCGCACCGGCGCTGGTAACGGATCCTGCCGCCATCGGCATTGTGAACCTGGTGCAGACTGATGTCATGATCCTCAGTGGCGCTGTAGACCTTCACGGGCACGTTGACCAGGCCGAACGCGATGGCACCTTTCCAGATGGCTCTCATTCCTACAGTCAACATCAGAGCGGGCCGGAGGTGAAGCCCCATGGCCGCTAGCAGGGAGCGTGTCCGGGTGGCGGGACGGGAACTGACCCTCACCAACCTGGACAAAATCATCTATCCGGAGACCGGCACCACCAAGGCGGACGTCCTGGCGTACTACGCCGCGGTGGCCCACGTCCTGATTCCTGCGGCTGCCAACCGGCCGGCCACCCGCAAGCGGTGGGTCAACGGAGTGGGCACAGCGGAGAAACCCGGCGAGGTGTTCTTCCAAAAGGAGCTGGAGGATTCGGCCCCGGGATGGCTGCCGCGAGCGGCGATCACGCACAAGGACCGGACCATCCACTACCCACTGGTCAACGACGCGGCCACCTTGACCTGGTTCGGCCAGATCAACTCGTTGGAAGTCCATGTGCCGCAGTGGCGGGTGGACTCGCACGGCAACCAGCTGAACCCGGACCGGCTCGTGCTGGACCTGGACCCGGGCGAGGGAGCCGGCCTGCAGGAGTGCCGCGAGGTGGCCCTCCTGGCGCGCACCATCCTGCAGGACGTGGGCCTGGATCCGGTGCCGGTGACCAGCGGCAGCAAGGGCATCCACCTTTACGCAGCCCTGGACGGGAGCCAGACCTCCGAGCAGATCTCCGCGTTCGCACGGGAACTTGCCCGCGCACTCGAGGCCGACCACCCCGACCTCGCCGTCAGCGACATGAAGAAGTCCCTCCGCAAGGGCAAGGTGCTGGTGGACTGGAGCCAGAACAACGCTGCGAAAACCACCATCGTCCCGTACTCACTCCGGGGCCGGCCGACCCCATTGGTGGCTGCACCCCGGACGTGGGGGGAGATCGACTCGCCCAACCTGAAGCACCTGGACTACCAGGAGGTACTGCGAAGGGTGCGGGACGGCAAGGACCCATTCGCCGCCGTCGTCAACGCTGCAGGTGGTGGGGATGGAGCCGGAGCGCCCAGCGATGACGCCGCCCGGGAGGAAGCGCACGACGGCGATCCGCGCCTAAGCAAGTACCGCTCCATGCGCGATCCCAAGGCCACGCCCGAGCCGTTCGCCGGCCTCCCCGCCGCCGGCAACAGCTTTGTCATCCAGGAACACCACGCCAGCCGGCTGCACTGGGATCTGCGGTTGGAGCATGAGGGCGTCCTGGCCTCCTGGGCCCTGCCAAAGGGCGTTCCCGAGTCCGGCGGGAAGAACCATCTGGCGGTCCAAACCGAGGACCACCCCATGGACTACCTCACCTTCCACGGGACCATCCCGAAGGGAGAGTACGGCGCGGGTGTCATGACCATTTGGGACACCGGCACCTACGAACTGCATAAGTGGATCAACGGCAGGGAAGTCATCGCCACGCTGACCGGCTCCGAAGGCGGCGGGCTGGGCGGCACCAGGAAAATCGCGCTGATCCACACCGGACGGGGCCAGGGCAAGGACGCTGAAAGCCAGTGGCTCATCCACCTCATGGACCAGGAGCAGGCAGGCGGACGACGGCGGCATGCGGCTCCGGAGGCGCAGGCTCAATCCGCTTCAGCGTCCCGGGCGGCGCAAGCGGAGGAGCAGGAAGAGGACGACGGCGGCGCGGTGCCTGGGCAGGAAGCCGAGCCCAAGGCGTCGGCCGGGTCCGCCGCCGGTACCGTTGCGGACCCTCTGGAATACCAACCCATGATGGCGACGTCCGGCACTACGGCCGACCTGCAGGGCAGCTCATGGCAGTACGAACTCAAGTGGGACGGCGTTCGGGCCATCCTGGTGGCCGACAGGGAAACGGTGCGCATCTTCTCGCGCAACGGCAACGATGTGAGCCGCACCTATCCCGAGTTCACGGACCGGTCCTGCTGGCCGGATCAACCGTTCGTGGCGGACGGTGAGATCATCGCCGTCGGCCCCGGTGGGCGGCCGGACTTTGGCCTCCTGCAGGGCCGGATGAAGCTCACCCGGGCCGCCGACGTCGCCAGGGCCCGCACCGCGATTCCAGTCCAGTTGATGCTGTTCGACCTCCTTTTCGACGGCGGCAAGGATCTCCGCCGCCTGCCGCTCAGCAAACGCCGGCAGCGGCTCGAGGAGTTTTTTGAGCCGTCCGACTGCCCGGTGGACCTGTCCATGGTGCTGGCGGAGTCCGTTGAAATCCTCATGGAAAGCGCGCAGGAGCTTGGCCTTGAGGGTGTGATGGCCAAGAGGACCGACAGCCGCTACGTCAGCGGCCAGCGGACCCGGACCTGGATCAAACTCAAGACCGAACAAACCCAGGAAGTGGTGGTGGGAGGCTGGCGTCCGGGAAAGGGAGGCCGCCAGGAGACTGTTGGATCACTGCTGGTGGGCATTCCCGATGGCGACAAGCTGCAGTACGTGGGCCGCGTTGGCTCCGGCTTCAGCACCCGCGAGCTCACAGAACTGCGGCAGACCGTGGAGCGGCTGGGCCGGAAGAGCTCACCGTTCCACGAGGTCCCCCGCCCCGACGCGGCCGACGCCCACTGGGTGGCACCGGAACTGGTGGGCGAAGTGACCTACAGCGAATGGACTGGACCTGGACGGCTGCGGCATCCGCGGTGGCGGGGCTGGCGTGTGGACAAGGACCCGGCGGACGTGGTCCGGGAAAGCTGACAGCAGGGTTTTCGACGCGGACGTGGACCCGCGACGCGCAAATTACCTGGCGCGCTCATATTCTGAGGGCGCCAGGTAATTTCAGTGTCGACACGGCCGGTGCGCGTCGCCATGCTGCATCCAAACGCTCGTTGGCAGCTGCGACGTACCCCAGTACCTATGAGGAGTGCGGCATCTGCGGGCGGCCGGTGCGGTGGACCGCCGTCACGGCTGCTTCGTGCCCGATCCGGCCATGTCCGGAAGCGCGGTCCTTGGGATGGCGCCGCTTCCCCAGGCCATCCGGCCATCCGCCCTGCTGCGGCAACTGAACGCCGCCGACTGCTGCGGGGCCCGGGGCTACCGGCACATCCATAGCCGCCGCTAGGTGGTCCGCGACCTCGGGCTTGATGTGGAACTGGTTGGACTCTTCACCCATTGTGGTTCTTCCCTTCTTCCCTCGTTCTTCCTTGAAACGGAACGCCAACGAAAACGCCCGGGCGCGCGCAGGTTACTGCCCGGAAAGAAGTGTGTTCATCGCTCTACCATAGGCACCCCCGAGGCGCCTGTGAACCCCCTCCGAGTACGGTGGCCGCAGTCACTTTCCCGGCTGCAACCGCCGCAAAACCGGCGCCGGAAGGAGCCAAAAACAAAAATTTTCGGTAACGATGCCGTTGATCAGCCTGCTTCCCAGTAACGACGCGGGAAAAGCCGGGGAAAAATATCCAGGATGGAACCGGTTCCGGGGGCCTAAACGGCCGTATCCTAGGCCATTTGGCGAGCCGACGATACCGATCTCCCGTAAAATTGAAGGCCTGCCCAGAGCGGGGCAGCTACAAGTCGCAAGCAAATGACCTCCACAGGAGTTGCCCAAATGCCCACAGACCGAAGCAGGACCGACTCTTTCGCAGGCGCCACAAACGCCGGCGGAACCTACCCCGCAGCCGCCACGGCTGCCAAGAAGCCCAGGCTGCTCCCACGCCGCCGGCTCAAGGAATCCGATGTCAACGTGGTTGACCAGCCGATGCTTAAAAAGGCACTCGGCGGAACCATCGTGGGCAACACCATGGAATGGTACGACGTAGGTGTCTTTGGCTACCTCATCACCACCATGGGCCCGGTGTTCCTTCCCGAGTCGGATCCCACCACGCAGACGCTGTTCCTGCTGGGAACCTTTGCCGCCACCTTCATCGCCCGTCCTTTGGGCGGCGTCATCTTCGGTTGGCTGGGCGACAAGATGGGCCGCCAAAAGATCCTGGCCACCACGCTGATGATCATGGCAGCGAGCACCTTCGCCGTCGGCCTCCTGCCCGGGTACGCCCAGATCGGCCTGTGGGCAGCTGCACTGCTGGTGCTCCTTAAGGTCATCCAGGGCTTCTCCACCGGCGGCGAGTACGCCGGTGCCACCACTTTCGTCAGCGAGTACGCCGCAGACAAGCGCCGCGGCTTCTTTGCCAGCTTCCTGGACCTGGGCAGCTACCTGGGCTTCGCCATCGGCGCCGCCCTTGTGTCCGTCCTGCAGCTGACCCTGGGCCAGGACACCATGGAGGACTGGGGATGGCGCATCCCGTTCCTGGTGGCCGGCCCGCTGGGCCTCATCGCCGTCTACTTCCGGAGCAAGATCGAGGAATCGCCGCAGTTCCAGGCCACCCTTGACGCCCAGGAAGAGCACGCCAAGAACGCGTCCGCTGGTGAGACCGCCCAGGCCAAGGGACCTGTGGGAATCGTCAAGGCCTACTGGCGCCCCATCATTGTCGCCATGGTTGTGGTGGCCGCCGCCAACACTGCCGGTTACGCACTGACGTCCTACATGCCCACGTACCTGACTGAATCCAAGGGCTACGACGAGGTGCACGGCACGCTGCTGACGATTCCCGTGCTGGTCATCATGAGCCTCTGCATCCCGCTGACGGGCAAGTTGTCCGACCGGATCGGCCGCCGTCCCGTGCTCTGGATCGGCGCCGTGAGCACCATCGTCCTGGCCATCCCGGCCTTCCTGCTGATCGGCATCGGACAGATCTGGTCCACCCTCGCCGGGCTGACCCTGGTTGCCTTCCCCGTGACGTTCTACGTGGCCAACCTGGCCTCCGCCCTGCCGGCCCAGTTCCCCACGTCCAGCCGCTACGGCGCCATGGGGATCGCCTACAACTTCGCCGTGGCCATCTTCGGCGGCACCACCCCCTTCATCGTGGCCGCGCTGATCGGCGCCACCGGCAACGACATGATGCCCGCCTACTACCTGATGGCCACCTCCCTGGTAGGTGCCATTGCCATCTACTTCCTCAAGGAATCGGCAAACCGTCCCCTCCCCGGATCGATGCCGAGCGTTGACTCCGCGGCGGAGGCAAAGGAACTGGTGGCAACCCAGGACGAAAACCCGCTCATCAACCTGGACGAACTGCCGTTCGACACCCACGACGGCAACGATCCCCAGGCACACCGCGGGGTTCCGGCCGGCGCCTAGTTCCAGCTGGACACAGTTCCATCGGGACACAGTTCCAGCCGGGCTTAGTTCCAGCCGTCCGCCGGGCGCTCTTGTAGCCCACGCTCACGGGCCCGTCCCGCGTGCCTCCTTGGGGGAAGCACGGGGGACGGGCCTTTGCGTGCCTGCCGGATGTCAGAATATGACCGCCCTCAATGGAACTCTGCCCGAGGCCGGTGATACGTTCCGAAGGGCACAGCGGCTGCGACAGGCCACGAATGGCGCCACAACAAAACAGGACAGGTCAGGTACATGAAGCGCGTAGTGGAGCAGGTCCGTGCGCTCCACCGGCTGGAACCCGCCACCGGTGACCACCTTGCCGCACTCCGCGTGGCAATCAGCGTCGCCGTTCCCTCGCTGCTCCTGCTGGTACTGGGCCGCACAGACCTGATGATCTACGCCGTGTTCGGAGCCCTCACCGGCATGTATGGCCGCTCCGAACCCCACCAGTTGCGCCTCCGCCACCAGGGACAGGGCGCCTTGGTGCTGCTCAGCGGCGTGGCCGTGGGAGTGACGCTGTCCATCAACCACATCCACTCGTGGTGGCTGGTGGCCGTGGAAGCCACCCTGGCAGGAGTTGGCTCGGTCTACGCTGACCGCGTGCGCCTGAAACCGAACGGTCCCTTCTTCGGAATTCTTGCCCTTGGCGCCTGCGCTTCCGTTCCCACCGTGGTCCCCTGGTATGCCGCCATGTTCATCGCCTGCGCATCGTCCGTGTTCTCCATCCTGATCGGCTTCAGCGGCTGGGTGCGGCGGAGGTCCTGGGAACCCGGCGCAACCAGGAGCGTGCCGTCCCGTTCGTCGGCCCGGCGGCGGGAACTGTCCGTCCACGCTGCCCGGTACGTGCTGGCGGTGGGTGCCGCGGGGACGGCGGGTGTCATCAGCGGCACCGGCCATCCGCATTGGGCCATGGCGGCAGCGGCAGTGCCGCTCGCCGGCGCAGACCTCCCCAGCAGCGTCCGGCGGGGCGTCCACCGCATCGTGGGGACGTTCGTGGGGCTTGCGGTCACCGCCGTCGTCCTCCTGCCGGAGCCCTGGGCACTGGCCGGCCTCTACCCCCCACTCCTCGAGCCCGTACACCGGGCCGCTGTGCTGGCCCTGCTGGTGATCCTCTTCCAGTTCGCCACCGAGTTGTTCATGACCAGGCACTATGGCCTGGCCATGGTTTGGTTCACGCCGGTCATCCTGCTGATGACCCAGCTGGCCGCGCCCATCGAGCCGGGGGTCCTGATCCTTGAGCGGGCGGTGGAGACGCTGGTGGGCGCACTGCTGGGGATCCTGGTGGTACTGGCTGTGCGACGCCCCGGCTCCCGCACCGGAAAGGCCCTGCCGGGGCTTAAGCGCGGCTCCGCGTCCTTACTTAGGCTTCCGGGCCGGTCCGGCCAGTAGGCGCGCCGGAGCAACTCTGGCCACGGCGGCCACCGCCTTGTAGCGCTTGGACGGGATGGAGACTGCCTTCCCGCGCTCGTTGTCCGCAAGGCCTTCGCTGACCACCCGCTCGGCCCGAAGCCAGGTCCAGGAGGGGGCCACGGACTTGTCCATCCCCATCCGGTCGTGGAACTCGGTGTGTGTAAAGCCGGGGCAGACAGCCGTCACCTTGACGCCATGCTTGCGGTAGGCGAGGTTTGCCCACCGGCTGAAACTCAGCAACCAGGCCTTCGCTGCCGAGTAGGTGCCGCGCGGCAGGAACGCCGCCACGCTGGCCACGTTGATGATCCTGCCCTCCCGGCGTTCCAGCATGCCCTTCAACGCTGCGTGGGTAAGCAGCATGGAGGTTTCGGCATGCAGCTTCAGGTGCTTTTTCTCCTCCGCCGGATGGTTGTCCTCAAAGTTGTGCAGCAGGCCGATCCCGGCATTGTTCACCAGGATCCCCACCGGCCGCGTTGCGTCCTCAAGGCGTTCGACGACGGCCGCCACGTCGTCGTCCCGGGTCAGGTCGGCGGGAAGCACCTCAACCGTGATGCCGTACTGCCGCCGGAATTCTTCTGCTGCTTCTGCAAGCCGGGACGCGTTGCGTGCCACCAGGACGAGGTCATGCCCCTGGGCCGCAAGCTGCTTGGCGAATTCATGGCCGAGCCCTGCGCTGGCCCCGGTGACGAGTGCTGTTGTTCGGGTGGTGGATGGCGTCATGCTGCAAGCCTAACCAGCAAGGCGGCAGGATGGACCGTCGCTCGCGCACCATGACCGCTACGCCGGAACCCCTGGGGCCCAGGTTGCCATGAAGGGGAAAAGGACCAGCAGCAGGTTGTTGCCGGTTTTGCCCGTGGTTTTCCTGCTTTTCTGGCTCGCCTGGCAGTGGCAGCGCTATGGCGGATGTTGCGATTCCCCAAACGTAACTTGTGCAACATTTAGTAAGCATGCTTTGCTTACGGGGATAGATGAACCTCCGCAAGCAGTTCGCGGCGGGGTTGCCAACGCTGGCGGCTCCGTGAAAGAAGCCCAAGGAAGAACATAATGACCACCGCATTGGAAGACCAGCTGGCAGCGTTTGGGGAGCGCACTGAGGCAGCTGGAAATGTCATGACCGCCACCGTACCCGTGGACGCAGGGCTGCTGTTGACCCTCAACTCACGCATGCATTGCCGCACGCCGATGCAGCGCGTTGACCACGACGAGCTGCCTGTCCGGCAGCCCGTGTACGTTGACGGAAACTCCATCGTTGCCCTGCGGCCGGGATCCGTCCCGGAGAGCGTGGTCACCTACCGCTGCGCCTGCGGCTTCACCATCGATGACCCCGGGACCGCCATGGCGGTCAGCGGCGAGGCCCTCGCCAGCTAACCGGCCCCTGCATGGCCCTGAGGGCCCCCGCCAGCTCACAGCCGGCGGGGGCCTTGCCGGTTGCTGACGGCAGCCGCACTGGCAAGGCCCGCAACCCCAAAGCCTGGGGCGGCCAGGGCCCGAACCTGGCAAGCCCGGCGACCTACTGCCCCGCAGGCACCCTGGCTGCTTCAACCTCCCGGCGCGTGTCCGCCAGGACCAGGTCCGCATTGATGGCCTCTGCCGCGCGAAGGCCGGCGGCAGCGGCGGTCATCACCTGCGCTGAAACATCCGTGGCGTTGCCGGCCGCCCATACGCCCGAGCAGGATGTTCGGCCACTGTCATCGGTTTCCAGTCGGGTCCCCGGGCCTTCCTGGAGGGCGGCCGGCTCCAGCCCCAGTCGCTGGAGCATGTTGGCCTTGCTCACGGTGGCGGGGCTGACCACCAGCACGTCCAGGCCCACCGTGGCGCCGGAGTCCAGGATGGCGCCGCTGAGCCGGTCGTCGCGGACATCCAACTCCCGGACCTTTCCCTCCACTACCTGGATGGAACGGGCTGCCAGCTGTTCTGCCTGGCCCGCGCTGAGTTCCAGGGCGTCGTTGAGCAGGATGGTCACGTCTGCGCTCCACTGCCGGAACGTCAGGGCCTGCAGGACGGAGTGGGAATCCGCGGCCAGCACGCCGATCTTCTTGTTCCGGATTTCCCATCCATGGCAGTAGGGGCAGTACAGCACGTCCCGGCCCCAGCGGTCGGCCACGCCCGGAAGCTCCGGCAGCTCATCCACGATTCCGGAGGCGATCAGGAGGCGGCGCGCAGTCCGCGTGGAGCCATCGTTCATGGCCAGGATGAACTGGTCTTCTCCACGGCTGGCCTGCCGTACGAAACCTGAAGTCATCGCCCCGCCATACCGCGCCAGCTCTTCGCGGCCGGCGGCAAGCAGGTCCCGCGGGCTCATTCCCTCCCTGCTGAGGAATCCGTGAACGCTCTCCGCCCCGAGGTTCCGCTGTTCGCCGGCGTCGATCACCACCACCGAGCGCAGTGCCCGCGCCAAGGCTACCCCGGCACTCAACCCCGCCGGTCCCCCGCCGATCACTGCCACATCGAATACGTCGTCCTGGTGTTCCGCCATTCGTAAGGCGTACCCGGGGCGGCCCGGGGACTAACCGTTTCGGGGCACCACGGCTCAGGAAATAAGGCGTGGGAGATAAGGAAGGCCCGATGGGGTCACCCGGCGGACTTCAGCTATCCGCCGGCCAGTCAACGAACTGTTCGTAGCCTTCATGCTTGCGGAGGTAGCCGGAAATGAACGGGCAGTGCGGGATGATTCGCTTGCCGGTGGCCACTACATCGTCCAGGGCGAAGTGCGCCAGGACCTTCCCCAGGCCTTTGCCGTCAAAGTCCTGGCCGGTCTCGGTGTGGGTGAAATCAATGTGCCCGGGAAGGTCGCGGAAAAAGGCCTGCACCGCAAGCCGGCCATCCACGAGGAGTTCGTACCGGTGCTGGGCGTCATTGCGCCGCAGCGATACATTGGCGGTGAACTTGTCCTCCGCGGACGCGGTGTTCTCGGTCATGGTTCGACACTGGCACTACTTCACCCCGCTGGCAATGCCCCTCCTCCCCCTCTTCCGCCGGTCACCCAGCGGGACGCCACCGAGCAGAAGGGTCGCCACGAAGAAACAGACAGCGCCTGCTGCGAGCAGTCCCAGTGACAGTCCGTTAAGGGCGGCGTCCGCAACGGGGATGAAGACCACCACGACGCCGGCCCCCGCCAAGGCGGGCCGGCAGCGGAAGGCGTGCATCGCCGTCGTCCGTTCCTCCAAATGGCCAAAGGCCGCCACCACCGGCAAAAGCAGGAGGACCAGCGCAAGGACAACCAGGGGCCGGGACCACCACCAGGCGGCCGTGCCGGAACCGGGTTTGGGGATCGGGGCCAGGAGCAGCAGCCCGGACATGCCTGCCAGAAGCGGCAGGTGCCACAGGTACACGGTCAGGGACCTCGCCCCGGCCAACGCCAGCAGCCGGCTGATCCAGCCCACTTCGGCCAGCTGCACCAGGAACGGCCGCGCCAGTTCCATCACGGCCAACTGCGCGACACCCAGGATCACCAGGGTCAGGTTTGGCGGGTTGAGGTTGACCAGCATGTTTCCCCGATACAGTCCCAACCCGGTCACCAGGCCCAGCAGCAGGTGTGCCGCCATGGCGACGCCCAGCAGCCCCGAGCGGGAAAGGCGGGAAAAGCAGCCGTCGGCAGCCAGGAACCCCAACTGCTGGACCGCGCACCACACGAAAACCAGGTTGGCGTTGGCAAGGTCAGGCAGGGCGCCCCGCAGGCAGTCCACAACAACCACCAGCCCGGCGAGCAGGCCGAAGGTCAGCCAGGGGGCCCGGGCATGCAGCGCCGCCAGGACCGGGATGTTCAGCTGCGCCGCGAGGTACGCAGCGAGGAACCACAGGGGCATGGCTGCGCCGGCGGCAATCAGTTGGATTACCTGCTGGTCCACGCCGAGCACGCCTGCCACGGACAAGCCCGCTACCATCGTGGCAAGCAAGGCTGTTGCCGGGCGGACCAGGCGCAGGAGCCGGGCGCGGACGAACTGTGCCGCCGTGCCGCCGCATGCCTTAAGCCGGCGCCAGGACTGCAGTCCGGTGATGCCGCCGGTGACGAAGAACAGGGGCATGACCATAAAGATCCAGATGACGGGCTCGAACCAGCGCTGATCACCCAAGGTGTTTTCTGTGGTCACCGTGCCGTCCGGGTGCAGGACCGGGCTGACCATCATGGAGTGCCCCACCACCACCAGCGCCAGGCAGATGAAGCGCACAAGGTCGATGGCCGGATCACGGTTCGCCGTGTCCGGCACTGAATCTGACCCCCGCCTGCCGGTGTTGTGCACGGGTCCTACAAGCGCTCGAGGCTGCCCACGGCACTATTGTGCCCCCGTTGCCCGTGCTGGCTAAGGACCTTGGGCCCCTTCTGCCGCTATCGCGACACGGCCAGCAGGCCCAGAACGACGGCGAGCAGGGGCGCGCTGCCCTGGGTCACGGCTGCGCGGAGGTACTTGCGCCCGGTGAAGGCCAGGACCGCGGCCGCCAGCAGCATGGACCCGCAGCAGCTGAAAACCAGGGTCCACCCCGCCACGGACTGCGCCGACCCTGGGCCGCCAGCGGCTGCGAGTCCGATGCCGGCAAACGCCCCAACGGCCAGGAACAGGTTATAGAAGCCCTGGTTGTAGGCCATGGGTTTTGTGGTCTCGGCGTCGGACTGGGAGGCGATCCCGAAGCGCTTCCAGGTTGCCGGCCGGGTCCAGGTGAGCGACTCCATCGTGAAAATGAAGACGTGCAGCGCGGCGGCAAGGAAGGCAAAAAGAAGGGAGGCCAGGACCATTGCTCGATCCTAGCCTCCTGTTGAACCCCGGTCCCGCCCCGCAATCCGGCGGAGGCACAAAAAAGGAGGCCAGGACCGGCTGCTTGATCCTGGCCTCCCGCTTGTGGAAGATTCAGCTACCGTGCCAGCGTGGCCAGCGTGGTGGCGGCAAAACCCTTCGCCGACTGGTTCCAAAGCGACAGCAGGCCCTGCAGGTTCTCCCCGTCCGCGCGGTGCGCCGGAAGCTGGTCCTGGAGGGTGGCCAGCACGCCGGTCCGCAGTTCGGTGTTGAAGTTGACCTTGCCAACGTTCATGGCCGCCGCCTTGACCAGCTCCTCCGTCGGAATGCCGGAGGCGCCGTGCAGCACCAGGGGGATATGGATCCGCGCCGCGATGTCCTGCAGCACGTCCCAGCGCAGCTTCGGCTCGCCCTTGTACTTGCCGTGGACGTTGCCCACCGCGACGGCCAGCAGTTCCGCGCCGGTGCGGGAGACGAAGTCCTCCACCTGCGCGGAGTCCGTCAGGCCGGCCACGTCCACGCCGGACTGGTCTGCTCCGAAGGCGCGGTCCTCGTCCCCTGCCAGGCCGCCGAGTTCTGCTTCGAGCACCACCTCGGCACCCAGGAGCGCACGGGCTGCCTGGACCAGCGCAATGTTGTCCTCGTAAGGAAGGGACGAACCGTCGGCGAGGACGGAATCCGCCCCTGCCTTGACGGCGTCGGCCATGACGTCCAGGTCCGATGCGTGGTCAAGCTGCACCGCGACCGGTACCGAGGCAGCATCGGCCAGGCCGCGCAGCGCGTTGATGAGGCGGAGGCCGTTGGCGGTGGCTGCGGTCTTGGGTGCCACCAGCAGGATCACGCCACGGCCGGCTTCTTCTGCCGCGCCCACCACCGCCAACGCGGTGGTGAAGTCGTAGCAGGTGAAGGCGGGTACTGCTGAACCCTGCTGCAGGGCGGAGGTGACCAAGTGGTCCAGTCTGGTATGCATTAGGCGCCCAAGCCTCCTACCAGGATCCAGGCGACGAAGGTCAGCAGGAAGCCGGCCACGCCCAGGATGGTGGTCAGGACGGTCCAGGTCTTCAGGCCGTCGGACACTGTCAGGCCGTAGTAACGCACCACCACCCAGAAGCCGGCGTCCGTCACGTGGGACAGGCCCAGGGCGCCGAAGCCGATGGCGATGACGATCACTGCGATCTGCGCCGGGCTGTAACCGCCGCCGCTGACCGCTGCGGACAGCAGGCCGGTGGTGGTGACGATGGCCACGGTCGCCGACCCCTGGGCCGCACGCAGCGCCAGCGAGATGATGAAGCCGAGCAGCAGCAGCGGCACGCCAAGGGTGTCCAGCGTCTTGGAGAGCGCTCCACCAATGCCGGACACCTGCAGCACGTTGCCGAACACTCCACCTGCGGCCACCACCATGAGGATGGAAGCGATGGGCGGCAGCGAGCCCTCGAAGATCTCACCGGTTTCCTTGAAGGACCAGCCGCGGCGGACGGCCAGCAGGAAGAAGGACAGCGCCACGGCCACCAGCAAGGCCAGGAACGGGTTGCCCACGAAGGCCGCGAGGCCGTACAGCGGATGGGACTTGGGGAGGATGAGGGTGCCAACGGTGCCGAGCAGGATCTGCACAATGGGCGCTGCGATGAGGAAGATGATCAGGCCAGGCCGCGGCGGCGCAATGGCGGCGGCACCGGGTCCGTCGTGGCCAACCTTCACCAGCGACTTGGAGCCGAATTCCTCCACCTGCGTTTTCACGGCCGGCAGCAGCTCGTAGTCCTTGCGGTTCATGATGGACGCAACCCAGTAGGACAGGAAGCCCAGCGGCACGCAGATCAGCAGCGAGATCAGGGCGATAAGTCCAATGTCGGCACCCAGCACGCCGGCGCCTGCCACGATTCCGGGGTGCGGCGGGACTGCCACGTGGATGGCGAGCATGATGCCGGCCATCGGCAGGCCGAACTTGACCGGGTGGACTTTGGCGATCTTGGCGAAGGCGTACACGATGGGCACCAGCACGATGATGCCCACCTCGAAGAAGACGGGGATGGCCACCAGGAAGCCGACGGCGGTCAGCGCCACTGCCACACGGCGGGCACCCAGCTTGCGGGTGAAGTGGTCGGCCAGTGACTGGACGCCGCCGGACACCTCGATCATGCGGCCCAGGATGGCGCCGAGCGCGATCAGGATGGCCACCTTGCCCATGGTGCTGCCCACGCCGCCGGAGACCACGGTGAAGATGTCCTGAAGCGGGATGGTTGCCGCCACGGCCACCAGGATGCTGACGGTGAGCAGGGCCACGAAAGCCTGGATCTTGAAGCGGATGATCATCACCAGCAGGATGGCGATGCCCACTGCTGCGATAGTGAGCAGCAGCGGGGTGCCCAGCTCAACGGCGGGTTTGATGGCCGGGGCGTCGGCCGCCCGCTGTATCAGCGGATTCAGAAGGTGGTTCACGGGGAGGTGCCTCCTTTGACGTGCCGGCCTGGGGGCAGGCGGGCAGCACGGAATGGCGGGGTGGGGATAAACGTTGCTGGACTGCGCCGGCAACGCTGGGAGGTAACGACGACGGCGGAGGGGGGACCGCCGTCGTCGTACCTTTTTGCCGCAAGGGCAGGAGGATGGCTTAGTTGGCGCGCTGGCTTACTTGGTGCGCTTGGTGGGGGCGACCACCTTGATGACCGCGGAGTCATCGGCGGCGGCGAGGCCCTGCGCCTGGCCCAGCAGGTAGAGCTGCTCGGCGGCGGCGGCAACGGGGGCTGCCAGGCCGGCGGCGCGGGCGGCCTTGCCCACGATGCCCATGTCCTTGACGAAAATGTCCAGACGGGACAGGACCTCGGCGCCCTCCTCGTTGTAGGCCTCAAGGATGCGCGGGCCGCGGTTGGAGAGCATGAAGGAGCCGGCTGCACCGGCTTCCAGGGCGGCGAGGGTCTTGGCCTGGTCCAGTCCCAACGCGTCGGCCAAGGCAAGGGCCTCGGCGGCGGCGGCGATGTGGACGCCGCACAGGAGCTGGTTGACGGTCTTGAGGGCCTGGCCATCGCCGGGGTTGTCACCCACCACGGTGAGCGTGGAGGCCAGCAGCTCCAGGGCGGGGGCTGCCTTTTCGCGGGCCTCGGGGGAAGCGCCGACGACGATCAGCAGGTCGCCTTCACCGGCGCGCTTGGGCCCGCCGGACAGCGGGGCGTCCACCAGGTCCACGCCGTATTCGGCGAGCTTGGCGACCGTTGCGGGGATGGCGTCGGTGCCCACGGTGCTGCCGAGGATGACGACGGCGCCAGGCTCCAGTACCGGGGCCACGCCGTTCTCGCCGAAGAGGACATCGTTGAGCTGCTCGCCGTTGCGGACGGCCAGGAGCACGGCATTGGCACCCTTGGCGGCTTCGCGGGCGCTGGAGATGGTGGCGATGCCGGCTTCTTCGGCAAGCTTGAGGCGGGCTTCGGCGATGTCGAAGCCGTGGACGGTCAGCTGGGTGGCCAGGCGGGTGGCCATGGGCAGGCCCATGGCGCCGAGGCCCAGGACGGTGACGGTGTAGTTGCTGGTCATGGTGTTTCTCCGTTGAAGTCTTGCGGGCTGGGGCGGGGACTAGAAGGTTGTGCTGAGTTTGCGGGTGACCTGGGCCAGGGAGTCGTCGTCGCCCACGTTGCCGGCGAAGACGATGTAGGGGATGCCCTTGGCGGGTCCGTCCACCGGTTCCCAGAGGGAGACGATGCCGGGCAACATGGGGCCGCGGACAATCGCGTGGCGGATTTCCAGGCCGTGCGCTGCCACGTCGGAGGACGTGATGCCGCCCTTGGCGATGACGAACCGGGGCGGGAAGGTCTTCAGGGTGCGGTTGACGACGTCCACGACGGCGGCAGAGACCGTGCGTGCAATGCGGAGGCTTTCGGCGGGGTCGTCGGTCTTGATGAGCAGCCGGCTGGTGTGGACGATGACGTCGCCGGTGCGGAGGGCTTCAACCACTGCGTCCACGGTCTGGTCCAGGTGGGCCTTGGCTCCCGCCTCGTCGGCGAGGAGCTTTTCGACATCGATCTCGATGATGCGTGCTGAGCTGTGTTCCGCCGTGAGGATATTGAGCTGGCGCGTTGTGAGGCCCACGTGCGATCCCACTACGATCAGGCCGCCGGCCTCTGATGGGGTGTTGCCCTCGTATGCTTCTTCCCCGGTCAGTGCAGCGCGGACTTCCTGGCCGATGCGGCCGCGGACGAAGGGCGGGCCAACGCGGTACAGGAGTTTCTTGCCGCGGCGTTCTGCTTCTTCCAGGCCCAGGGCCAGCGCGCGGAAGTCATTCTCGGTGACGATGTCCGCAACGATCGGAGTGGAGTTGGTGGCCGGCTCGATGGCGTCGGCGATGGCCTTCGCGGAGATGGCGGGGTCCTGCGCGGAAGCACCGGCGCGGATGATGTTCAGGTCCAGGACGATCACGGAGTCGGCGGGGAACCGGCCTTGGGACTTCTCTGCGATGTAGTCGGCCATGACGGAGGTGCTGAAGCCGAAGGATGCGTCCTTGGCGAACTCGGTTTCGGAGACCGGGACCAGGGTGCCTTCTGCGCCGCGCATGTAGTGGACCCCGCCAATGGTGACGCGGCCGGCGTCCGGGAACGCCGGAACCAGCACAACACCGTCGGTCTTTTCCCCGCTGGCCTCGGCCACCGTCGCCGCGATGACGTCCGGTTCCAGGGGATAGTGGCCGCGGAGGGTGGAGTCGCTGCGGCTGACGAAGCCGAGGCGCAGCTTTTCCTGCTGCCCTGCTGCGGCCAGCGCATTGCGGACCACTTCCTCATTGCGGGCTGCCGCTTCTGCCGGGTCGAGGCTGCGCGTGTTGGTCAGGACGTAAACGGCGGGCTTGGCGGTGCTCTGCGCAATGTGCGCAAAGGCCCAGGCGAAGTCTTCCACGTCCCAACGGGTGAGCACAGGCAGGTCTGCGACGGACTGCGTGCCGGTGGGATCGTCGTCGAGCACTACCAGGACGCGGGGAACCTCCGCATTGGAAGCGGCAAGCGTGCCGGCTACGAGCCCAGCTTGGATCTCGAGGTCCGCCGGATAGGCGGCCAGAACGTCTGCTTCATACGTCACAGTGCACTCCGTTGTGTAGCGATCCAGGGTGGCGGATCCAGATGTAAAGGTAACTGTAAGATGTCTGACATCTTGCATTTGAAGTTAGTGTGGCACACGGCATAGAGACGCGCAAGTACACTTGTCTGACATATCCGCCGGAAGCCGGAAGCAGGAATCGGGGACAACATGGCAAGGAAGTCGCTGGTCGGCGTGGTGGCCGACGAACTGCTGGACCGCATCATCGAAGGCGAGTTCCCGCCCGGCTCCACCGTTCCCGGCGAGCACGAACTCAGCGCCCGCCACGAGGTCAGCCGCATGACGGTCCGCGAAGCGATGAAGACCCTCCAGGCCCAACGCATCCTGAGCGTGGAGCGCGGCCGCGGAACATTCGTCAATCCCCTGAGCCGCTGGGCCTCACTCGAAGCCGTCCTGCGCGCAGCATCGGAGGGCAAGAACGACGCCGATGCCTCCATCCAGCTCATCGAACTCCGCCGCATGCTCGAAACGGGCGCCTGCGAGCTTGCCGCCGGACGGATTGCCGAAGAGGACATCACTGCCCTCTTCAATTACGTCTCGGCAATGAAGGCCGCGCACAGCATCAACGACGTCGCGTCCTTTGTGGAGGCGGACCTCGCCTTCCATGACGTCATCCTGCGCGCCTCCGGCAACGTCTTCGTGTCGGTCCTGTTTGAGCCGCTGCATCGGGTCCTGGAAAAGCGAAGGACCGAAACTTCCGCCGTTCCTGAAATCCAGGAGCACGCCATTGGCCATCACCAGAACATCGCCGAAGCCCTGCAGTCCCGCGACGCAGTGCGGTCCCGGGAGGCCATGGACGCCCACATGCAGCAGACCCTGGACGACCTCAAGCAGCTGGTGCTGGAAACCAAGTAACCCCTCCCCTCGAGGTCCGGGGCGGGAAGTGGGTCCCCTAATTGCCCTTGACCCTGTTCAACGCTCCAAGTGTCCTACTAGGCTTCAGGGACGGCCCGCAACCGGGAGCATCGACGATCACGAGGAGCGAAGTTGTCCAACCACACGTACAGCATTTCTGAAATTGTCGGCACCTCCACCCAGGGCGTGGATGACGCCGTCCGCAACGGCATTGCCAAGGCGTCCCAGACCCTGCGGAACCTCGACTGGTTCGAGATCAAGGAGGTCCGCGGCCACCTGGAGGACGGGAAGATCGCGGACTGGCAGGTCACCATCAAGATCGGTTTCCGCTTGGAAGAGCACTAGTTAAAGCAACCGGCCCGCAGCCAATACGTCCGTGTCGACGTTGGCCGCGGGCCGTTTTCGCTTTTAAGCAGGCCTCAGTTTGCCGTGCCAGGGCTGCGTCGTCGCCAGACCGTGGGGACGCCGTCGAACGCGGGAAAAACGTGGCCCTCGAAGAAGGACAGCACCGTGTGGGGATCGAGGTCCGGGCTCCAAAGACCGGAGGCAGGGCAGTGCGAACCGGTGGCGGTGGAGGCGGCGCCGGCGGATGCCTGGCGTTCCTTCAGCAGGGCGATGCGTTTCATCGTTGAGACCATCCTGGGGTGACAAAAAGTGGGCGGGAAAGCACGTACTCCCACCCTAGGAAAGGGCGCACGCCGCACCAATGGGCGGCTGGCCAGAATCAACCCCTCCTGCTGGACGAATGTACAGTCACGCGCCGCCCTGACCGGCGGATCAGCCCACCTCGCCGCTTTCCGCGACGACGGCAGCGTCGTGTTCCATGCCGAGGTCCGGGCCCGCGCCAAGGCTGCCCAGCAGGGCCAGGGCGTCCGACGACGGCGATCCCGGCCGGGCCGAGTACACCCGGAGTGTCTGGTCGGGGTCCTCCGGCAGGACAAGGTTTTCAAAGTTCAGTTCCAGGTCGCCCACCGAGGGGTGGTGTAGCCGGACGGTGCCGGCAGCGCGGGTTGCCACCCGGTGTCCGGCCCACCACTGGCGGAAGTGTTCACTGTGGACCGCCAGCTCACCCACCAGGTGGTTCGCCTGGGGATCGTTGGGGTGCCGGCCCACGTCCAGGCGGAGAGATCCGGCCGCTTCGGCCGCCACCGTTTTCCAGTCCCGGAACAGTTCCCGGGCGGCGGGATCAAGAATGGTCCAGCGGGTGAGGTTACGCTCCGCGGGCGGCAGCGCCGGGAAATCGGTGAACAGCAGGAATGCCATCCTGTTGCCGGCCAGGACGTCGTTGCGGCGGCCCAACACCAGAGCCGGCACTTCCCCCACCGCGTCAAGCAGTTGGCGCAGCGCCGGCCGGACACCCTGTGCTGCAGCGGCACCGGGTTCACGGGGAGCACTGGCGCAGTTCTCAAGCAGGTCCAGCATGTGCGCGTGCTCGCTGCTGTCCAGGCGCAGCGCCCGGGCCACCGCGTCCAGGACAGTCCGGGACGGGTGGATATTGCGGCCCTGTTCCAGCCGGACGTAGTAATCCGTGCTGACGCCGGCCAACCGCGCCACTTCCTCGCGCCGCAGGCCGGGGACCCGTCGGGCACCCGTGCTGGGGCCCGTCCCGGCGACCTCCGGACTCAACCGGGACCGCATGGCTTTGAGGAATTTTCCGAACTCGGCGCTTTGACCCATGCAGACCATTCTGCCTGCGTTGGGGTCCCCGCTCTACAACGAAGGTAGGACTGGCAGTCCTAGGAAAAACAGGAACAGCTTTGCCTGCTGACTTGGGGGCCAAAAGTGCATAGGCTCAGGAGTGAGCCGGTGGAAACCGCTTTCTCATCTGTCGAGCAGCCGGCACCGATTTTCCAGCACCTCATCTTCCAGCCACACCCTCCCAGAGAAGGAGCACACCCATGTCAGAGCTGACACTCAACAATGGCGTCACCATCCCGCAGCTTGGCTTCGGCGTTTTCCAGGTCCCGCCGGAAGACACCCAGCGGACCGTGGAGGATGCGCTCGAGGCAGGCTACCGCCACATCGATACCGCCGCGGCCTACCGCAACGAGGCAGGAGTGGGGGCAGCACTGGCCGCCACCGGCATCGCCCGCGAGGAAATCTTCGTCACCACCAAGCTCCGCAACGGCGAGCAGGGCAGGGCACAGGAAGCATTCCAAAACAGCCGCAAGGCGCTGGGCCTGGACTTCATCGACCTCTACCTCATCCACTGGCCCGTCCCCTCCCAGGGGCTTTTTGTCCAGGCCTGGAAGGAGATGGAGCGGCTGTACGAGAACAAGGAGATCCGTGCCATTGGCGTCTCCAACTTCCTCTCGGACCACCTGGACACCCTGCTGGAATCCGCCGAAACTGTGCCGGCCGTGAACCAGATCGAGCTCCACCCCAGCTACCAGCAGGCAGACCTGGCGGCCAAGTGCCGCGGCCTGGGCATTGCTGTCGAGGCCTACAGCCCCCTTGGACAGGGCGGAGACCTCAACGGAAACGCCGTCACCGAAATCGCTGCTGCGCACAACGCCACCACTGCCCAGGTGGTGCTCGCCTGGCACCTTGCCAACGGAAACATCGTCATTCCCAAGTCGGCCAACCCGGACCGCATCCGCGAGAACTTCGCGGCTTCATCCCTGACGCTCTCCCAGGACGAACTGGCCGCCATCACGGCGCTGGAGTCCG
The DNA here is from genome assembly GCF_021800405.1 of Arthrobacter sp. FW306-07-I. NCBI lineage: Bacteria > Bacillati > Actinomycetota > Actinomycetes > Micrococcales > Micrococcaceae > Arthrobacter > Arthrobacter sp. FW306-07-I. Next base: position 347,343 of record NZ_CP084550.1, on the reverse strand, counting down.
GCGCCCGCATTGGTTCCGATCCCGCCGTCGCCTCCTTCACCCAGATGTAGGGACCTGCAGGCTCAACCACTGCCTGCCCGCTCCCCCACCGAAAGGATTTTCCATGCAGTACACCCACTTGGGCCGCTCCGGCCTGAAAGTCTCCCGCCTCTGCCTGGGCACCATGAACTTTGGGCCGCAAACGGAAGAAGCGGACGCCCACAGCATCATGGACTCCGCCCACGAGTCAGGCATCAACTTCTTCGACACCGCCAACGTATATGGCGGCGTTGACCACCGCGGCTGGACCGAGGAAATTATCGGACGCTGGTTCGCCAAGGGCGGCGAGCGCCGCGAGCACACCGTCCTGGCCACCAAGCTCTACGGCACCATGACGGACCGTCCCAACGAGTCCAAGTTGTCAGCACTGAACATCCGCCGGGCCCTGGACGCAAGCCTGAAGCGCTTGCAGACCGACTACATCGATGTGTACCAGTTCCACCACATCGACCGCGACACCCCGTGGGACGAAATCTGGCAGGCCATCGAGGTGGCAGTGCAGCAAGGGAAGATCCTGTACTCAGGCAGCAGCAACTTTGCAGGCTGGCACATCGCACAGGCCCAGGAAGCCGCCCGACGCCGCAACTACAACGGCCTGGTCAGTGAACAGTCCATCTACAACCTGTTCCGCCGCGAGCTCGAACTGGAGGTCATCCCGGCGGCACAGCAGTATGGCCTGGGCCTGATCCCCTGGTCACCGCTGCAGGGCGGGCTGCTGGGCGGCGTGCTGAAGAAGGAACGCGAGGGCGTGCGGCGCACCGAAGGACGGGCCGCCGAAACGCTGAAGAAGCACCAGGACCAGATCCGCCAGTACGAGGACTTTGCCGACGAGCTGGGCCACGAACCCGGCGACGTCGCCCTGGCGTGGCTCCTGCACCAGCCCGCGGTCACGGCTCCGATCGTGGGCCCCCGCACCCAGGAACAACTGGATGCCGCCATCCGCGCCCTGGACGTCTCGCTTGACGAAGACGCGCTTAAGCGCCTGGACGACATCTTCCCGGGACACCGCACGGCGCCGGAAGACTACGCGTGGTAACCCAATTCGCTGCCGATACGGTGGCGCCGAGGAGCATCCTGTTCATCGGTGGCACGGGAGTCATCAGCGCGGCGGCGGCAGAGCGTGCCGTCGCGCTGGGGCACCGGCTGACCATCCTGAACCGCGGCCAGTCCACCCGGCCTGTCCCGGAGGGCACGGAAGTGCTCCACGCCGACGTCCGTGATGCAGCGGCCGTCCGGGAGGTGCTGGGCGGCAGGGAGTTCGACGCCGTCGCGGACTTTATCTCCTACACCCCCGACCAGGCGCAGGCCAGCATGGAGCTGTTCCGGGAGCGGACCGGGCAGTACGTCTTCATCAGCTCCGCCTCCGCCTACCAGAAGCCGCCCACCAGGCTGCCGATCCGTGAGTCCACGCCGTTGAAGAACCCCTTCTGGGAGTACTCCCGGAACAAGATCGCGTGTGAGGAGCTGCTCTTCCGGGCCTACCGGGAGGATGACTTTCCCCTGACGGTCATCCGGCCATCGCACACCTACGACCGCACCAAGATCGCCATGATGGGCGGCTGGACGGACATCCACCGCATGCGCAACGGCCTTCCGGTCATGGTCCACGGCGACGGCACCTCGCTGTGGACGCTGACGCACAGCAAGGACTTCGCCAAGGCCTTCGTCGGCCTGCTCGGCAGGCCGCAGGCGGTGGGCGAGAGCTACACCATCACCTCGGACGAGTACTTGCCCTGGAACCAGATCTACCAACTGTTCGCGCGGGCAGCGGGGGTCCGGGAACCCGAACTGGTACATGTGGCATCCGAAACCATCGCCGCCCATGACGAGGAACTGGGTTCCAACCTCCTGGGCGACCGGTCCCACTCGGTGGTCTTTGACAACACCAAGATCAAATCGCTGGTGCCGGACTACACCGCCACCATCCCGTTCGCGGACGGCGCCCGGGAGATTATTGAGTGGTACGACAGCCACCCGGAACTGCAGCAGGTGGACGAGGCCTACATGCAGCTTTCCGACAAGCTCACCGGCTGGGCGCGCCAGGGAGCCTGAGCCCACGGACTCCGCCGCAACTGGCCTGCCACCCTCCGATGGCAGGCCAGTTGCGCAGGGCGGCTGTGCTACATTTCGGCGCATGACTTCGCCCCCTTCCAACCAGCCCGCGGACGGGCATCCCGCCGACGGGCCTGTCGCCGCAGCCATCGGGCTCCTGGCGAAGCAGGGCTTCGATGCCACGTCGGTCGAGGAGCTCGCGGAAGCGTCGGGGATGAGCCGCAGCACGTTCTTCCGCAGGTTCGGGTCGAAGGAGGACGTGGTCTTCGCGGATCATGAGCGGATCCTGCGCCAGGTGAATGACCGGCTCGCCGAATCAAGGCTTGAGCCGCTCGCCGCCGTTGCGGACGCCGCCCTGTTGGTCTTCGAGCACCACCTGCGGAATCCGGCAACGTCCAGGGCCCGCTACGGGCTGCTGCAGGCAGTCCCGGCCCTTCGCGACCGGGAACTGGTCACGTCCCACCGCTACGAGCGGGCATTCCTGCAGTTCCTCAATGACCGGCTGCCCGGGAAGGGGCGGCACGAGTACAAGGCCGTCGCCTTCGCCGCGGCCGTAGTGGCCGTGCACAACGCCTTCCTCCGCCAGTGGCTGCGCACCACCCCGAAGGCCGGGGACACTACTGCGGCAGACAAGAACAGGGCGGCAGCCCTCGCCGCAGAACTCCAGGTCCTGTCGGATACGTTCCGGCCTGCGCTCCTCGGTTCCCCCGCCCCCTCCCAACCAGCCCCGACCGTCGTCGTGACCGTCCTTCCCGGCCCTGCCGACAGGGAAGCCATCGCCCAGGCGGTCCGGGACGCCCTGCCCTAGCAAAATCCCCTACCAGCCCTCGTGGTACGCAGTTTCTTGACGTGGAACTCCGTTTCATTGCATCCTTGTTCAATGTGGCCCGAGCCACACTGCCCGGCAGTTCCGCCGCCGCTGATTCAAAAGGATGCAAATACATGACGACGACGTCCCCCACCCGGGTGCCCGCCAGCGCCAAAAGTCCCACCAGCTTTCCCGGCGGCACGGTGGAACCGGACTACATCCTCACCGAGGCGCTGGGCACCGACCCGGCATCCGTCCTTACCGGCGTCACCGATGGGGACCGCGCCTACTGGGACCGGGCCCGCAGCTTTGTCCAGAATGAGGTCCTCCCCGTCATCGATGGCTACTGGGAACGCGGCGAGTACCCCCTGCATCTCCTCCAGCGCCTTGGCGAACTGGACCTGCTGCGCGACGGCATTGCGGTGGAGGGGTACGCACCCATGAGCAGCATGGCCGCCGGCCTGGTGAACATGGAGCTCAGCCGCGGCGATGGCTCCGTGGCCACGATGGTGGCAGTGCAGGGCGGCCTTGCCCTGCGGTCCGTCGCGGAATGCGGGTCCCCGGAGCAGAAGGAGCGCTGGCTCCCGGCGATCGCCGGCGGCGCGGAATACGCAGCCTTCGCCCTCACCGAACCCACCCACGGCTCCGACTCCGTCGCCCTCGAGACGACGGCCACCCGCACCGAGGGCGGGTTCCTGCTCAACGGTGAAAAGAAGTGGATCGGCAACGGCTCAGTAGGCGGCGTCAGCATCGTCTGGGCCCGGGGCGAAGACGGCCAGGTCCATGGCTACCTGGTTCCACAGGGCTCCTCCGGCTACACTGCCACCAAAATCGAAGGCAAGCTGGCCCTCCGCGCCATCTGGCAGGCGCACATCCGGCTGGAGGACGTCTTCGTCCCGGAAGAGAACGTCCTGCCTGGCGCCCGCACCTTCAAGGACACGGCCCGCGTCCTGTTGGCGACCCGGCTGGGCGTGGCCTGGTCCGCCGTCGGGCATGCCACCGCGTGCTACGAAACGGCCGTCCAGTACGCCAAGCAGCGCAAGCAGTTCGGCCGGCCCCTGGCCGCCTCCCAGATCGTGCAGGAACGGCTGGCCCGGATGCTCAGCGAACTGGCCACCATGCAGCTGATGGTGGTTCAGATGACCCGGCTTGATGAAGCCGGAACACTCACGCCCGAGCAGGCGTCGCTGGCCAAGTACACCTGCACCCGCACCGCGCGCGGTATTGCTTCCAACGCGCGCGACCTGCTGGGCGGCAACGGCATCCTGCTGGAAAACCGCGTGGCGCGGCACCTCGCCGACATCGAGGCCATCCACACCTACGAAGGTACCGAGACCATGCAGGCCCTCATCATCGGGCGCGGCATCACCGGCACTTCCGCCTTCGCGTAACCCCGCCCAACACCTTCGAAAGGACTGTTCTTGAACCAGAACGCCAACATCCCCGTCATCCTGGGCGGCGCCCGCACCCCGTTCGGCCGGTTCCGCGGCGGCCTCACGCCCTTCTCCTCCAGCGACCTCGGCGCGCACGCCATCCGGGCCGCCCTGGAACGGACCGGTGTGGCACCGGAGCAGATCGGTGCCGTCATCGTGGGACAGGTCATCCAGGCCGGTGCCGGACAGGGCCCCGCCCGCCAGGCCAGCCTGGCCGCGGGAATCGGCTGGGACGTCCCCACCATCACCATCAACAAGCTTTGCCTGTCCGGATTGACTGCCGTCATCGACGCTGCGCGGATGATCCGGACCGGTGAAGCGGACTTCATTGTGGCCGCCGGCCAGGAGTCCATGACCAACGCACCGCACCTGGTCCCCGGCCTCCGCGCCGGCGTGGTCATCGGTGATGCCCCAATGCTGGACTCGCTGAACCATGACGGACTGCAGGACCCGGTCACCGGCAAGCTGATGGGCGAGGCCACCGACGCCGGGAACACCGAACGCGGCATCACCCGTGAGGAGCAGGACGCCGTGGCGGCACGCTCCCACCAGCGCGCCGACGCTGCACGCGCTGCCGGGGTGCTGGCCGAGGAAATCGCGCCGATCCAGGTGCCGCAGCGCAAAGGTCCGTCCGTCACCCTTGAGCACGATGAAGGCATTCGCCCCGAAACCACCGCGGAGTCCCTGGCGCAGCTGCGCCCGGCGTTCTCCAAGGCGGAGACGGCCACCATCACCGCGGGTTCGTCGTCGCCACTCTCCGACGGCGCGGCCGCCCTGATCATTGCCAATAAGGCTGCGGCTCAAGCCGCAGGCCTGGAATGGATCGCCGAGATCGGCGCCCACGGCCAGACCGCCGGCCCGGACGGATCGCTGCACTCCCAGCCCGCCCGGGCCATCGAGCGGGCGCTGAAGGTCCAGGGACTCACGGTCCAGGAGCTGGATTTGGTGGAAATCAACGAAGCCTTCGCCTCCGTCCTCATTCAGTCCGCCAACGACCTCGGCATTGAAACCGAAGCCGTGAACGCCGAGGGGGGCGCCATCGCCCTGGGCCATCCAGTGGGAGCATCGGGGGCACGGCTGGTGCTGCACCAGGCGCTGGCCCTGAAGCGCCGCGGCGGCGGCACCGGCGTCGTGGCCCTCTGTGGCGGCGGCGGCCAGGGTGACGCCCTGATCCTCACAGCATGACCCACCCCGACGAAGAAGCAGGCCATGACAAACACCAACTCCGCTGACGGCTTCGCCACCATTTCGGTGGCAGCCGTGCTGGCTGAATCAGCCAAAAGGACTCCCGACAGCATCGCCCTGGTGGTGGGTGAGGAGCAGGTCAGCTACGGCGACCTGTGGCGCCAGACCCGCGCCTATGCCGGCGCACTGAGGGCGCGCGGCATCGGCCCTGGAGACGCCGTTGCCGTCCTGATCCCGAACGTTCCGGACTTCGCCCGGGTGTACTACGCCATCCTGTCGCTCGGTGCCATCGTTGTGCCCGTGCATGCCTTGCTCAAGGCGCGCGAAATCGAGTACGTCCTGCAGGACAGCGGCGCCAAGCTGCTGATCTGCGCCGCTCCGCTGCTCGGGGAGGGGGCAGCGGGTGCCACGGCCAGCGGAATCGACGTGCTGACGGTGATGGCTCCCGACGACGGCGGGTTCCCCCGGCTGGAAGCGGAAGCTGCGGACGCGGAGCCCATCCGGACGTACGAACCGTGCCGCCCCTCGGACACGGCCACCATCCTTTACACCTCGGGCACCACCGGGAAACCGAAGGGCGCGCTGGGCACCCACTTCGCCCTGGTGGAACAGACCAGCACCCTGCTGACCAGCGTGATGGACTTCCAGCCCGGCGATGTCCTGTTCGGCGGCCTGCCGCTCTTCCACACCTTCGGCCAGACGGTGGTCCTCAACACCGGGCTGCGCGCCGGCGTCACCATCGTCCTGATGCCTCGGTTCACCGGCGAGGACGCCCTGAAACTGCTGGCCAAGCACAACGTCAACATCTTCATCGGGGTGCCCACCATGTACGTGGCGCTCCTGGAAGCCGCCAAAACCGTACCGGACCGGCCGGCCGCCCTGCGGTACGGCATCTCCGGCGGTGCATCCCTTCCGCTGGCCGTCATGGACAGGTTCCGCGACGTCTATGGCGTGGAGATCCACGAAGGCTACGGCCTGACTGAGACGTCGCCGGTGGCCGCCTTCAACCACGTTGGCACCGCACCCCGGCCGGGCACCATTGGGATCCCGATCTGGGGTGTTGACATCGAAATTGCCAGGCCCGAGGTGGTGGACAGCATTGAGCTGCTTCCCAACGGCGAATTGGGTGAGCTGGTCATCCGTGGCCACCTGCTGATGAAGGGCTACCTGAACCGGCCCGAGGCAACGGCGGAGGCCGTGGTGGACGGCTGGTTCCGCAGCGGGGACCTTGGAACAAAGGACGACGACGGTTACCTCACCATCGTGGACCGCAAGAAGGACATGATCATCCGGAACGGTTACAACGTCTACCCGCGGGAAGTGGAGGAGATCCTCCTGACGCATCCCGCTGTGGTCAGTGCCGCCGTGTACGGGATCCCGGACGAGGTGCACGGCCAGGAGATCGCGGCAGCCATCGTGCTGGACGCCGGAGCAAGTGTCACCGAGGCGGAGTTGATCGACTTCGCCAGCGCACAGCTGGCCGCCTACAAGTACCCCCGGGTGGTCCGCATACTCTCCGAACTCCCCCTGGGGCCAAGCGGAAAGATCCTCAAGCGCAAGCTTGCCGAGGACCCGGCCTAGTAGGTACAGCTGCCGTACCGGGCCCGACAAGTCCAGGCATTGCCCGCCAGGCGCGGGACACCTGGCTCGCACGAGCGGCACCGCGCGGCGTGGAGGTGGGGCGCTTGATCCGGAGGGCCGGCTGCAAAAGCAGCAGGCCCTCCGGACTTCTACAACGTTCTAAATACCCTCTCCGCGCCAGGAAAACAAGGGTTCCCCTACCCCCTCCCCACCGCTAGATTGCTGGGGAAGCGTTTTCCGGTATCAAAATTGAAAGGATTCATTGATGAATCCACGCCTTACCCCCGTTCGCCTGCTCTCCGTGGGCGCCGCCGGCCTGGCACTTACGGTCGGTTGCCTCGCAGCCCCGGCCTCCGCCGTCGGCCCCTCCCCCAAGCCGGCTAGTCCCGGCATCCAACTGGACCATCTTGACCGTGGCCTGGTCGCCGCCGGCACCTCCGAGGGCGTGTTCCTCAGCTGGCGGCTGCTGGGCACCGAGGCAACCGGCTCCTCCGCAACCGGCCTTACCGGCACCGACTTCAACGTCTACCGGGACGGCCAAAAACTGGCCACCGTCACGGACAGCACCAACTTCCTGGACCGGGCTGGAACGGCGGGGTCGGCCTACCAGGTGCGGGCCGTCGTCGGAGGCGTCGAGGTGGACCGAAGCGCCACCGCCACGCCGTGGGGCAGCAACTTCAAGGACGTTCCGCTCAAGAAGCCTGCCGACGGCGTCACCCCGGCCGGCCAGGCCTACGCCTACTCCGCCAATGACACCTCCGTGGGGGACGTGGACGGCGACGGGCAGTATGAGTTCATCGTCAAATGGGACCCGAACAACTCCAAGGACGTCTCGCAGGTGGGCTACACGGGCAACACCTACGTCGACACCTACAAGGCAGACGGGACGCTCCTCAGCCGCATCGACCTGGGCGTCAACATCCGCTCGGGCGCGCATTACACCCAGCTGCTGGTGAACGACTTCGACGGCGACGGCCGGGCGGAGATGATGATGAAGACGGCCCCGGGGACCAAGAGCACCAGCTTCAACACTGACGGCAGCGTGGCGGCCAGCTCGTTCATCTCCCTGCTTCAATCCGATATCGAAGCCGGCTACTCCAACACCGACGACTACCGCATGAGCGCAGCGGATTACTACCAGCACATGGTGAAAACCTTCCAGGGCTGGACCGGGCACCCGGAGGTCAAGGCAGGCCGCTGGCCGGCCACCCTTGAGGAAGCCTTCGGCATCGCCCCGCAGTACAAGTACCCCCTCTCCCAGGCTGACGCGGAAAAGCTCACCGACTACTTCATGGACGTCTACGCCCCGTCCCGCAGTGCACGCAACAACCTGCGCGCATTTGAGGGCTTCATCGTGTCGGGACCGGAATACCTGACCGTGTTCGAAGGCGCCACGGGCAAGGAACTTAAGACGGTGGCCTACACCCCGGGGCGCACGGACGACGGCCTGATGTGGGGCGACTATGCAATGGCGCGGATTGAGCCGGGGAACCGCGTGGACCGGTTCCTGGCCGGCGTCGCCTACCTGGACGGCAAGAAACCGGCGGCGGTCTTCGCCCGCGGCTACTACACCCGCACCACTCTCGCCACCTACACCTGGGACGGAACAAACCTTTCGCCCGTTTGGCACGTGGACTCGGACTGGACGCCCATGACCAACCCGTTCAACGACTCCCCGCACGGCCGTGATGGAACGGACCCCACCTACGGGAAGCTCACCACGCAGGGCTTCCACTCCCTGAGTGCCTCGGACGTGGACGGCGACGGCAAGCAGGAGATTGTGTACGGGTCTGCAACGCTCGACGACGACGGCTCGATTTTGTACACGTCCTTCGACACCCTGCCGGCAGGCAGTGCGTCACCCGGCCAAGAGGCCCGGCTGGGCCACGGCGACGCCATGCATGTGACCGACATCGACCCCAACCGGCCCGGCAAGGAAATCTTCACCGTCCACGAGGGAGCGGCGTACGCCCCCTACGGCTACGCCATGCGGGACGCGGCCACCGGGGAGGTCCTGTTCGGAGCCTACTCCGGCAAGGACACGGGCCGCGGCATGATCGGCGACGTGGACCCGTCCGTCCCCGGCATTGAAAACTGGGCCATCGGCATGCAGTCCGCCGACGGCCGGAAGCTGTCCAGCAGCGCACCGGGCACCAACATGAGCATCAAATGGGCCGCGGACATGACCACCCAAATCATCAACGGCTCCGGGGACCAGACCCCCACCATCGATGACTGGAAGCGCGGCCGGCTGCTCACGGCGGACGGTACCCGCACCAACAACAGCACCAAGGGAACTCCCAGCCTGGTGGCGGACATCATGGGCGACTGGCGCGAGGAAATGGTGGTCCGGACGGCGGACAGCTCGGCCCTGCGGATCTACCTGAGCACGGAAGTGACCAACCACAAGCTCTACACCCTGATGCATGATCCGCAGTACCGCGCCGAGGTAGCGCGCCAGAACACGGCCTACAACCAGCCGGCTTACACCGACTTCTACTTCGCGTCCGACATGAAGTTCGGCAACGTCCCGCTGCGCAGCGCGTGGCTTCCGGGCAGCATTAAGGCCCTGCAGGACATTCTGGCGGACCTGGTGGAGTCAGGGGACGTTTCCGGTCCGGTGGCGAGCCAGCTTGGCACCAGCGTGCAGCAGGCGGCAAAGGCGGTCCAGGACCGTAACCCGGCCAAGGCGGGCCAGGCCGTGCAGCGGTTCGTGGACTTCCTTGCGCAGCAGAAGAACCCGGATACGGTATCAAATACGGCCCGGGTGTCGCTGGAGTACAACGCCGGCAATATCCTGAGGGCATTCTCGAATGCCGGGCAGTGAGAGCCGGGACCGCCGATACAGGGGAGACTGATGGCATGACACTTGCACCGCTCATAGAACTCAATGACGGCAACAGGATTCCACAGCTGGGGCTTGGCACCTGGCCACTGGACGACGAACAGGTGGCAGCCGCCGTCGTACAAGCCGTGGAAGCCGGGTACCGGCACATCGATACCGCCGTGAAGTACGGCAACGAACGGGGTGTTGGCAACGGCATCCGCGCCAGCGGCGTGGACCGCAGCGAGCTGTTCATCACCACCAAGCTGGACGGCGAATACCAGGGCCACGACCGTGCTGTTACCGGCCTGGAGGGATCGCTGAAGCGTCTGGGGCTTGACTATGTGGATCTGCTGCTGATCCACTGGCCACTCCCCGGCCGGGACCAGTACGTTTCCACCTGGCAGACGTTTGAACGGCTGCAGGCAGAGGGGAAGGTCCGGTCCATCGGGGTGTCCAACTTCAAGCCCGCCCACCTTGAGCGGCTGATGGCGGAGACCGATGCGGTGCCGGCGGTGAACCAGATCCAGCTCAGCCCCGCAATCACCCGGACTGCTGAGCGGGAATTCCATGCCCGGCATGGGATAGTTACTGAGTCCTACAGTCCGCTGGGCGGTTCGGGAGCAGGTTTGCTGAGTGCTCCCGTCCTTTCCCAACTGGCTGAAAAGCATGGAAAAACACCTGGCCAACTGGTCCTCCGGTGGCACATACAAAACGGATTGGTAACGATTCCCAAGTCGGCTTCCCCGGAGCGTATGGCCGAGAACCTGGACGTGTTCGATTTCGCCCTGGATCCGCAGGATCTAGCGGAACTTTCGGTCCTGGACGAGGGCCCCGGAGCGGGCAACGACTCGGACAAAACGGGGCATTAAACTCGGCCTGAACAGCACTTTTTTCCTAAAACGGGGTTGGCAAATAGATAGTAAGCATGATTACTATTGAGCCAGAAGGACGAAGTGCCTCCCGAACATGGGGGCCTCCTTTACTTTGGAAGAGAGCGACAAATGGGATTTATTGCATTTCTGATTCTCGGACTTATCGCCGGCGCGATTGCTAAGGCAATCCTTCCGGGACGTCAGGGTGGCGGCTGGATCATCACCATGGTGCTGGGCGTCGTAGGCGCACTGCTCGGTGGTTGGATCGGTGGCGCCCTGTTCGGCGGCGGACTGCAGGAGTTCTTCTCGCTGCAGACCTGGCTGCTGGCCATTGTTGGCTCGCTGATCGTTCTTGCGATCTACGGCATGGTCACCAAGCGCGGCGCACGCGGCTAATAACTGCAAACGCCAGGAAGCCGGCCTGGGGACACCATCCCCGGGCCGGCTTTCACTTTCTCCGGCAGGGGCCATCATGGCTCCTCCGCCGGGACTGACAACCTTCTCGCAGAGCAGGAGTTCATCGTGAAAAACAAGCTTCTTTTGGGTGTAGGCGTTGCCGTCGGCTATGTCCTCGGCTCGCGGTCAGGCCGTGCTGCTTACGACAAGCTGAAGGCCCGTGCGGCCGGCGTCTGGGACAGCAAGCCGGTCCAGGACAAAGTTTCCGTAGCTACGGAGGCCATCAAGGAAAAAGCACCTGAAGTGGCGGGCCAGCTAGGCGAAGCCGCACGCAGGGCAGGGACAGTGCTTGGTTCTGCCGTGAACCGGGATGGCTCGTCCAGCGGCGACTCTTCCGCTGCGGCCAGTACTTCTGCCGGTACCTCCACTGGTACCTCTACAACAGCCGCGGGCGGCCTTGGCGAAGACCACATCCCCGCGCACAGCACCCACCCGGAAACCACCAATCTTGGTACCTCCGATGGGACCGGCGCAAAGGCCTGATTCCCGTTTCATTACTCGGTCACCGCCGCTTGACATGGGACTGAGCAGGCTTTGTGCTACAACTGAATCGCCTTGCCGGCCGTCGCGATCCTTGGGGGACGCGGCGGCCGGCAGTGTTTAATCCAGCACCTTCCGGAAAAGATTCCCGGACGCTGCCGTAACTCCATGTTTTCCACATAGGGGTTTTGGGGTCTCTTGATTGTCGGTGGTGGCTGGCAGAGTGGGGTCATGGAGGCCATTGGGGAAGATCTTGGGAGGGCGTACGACGCCGGCTGTCGGCTGCCGCGCCCGGCCCACCTTCACCCGGTCCCCAGCGAGGAACCTGTGCAGCCATCAGCTTCGGGGCCCGGTGAGCAGGACGTGTTGGACGGGCTGGGCGCACAGCTGGCAGCCGCGGCCTTGGCCGCCGCCGGCCTGCTGGCAACCGCCAGCCATGCCGAAGCTGCAGATTTCGCCGCACGGGTCGAGGGCCTTGCCCGCTCCATCGAGTACCTCCAACTCCTCGCAGCCGGGGCTGTGGACCGGGCCCGAACCCAAGCCATCAACGACGCCGCAGCCGCCAAAACCCGGGCAGGCCGGTCCCGCGCAGCCCAGTCCCGCGCAGCCTCGTCCTCCGCAGGCCGGTCCACGGGCTGGATCACCGGGTCGGACGCCAACAGTGTTGGAACCGTGAACACCGACACCCCCAGCACCGGCGCCCTGGACCAGACCGTGGCGGCGTGCGTGACCGGGACACTCACCGGAACCGGTTCGGTGCGCGAAACCGACGCCAACTGGCCCGGCCCACCCTCCAGGCCCGGCCGCCCACTGGTGGTCTCCCCGGCCGATGATGGGTGCCGGAACACCGCAGAGTTCCTCCGCCTGCGCCTGCAGATCCCCATCCGCGAAGCCCGCCGCCGCCTCACCCTCGCCCACCACGTCCTGCCCGGCACCAGCCTCACCGGCGAACCACTCCCACCAACCCGGCCACACCTCGCCGCCGCCCTCACCCCCACCGGGAACAACACCGAAACCGCAACCACCGTCGAGGGGACCACCATCGAAACCGGGCCGGGCCCGGCGGTGTCCTCACACGCAGCGACCATCATCACCGCCACCCTGGACCGGCTCCACCACCACACCACCCCGGAAACCCTGGACCGGATCGAACACCACCTCACCACAGCCGCCACCACCACCGACCCCGACTTCCTCACCCGCCTGGCCCAACGCTGGACCGACACCATCGACGCCGACGGCACCGAACCCATCGAAGAAGCCCTCCGCCACACCCAAGGCGCCTTCATCCGCAAACCCCGCCACGGCCTGCACCACCTCGAAATCTTCGCCACCACCGACCAATACGAACACCTCCTCACCGTCATGAACACCGCCACCAACCCCCGCGCCACCACCGGCAACACCAGCCCAAGCACAGGGAATGACACAGCCGACACGGCGGGCACGGGAACTGAAGGCTGCACAGGCACCGGCACAGGCACCGGAGACAACACCGGCACAGGCACGGGCACAGGCACCGAGGGGAGCACAGCAGCGGGCAGCGCAACAGAGCCCACCAACCTGCCGGACCTGGACCGGCGCACCCGCGCCCAAAAACAACTCGACGGCCTCGTCACCGCCGCCAAAGCCGCCCTCACCACCAACACCCTGCCCACCACCGGCGGCAACCGACCCCAAATCATCGCCACCATCCACTACCAAGACCTCTTCCCAGCCAACGCCACCACCCCCGCCGGAAAAGCAGAACCAAAAACAGCAGAACCCGGAACGGACACAACCACCAGAACCGACACAACCACAGCAACAGCCGCTGACACCGGCCACCCCGAACCAACCGGGACCGGCACCTTCATGTTCACCGGGCCCGTCGCCGCCGCCACCCTGCGCAAAACCGCATGCGACGCCGACATCATCCCCGCCCTCCTGGGCACCAACAGCGAAATCCTCGACCTCGGCCGCAAAACCCGCCTCTTCACCCCCGCCCAACGCCTGGCCCTCACCGCCCGCGACCAAGGCTGTGCCTTCCCAAACTGCACCATCCCCGCCCCCTGGTGCGAAGCCCACCACATCACCTACTGGTCACACGAAGGACCCACCACCATCAACAACGGCGTCCTGCTCTGCAGCCACCACCACCACCTCATCCACAAAGAACAATGGACCATCACCACCGTCCACCACACACCCACTTTTATCCCCCCACCCCACCTCGACCCCCACCAAACACCCCAACAAAACCACTACTTCAAACCACCACCCCACCCACACAAATGAAACCTGCCCAAAGCAGTTCCCGCGCTACTTCGGTCGTCGGTTGGTTGGCCCCCACCTCGCGGCGGTGGCCAGGCCGTCATGGAAGATCCATTCTGATGGGCGCGTACGAACAGTTGGGCCTCCTTCCGCCTTTGATTGGGTGGTTCTCTGTGTGAGGCTAAGCTGCAAAGGGAGAAGCTAATGCCGTCCAGGATTTGAACGGCTCCTTGGTCTGGCACTGAGCTTAAAGGCGGGAAGCTAACGCCGCCTCGTATTGACGGGTCTCGGTCTGGACTGTGCTGGAACGGTGAGACCTAACGCCGCATACGCGCCGGAATCGGGCGTCCGATAACCACGGTCCCATCCAGTTCCTCCGCACGAGCCGTCCGTATGGCGAACCCGGCTGCGGCCAGGATTTCGGAGGTGCCGGCTGCCTGCCGCCTACTGGTTTCGATGAGGACATGACCGCCTGCAGCCAGCCATCGGATGCTTTCAGCAGCAATCCGTCGGTGGAAGTCCAGGCCATCAGGACCGCCGTCGAGTGAAACCGCAGGTTCATAAAGGCGCGCTTCCGGCGGCATGGTGCGGATGGCTACCGTGGGCACATATGGAGCATTAACAGTCAGGATCCGGATCCGGCCACGCAGTCCAAGTGGAAGAGCCTCGAACAAATCCCCGGCATGCACCCGGCCACCGCGGGGTTCCAAGTTACGCCGGGCACACCGCACCGCTGCCGGCTCGATATCCGCCGCATGCAACTCCGCCTGCGGGGCTTGACGGAGAATGGCAGCTCCCACCGCACCGGAACCGCAACAGAGGTCGACCACAACCGGGGATGCCGGCAGCGAATCGTCCCGCAGCACGCTCAAGGTTTCGCGCACCAGCAACTCCGTGCGGCGCCGTGGCACGAAAACGCCGGGCTCAACCGAAACCCGGGCACCTGCAAAATCCACCCAGCCCAAGATGTGCTCCAAGGGAACCCCCTCCATCCGGCGCTGGATATTCCGGGAAAGTTCCGTGGTGGTGGTCGCCTCGGCAAACAGGAGCGCGGCTTCCTCTTCAGCAAACACACAACCCACCGACCGCAGCAGGGAGACGACCTGGTCGAAGCCAGGTGATGTGGACAAGGTGTGAACAGCCCGCGATTTGGGAGGAAGCAGAGCGGCGCTCTCCGGTGAGGCTGCGGGCAACTCCACGCCGGCTAGGCCCAGTTCTCCGAACGGCGCAGGGATGGCACGATCGAGATGAATGCAGTCGTCATGTCACCCACCTCCTTTGCCGCTGTCGGAAATCCCATGCTAATCGGCGGCCTGGTATCAGGAAATAGTGGCCAACTGTTGGCAGGATGGAACCATGACCAACGGGGCAGCCAGCAACATCATTTGGATCGGCACCTATACTCCCGACGGCGGCGGCCGCGCGGACGGCATCGGTGCCGCCCGCGCGCACCAGGACGGAAGCCTCGAATGG
This sequence comes from Arthrobacter sp. FW306-07-I, assembly GCF_021800405.1. Taxonomy (NCBI): domain Bacteria; kingdom Bacillati; phylum Actinomycetota; class Actinomycetes; order Micrococcales; family Micrococcaceae; genus Arthrobacter; species Arthrobacter sp. FW306-07-I. The sequence continues at coordinate 331,884 of NZ_CP084550.1, read as the reverse complement.
TTAGGGACGGCAGTGGAGGCCCAGTCGCCATCGTTTGTGGCGGTGCACCCCACACTGCCAGTGGTGTACGCGGCGGCCGAGCAGCGCAGGAAGGTGCAAGCGTACCGGCGACTGGGGGACTTCGGCCTGGAACCGTCCGGGGAACCACAGGCTGCCGGCGAAGCCACCTGTCACGTTGCCGTCGACCCCGGCGGCCGCTTTGTCACCGCCGCGTGTTGGGGCGACGGTCAGGTCCTCCTCTACGAGTTGGATGCCGACGGCGGCATGACCGGTCGGTTCCCCGCTGCAGCGTCGGTTGACCCCCACAGCGCCCTTTCTCCTGGAAACCCGAGGCAAAGCCGGGCCCACGCAAGCCTTATGTTGCGTGACGGCCGCGTCATGACCACGGACCTGGGCCACGACACCCTCCGCATCTGGAACTACGAGCCGGGAACCGGACTGGTGGCCGACCATGAGGTGGTCCTCCCCTATGGCAGCGGCCCGCGCCACATGGTGGAGCACCCCTCCGGCAGCGTCTTCATCGTGTCTGAATACTCTGCGGAAGTCTTCGTGGTCCGCCCCGAAGCGGGCACCTATGAGCTGGTATTCCGTGGACCGGCAACGGCGGGCGGCAGCCAGGAAGGCGACTCCGCCGCCGAAATCTGCCTTGACCCGCAGGGAAACTTTGCCTACGCCGGCGTCAGGGGCTCAAACGTCATCAGCGTCCTGCAAGTTGCAGCTGACGGCACCGAACTGATCCCCGTCAAGGACATCGACAGCGGCGGGAACTGGCCGCGGCACCACCTGGTCCGGGGAAGCTGGCTGCACGTGGCTCACGAACGGTCGGACAACATCGCCACCTTCGAGTTGGATCCTGCCACCGGCCTCCCAGGCCCGATGCTGCATAACCTGCCCACCCCATCGCCCACGGCCCTGGTGCCTGCAACCGGGCCTGCAACCACTCCTGCGACTGCTAGCTAGAGCGCCGGGCAGCCCCAACCTAACTGACCTTCCCTAAACACTGGAGTAATTCAGTGCAAGCGCTTACAGTTGTGACTCGGTTCACACGACAGTGTGCTGTCGTGTGAACCCTCCTGCCGCATCCCCATGTCAACGGCAAGCCTGTACAGCAGCGCTGCTTCCCAGGAAGGTCTCACCCTTGTTATTCCGCATCCCTCCCGGCGCGCCCCCACGCGCCCAACTGCTGGCAATGCCGGCAGGAACACAATCCGCCCCCGGCCGGCGAACCTGCGCACGTGCCGCCGCCGCCCGATCGGCAGCCGGCCTCCTGGCAGCCGGCCTCGCCCTCTCCGTTGCAATCCTCCCGGCCCATGCCGTGCCGAGTCCGGATGGCCCCGGCACCAACAGCGCTGGTTCCAACGGCACCGGCATAAAAGGCAACGGGTCCGTGTCCGCCCTCCATTCGCTCCGCGGTCCGGTGACCGACGAGAACTTCTACTTCGTCATGGCGGACAGGTTCAGCAACGGCAGCACCGCCAACGACCAGGGCGGGCTGGGCCCGGACCCCATGGTTTCCGGTTTCGACCCGACGAAGAAGGGCTTCTACAACGGCGGGGACTTGGCCGGCCTGCGCAGCAAGATCGACTACATCCAGGGACTCGGTACCAGCTCCATCTGGCTGACCCCCAGCTTCAAGAACAAAGCCGTCCAGCCTGAGGACAAGTCGGCCGGCTACCACGGCTACTGGATCACCGACTTCACCCAGATCGATCCGCACCTTGGCAGCAATGACGAACTCAAAAGCCTCATCGACGAAGCCCACGCCCGCGGCATGAAGGTGTACTTCGACATCATCACCAACCACACAGCGGACGTCATCGGCTACCAGGAGGGCGACCGCAAGGGCTACGTGTCCAAGGACGCCGTCCCCTACAAGACGGCCTCCGGCGAAGCATTCGATGACCGCGACTACGCAGGCACCGGAACCTTCCCCAAGCTCGACGCGAACACCTCGTTCCCCTACAAGCCCGTCCTGGCCCCCGGGGAGGAGAACCTCAAGGTTCCGGCCTGGCTAAACGACCCCACGCTTTACCACAACCGCGGCGATACCACCTTCACCGGGGAGGACTCCATGTACGGGGACTTCTTCGGCCTCGATGACCTCTTCACCGAAAACCCCACCGTTGTGCATGGGATGGAGGACATCTACAAGTCCTGGATCGGTGACTTCAGCGTGGACGGTTTCCGCATCGACACCATGAAGCACGTCAACAATGAGTTCTGGCAGGAATTCGGCCCCAACATCCTCAGCTACGCCAAGGAACACGGCAAAGACGAGTTCTTCATGTTCGGCGAGGTCTTCGACACCAGCAAGAGCTTCACCTCGCAGTTCACCACCCGCAACAAGATGCAGGCGGTCCTGGACTTCCCCTTCCAGGACGCGGCCCGCAACTTCGCCTCCAAGAGCCAGGACGCCAAGGCGCTGCAGGCCTTCTTCGCCGGAGACGACTGGTACACCGACGCCGACTCCAACGTCTACGAACTGCCCACCTTCCTGGGCAACCATGACATGGGCCGCATCGGCAGCTTCATCGCGCAGGACAATCCCGCCGCCACCGATGCCGAGAAGGTGGCCCGGGACGAACTGGCCCATGAGCTGATGTACTTCTCCCGCGGCAACCCGGTGGTCTACTATGGCGACGAACAGGGCTTCACCGGCCCCGGCGGTGACCAGGATGCGCGCCAGACGCTCTTCGCCAGCAAGGTGCCGGACTACCTTGACGACGACCTGCTGGGCACGGACGCCACCCACGCCACCGACAACTTCAACCCGGACCACCCGCTCTACGCCAAGATCAAGGAACTGGCGGCCCTCACCAAGGAACACCCGGCCCTGCGCAACGGCGCCCACCAGCACCGCTACGCCTCCGACGGGCCCGGCATCTACGCCTTCTCCCGCACTGACGCGCAGGACCAGCGCGAATACGTGGTGGCCCTGAACAACAGCGCACAGCCGCAGACGGCGCAGGTCCCCACCTACATCGCGAAGCGCAGCTACACGCGCATCTACGGCCAGGGCGCAGACGAGGTGAAGACCTCGGACGACGCGAAACTGACCGTGACCGTGCCGCCGCTCTCCGCCGTCGTCTACGAATCCTCCGGACGGATCCCGCACTCCAAGGCAGCCCCCGCCGTCGCCCTCCAGCAGCCCGCCGCCGCCCAAGGTGACAACGGGCGCATCAACGTAACGGCCGACGTCGACGGTGCTTCGTTCTACGAGGTCACCTTTGAAGCAAGGACGGCAGGCGGAGATTGGCAGCCGATCGGCACCGACGACACCGCACCGTACCAGGTGTTCCACGACGTGGCGGCCCTGGACGCCGGCACCCCGCTGGAGTACCGCGCCACGGTGCTGGACAACGGCGGCCACACCGCCACCAGCCAGAGCCGCTCAGCAAGCGTCCCCGCCCCCGTCCTGACCCTGCAGAAGCCCGCCGAGGGCAGCAGCGTGGAAGGCAAAGTCGAACTGAGCGCCACCGCTGATCCGGAGAAGGCCAGCCATGTGGTGTCGTTCGAGCGCAGCGTCAACGGCGGGGAATGGACCGCAGTGGGCACTGACTCGTCGTCGCCCGTCTACTCGGCGACCGATGACGTGTCCGCGCTGGCGGATGGCACGAAAGTCCAGTACCGGGCCGCCATGACCGGCACGGGCTTCAGCGTGACCAGCGGGACGAGGACGGTCACTGTAGGCCAGGCCCCTCAGCCCGACTCGGTCACGGTTGCCGGATCGCTCAACCAGGCAATGGGCTGCAGCGCCCAATGGGATCCGGCCTGCCCGCAGGCAAAGATGGTCCTTGACCCGGCAGACCGCATCTGGCGCCTGACCGTAGACCTCCCGAGCGGGAAGTACGAATACAAGGCCGCGCTTAACGGCAGCTGGGACGAAAACTACGGCGCGGATAGCCAGCTCAACGGGCAGAACATCGTGCTGGACCACCCCGGCGGGCGCGTCACCTTCCGTTACGACAACAGCACCCACCTGCTCAGCGCCGTATACGCCTCGCAGCAACCGGGCGCCGTCGCGGTAGCCGGAAGCATGGACAGCGAACTGGGCTGCGCCTCGGACTGGGAGCCGTCCTGCACCCAGGCACAGCTGGTGCTCGACCCGGCGGACCTCGTCTGGAAACTAACCGTGCCGGATCTCCCGGCAGGAAGCTACGAGTTCAAGGCGGCGCTCAACAAATCGTGGGACGTGAGCTATGGGGCGGGAGGCGCAACGCCTGGGGCCAACATCGTCTTTAAGCACGATGGCGGTCCGGCCACCTTCCGGTACGACCACTTCACGCACGTGATCACCGCAGGCTAGTTCCAGCCCCGAAACAAACACCGTGGCCCCGCCGCTTCCAGGAGCGGCGGGGCCACGGTGTTTTCACGTCCGCTTAGGGCCCGGACAGGTCATTGGCGGTGCATTGCTCCCTCGACCGCCGCGAGCAGTGCATTGAACCGCTTGTTGCCGGGAAGGTCGTCAAGGTAGACCGGTTTGCCGTCCGGGCCGCCCAGCGGAACCTGCCAGTTGGGATACAGCTCCTCCGTGGTGCCGGGCTGGTTCTGGACCCGCCGCTCCCCCACCGCATCCACCAAGGCCACCCCGAGCAGTACCGACGGCGCCTGGGCAAGCAGGAGGTGCAGTGCCTCGATGGTGTGTTCCTCCGTTGCCTGCCCGGTCGCGCTTCCGGGAGCGCCCTCGGAAAGGTAACCGCGCTCGCGCAGCAGGGCGAACATCTTCTCCAACGAGGCGTTATGTTCTGCGCGTTCTTCCTCCTCGGACCGTTCCAGCAGCCCCAGCCTGCTCCGCAGCCCCACGTGGTCCCCGGCGAGGTAGCCGGCGGTGGGCGGAAGGTCGTGGGTGTTCACGCTGGCCAGCGCCTGCGTCCGGTACTTTTCGGGCGCAAGGGGTGAATCGCCGTCGTACTCAAACCAAAGGATGGACGTGCCCAGGATGCCGCGGGCCGCGAGGTAATCACGCACCCACGGCTCGAAGGTGCCCAGGTCCTCGCCAATCACCACGGCCCCGGCCCTGTGCGCCTCGAGGGCGAGGATGCCGATCAGGGCCTCGTGGTCGTAGCGGACGTAGGCGCCGTCCCCTGGAGCGTTCCCCATGGGAATCCACCAGAGCCGGAACAGGCCAAGGATGTGGTCCACGCGGATGCCCCCGGCGTGCCGGAGCACGTTGGCCAGCATGTTGCGGAACGGCTGGTAGCCGGCTTCCGCCAGCCGGGCGGGGTGCCACGGCGGCTGGCCCCAGTCCTGGCCCTGCTGGTTGTACATGTCCGGCGGGGCGCCCACGCTGGTGTTGGGGGCCAGCACGCCGCGCAGCGTCCAGGCGTCGGCGCTGCTGTGATCCACACCAACGGCGAGGTCGTGCACCACGCCGAGCCGCATCCCGGACCGCAGCGCGGTGCGCTGAGCGTTCTCCAACTGCTCGTCGCAAATCCACTGCAGCCAGCGGTGGAACCCGATCCGGTCCGCCAGCTTCTCCCGGAGCGCCTCCGCCTCGGGCGTCCCAATGGCGTACGCAGGGTCCTTCCAGAGCGGATCGCCGGGTGCGAGGTCCTCGCGGATGGCGGACCAGAGCGCAAAATCCTCCAGTCCGCTGCCGGAGAGGCGGCAGAATTCATCGAAGGCGGCCTGCCGGGCGGGTGATCGGCGCGTGTGGTACAGCATTTCCAGGGCCTGTAGCTTCGCTGCGTACACGGCGTCCCGGTCCAGCCGGGCACCTTCCTTGTTCAGCCCTGCCGCTTCCTCATGGAGCTTTTCCAGCGCCGCACGTTTCCGCGGACGCAGGTATGCCAGTTCGGGGATGGCCTCGATGCGGATGTACAGCGGGTTGAAAAACCGGCGGGTGGAGGGCGAGTAGGGCGAGGGCTGGACGGGCGGCACCGGCTCCGCCGCATGGAGCGGGTTGACCAGGACGTAGTCCGCGCCGCGGGCGCCGCTGATCGCGGCCAGGTCTGCGAGGTCGGAAAAGTCACCGATGCCCCACGACCGCTTTGAACGGACGGAATACAGCTGCGTGGCCAGGCCCCAGCCGCGGCGCTCCTCCAGCGGCTTCGCCGTGGCCAGCCGTGCCGGCGTCACCACCAGGGTTGCGGTGGCAGTGGCGCCTTCCGACTCCGCGTGCAGGGTATGCCAGCCCAAAGGCAGATCCTCGGGAAGGGAGAAGGTGGCACGTCCGGTGGAGACGCCGTCGACGTCACGGGGCTGTACCCAGACATCCTGCTGGACCGCCTCCCGCAGTCCGGCTCCCGCTTCGAGCGTGACGGTTAGGCGCGTGGGGGCGCCGTCCCGGACGTGGACCGGCACCTGCGCGGGTTCGCCCTGCTTGATGACGACGGCGGGCGGCAGCATCCGTCGCCACGGCGCCAGTTCCGCCTCGGCCAGCGCAGCCTCGATGTGCTGGTTGGTACGGGCGTCAACGCCCAGGGCGGCGAGCACCTTGACCAGAGTCGATTCCGCAACGGAGTGGGGAAGCCCGTCCCACCCCTGGAAGGACGTACCCACGCCGTGTGCGTCGGCCAGTTGCTGCAGCAGGTGCGGATCCACGCGTTCAGGGCCAGCGGCGGGAGGGTCAGCGGGCATGGCTGGCCGTGGTGCGTGCTGCTGGTCTGAAGCCGTCATGGGTGTCCGCCTCGTCTGTGATGGTCCCGGAACTTACAGTGCTGCTGTTGTTGTACCCGGGCGCTGACACCCCCATGCACAACCGTTGGTTCAGATTATTGCAGGGCGGCGCGGAGGCGAAACCCGGGCTGCACGCAGGCGGGTCGGGACGGGGTCACAGGCTTACGGATCGAAGTGCGTACTCACCGCACCGTCGCTCACGCGCCCAATGATCTCCCCCGCCAGGTCCCGCAGCTTCTGGTTCCGGTGGCTGGACGCCTTGGTAAGCAGGGCCATGGCTTCCTCCTGGGAACACCGGTTCTGCGCCATGATCACCCCGCAGGCCATGTCGATGGTGGTGCGGCTTTCCATCGCTGACTTCAGGTCATCCGCCAGGTTCTGGGCGTCCGCAATCCGGAGCGCCAGCCGCAACGCCCGTCCGGCCAGGTCCGCGAACCCTTCGGCACGGTGGACGACATCGGGGCCAAACACATCCGGCTCCGCTGCGAAGAAGTTCAGGGCGGCCGACTGATGCTCATCAAGGGCAAGCGGAACGCCAAGAGCGCTGCGGCAGCCGTTCTCGGCCAGGACTATCTGGTACGCGGGCCAACGGGTATCGGTTCGCACATCGGACAGGACCATCGGCTTCATGGCGTCCAGTGATGCGATGCACGGCCCGTCCCCCAGAACCTGTTCCAGCTTGTCCAGGACGACGGCCCGTTCACTGCTGCCGGCAATGGTGGCTGTGCGCTTGCGGCGCCGGAGCGTCACCCCGCACTCGATCAAGACACCAGCAGATTCACTGAGCGTTGAAGCGGCCACCGTGGAGAGCTCAGTCAGGAAGTCAGCCACGTTGCTGCTGCCAATGATGAGGTCGTGCAGTTGGACGAACTCATCGCCACTTGTAGGGGTGCTCATGCCTCAATATAGGCGCTCTTCCCCACCGCATGCGCGCCACAAAACGTCATTCCCGCTGCCCGCGTTACTCCGTGCGACGAAAAGCGAAGGACTAAGGCTGGATTCTGCGGCGGCCTGCCGAATCTGTGTAGCCTCGTGACGACCCCAAGGCATGGCAACCAGATGGAGGAGACCACGGATGAGCCTCAGCGAACTGCGGGTGTTCGGCAGGTCCGGAACCCCCATCAGTCCCCTCACCCTTGGCACCATGAACTTCGGCGAAGGGACCGGCCCCCAGGGCGCCCCCACAGGTGCGGATGAGAGCATCCGCATCATCCACGCCGCGCTGGACGCGGGCATCACGGCGATTGATACCGCGGATGTCTACTCCCAGGGCGAGTCCGAGCAAGTGGTGGGCCGGGCGCTCCGCGGCCGCCGGGACGACGTCTTCCTGGCCACCAAGTTCCACGGCCAGATGAGCTCCAATCCCGCGCACTCCGGGAACTCCCGGCGCTGGATCACGCAGGCCGTGGAGGGCAGCCTGCGCCGGCTCCAAACAGACCGGATCGACCTCTACCAGGCGCACCGGCCGGATTACAACACCGACGTCCTGGAAACCATCACCACCCTCAATGACCTGATCCGCCAGGGCAAGATCCTGTATTACGGCACCTCGGTGTTCACGCCCGCGCAGCTTGTCGAGGCGCAGTGGCTGGCCACCACCAACCACCTGATCCCGCCCCTGGGCAACCAGGTTCCGTACTCGATGCTGGTCCGTGGCAATGAGCGGGACGTCCTGCCCATCGCGCAGCAGTACGGGCTGGGGGTGCTTGCCTATGGCCCGCTGGCTGGCGGCTGGTTGTCCGGCAGCTTCGTCCTGGAGTCGGGCAAGCCGCCCACCCGGGTGCACACCTTGCCGGGCCGGTACGACATCTCCGGGCCCGCCAGTGAACGGAAACTGCTTGCCGCAGACTCGTTGGCCCGCTTGGCGGACAAGCTGGAGCTGTCCCTGGTGGACCTGGCCGTGGGCTTTGCCCTGACCCACCCCGCCATCAGCAGCGTGATCATCGGCCCGCGCAGCGAGGAACACCTCAACGCATATCTCCGCGCGGCGAAAGTCCGGCTGGGCGAGTCCGTCCTGGACGCCATCGACGACCTGGTGCCGCCGGGCACCAACTTCGTGGAGCGGGACGCGGGCGCCATTGTCCCCTCGATCGAGTTCGCGGAACTACGACGGCGGTAGCCGGGTTGGCGGGGACGGCACCCAAGGAGCGGCGAACCGCATAGCCGCCGGCCGCCGTCGTACCCTGCCTGCCACAGCCTGCCTGATCCCTCGCCATCCGCCTGCCTATGATGGCTGGGATGGAAACCCTGTTCACGGTAGGTCACGGCACCGCCTCCCAGGCGGACTTCACCGCGCTGCTGGGGAGCGCGGGGGTGACATCGCTGGTGGACGTGCGGATTGGGCCCGGCAGCCGCAAGCATCCGCACTTCGGCAAGGACATGATGGCGGAATGGCTGCCCGACGCGGGCATCGGCTACCGCTGGGAGAAACGGCTGGGCGGGTTCCGGAAGCTGCTCCCGGACTCACCCGATACTGCCCTCCGGAACGAATCGTTCCGCGCCTACGCCGGTTACATGCGCACAGGGGACTTCCTGGCCGCCGCTGCAGAACTCGTTGCCGGCTCGCAGGCGGCGCGGACCGCGATCATGTGCAGCGAAACAGTCTGGTGGCGCTGCCACCGCCGGCTCATTTCCGATCATTGCCTCCTGCTGGCCGGCCTGCCCGTCGAGCACCTGATGCCGCCGGGCAAGGCGGTTCCGCATGTACCCACCAAGGGCGTGCGGGTAATGGGGGATGAACTGCGCTACGACGTGGCCGGGTAACACCGGCGCGCGGGGGCCCGGCTCACTGCCTCTGGTGCTATTGACTAACCGGTAGAACACTCCTACGGTCAATATCGATACCGCCTCCCAGGGAAACAGGGGCCTGCCATGCCGATGTCCGATGAGGAACGACGCCTGCTCAAGGAACTGGAACTGGGACTGATCGCGGATGATCCCCACCTGGCCATGGAGCTGCTGTCCGGCTATCCCGCACGCCGTTTTCCCTCCGGACTGTTCCCTGGAATGGCAGCGGCCCTGATCGGCGTGGTGCTCATCATCGCCGGGGCGGGGCTCCCTGCGCCCGGAGCGGTGGTGCTAGGGATTCTGTTGCTGGGGCTCGGCGCCTGCCTGCTGCTGGGCCCCACTGTGCTGGCCCGAAGCGCTGGGCGCCAGCCCACCGGCTGACAGTTTTGGTCCAACGCGCCCCGGCCCCGGGCGGGGCCTCTTCCGCCGCGGCGTGAGGATGAACAGGCTGGCCAGGACAACGGCGGCGCCAAGCCAGCCAAGTGCCGGAAGCCGTTCGCCCACCACGAGCACCGCCAGGACGGCGGCCACGACCGTTTCGAGCAGGGAAATGCTGGTGGCTGTGCTCGCCCCGACCTGCGCAAGGCCCCAGCCAAACAAAAGGTACCCGGCAAACATCGGGACCACCGCCATGTAGGCACCCACACCGACGCTGCGCCAGGACTCCAGCAGCGGGCCGCCCGTTGCCGCGAGGACCGGCATCAAGAGGAGCCCGCCCAGCCCGAACACCGCACCCATGGCGGCCCTGGCGGTGAGCCCTTGGCCGGTCAGCCGGTGGGCGGCCCAGGAGTACAGGGCATAGGTGCTGCCGGCCAGCAGCCCCAGGAGGATGCCCGCCGTCGAGGTCCACGGATCGCCGCCCGCCCCTGTGGAGGCTGATTCCGCCGGTGCGTGCCCGGCGAAGGACAGCAAAGCCGCCCCGCCGACTCCCAATAGGGCTCCGAGAACCCATTGCCGGCTCAGGGGTTTCCGGTCCCCGAAGCGTTCGATGAGGGCCGCCGCCACCGGAGCGGAGCCAATAGAGACAACGGTTCCCACGGCTACGCCGGACAGGTGCATCGAGGTGTAAAAGGCCAACGGGTAGACAGCCACGGCCACCGCACCAAGCGACACCAGGCGCCACCGCTCCAGCAGGGCGGCCGAATGGCGCGCTAAATGACGGGCCGCGTAAAGGGCCTGCAGCAAACCGCCCAGGCCCATCGCCGCAGCGCCGATGGCCAGCGGGCTCACGCCTGGGGCGAAAGTAGCAGCGGTACCAGTGGTGCCCCAGAGGACCGATGCGGCCACTACGGCCAGGGCACCCCAGAGTTGGGCCTTCGGGTGGTTTTGCCTGCCGCTCACAGGGCATCCAGCAGTTGCCCGGCGATGTGCCGCGCCTCCTTCAGGCGTGCGCCGGTTCCTTCCAGGCCTGCCCTGGCCATGGCGCCTTCGAGCAGGAACGCCAGGTGAGCGGCGGTTACCCGCGTCCGTTCCTGCTGTCCGGGCAGCAGGGTGGCCACATTTTCCGCGAGGAGTTGCTGCACCTCCTCCTTGTGGCGGCGCACCGCGACCCTGCCCGGATCCCCGGCGGGCAGCTCCGCTGCGGCATTGAGGAGCCCACAGCCCCGGAACCCGTGCTGGTATGCGACGTTGGCGTGGTCCAGGTACGCATCGAAGATTGCCAGCACCTGTTCACGCGGGGTGTGGGCCGATTCCAGCCTCTTGCGGTAGAGCCCCAGCCATTCCCCGTGCCGGGCTTCGAGGTAACCCGCCACCAGGTCTGCCTTGGAGCTGAAGTTGTTGTAGAGACTCTTCTTGGCAACGCCCGCTCCGGCGGTGATGGTATCGATTCCGGTAGCGGCCACGCCGTTCGCATAGAAAAGGCGGGCAGCCGCCTCAAGCAGCAGCTCCCGGGCGGGGCGCCGCGGCCGTGCCGCAACGCCGGTGGAAGGGGTGACCGGAACGCCTGCAGCAGTCACGGGACTCCTTGGGTAGTAGGTATACCAGTCTACCTACTACCCGGGATCGGGGCGCGGTCACCACCACGCGGCGGCCAACCACCGTATTCATTTTTAGAATGAGGTCCTCGGAAATCCACCCGCGGCCATGGGAATTAGTTGCGCGCGTCCTGCGTTGTGGATCTGTTCAGAACAATCTGGGCACCGAATCCTGGACAGGAGAACACACCACATGTCAGTTGACTACGACGCTCCGCGGGTGACTCCCGAGGAAGAGCCGAACGTCGCCCTGGAGGAGCTCAAGTCCGATAAGTCCGGCCGCCGGGAGGCCGCTCCCGACATGGACGAAACGGACCTCGCGGACAGCTTTGAGCTGCCCGGCGCTGACCTCTCCAACGAGGAGCTCCTCATCCAGGTGGTCCCGGTGCAGGCAGACGAATTCACCTGTATGTCCTGCTTCCTGGTCCACCACCGCAGCCAGTTGGCGCGGGAGAAAGACGGCAAGAAGTACTGCAAGGAATGTGAGGGCTAGCAGGGGGACGGCGGCTTGCCGGCAGAGGTTGAACCTGACGCCGCGTCAGGTCCTACGGTTGGCGGTATGGAAGATCGGGACGAGCGCATCTGGAGCATTGGCGAACTGGCTGCCGCAACCGGCGTCACCGTCAGGGCGCTGCACCACTACGAAAGCATCGGCCTCCTCCGGGCAAGCGTCCGGACCTCTTCAGGCCACCGCCGCTACACGGAGCAGGACCTGAGGCGCCTCTACGGCATCCGAACCCTGCGGAGCCTGGGGGTGCCGCTTGGTGGGATCGCTGCAGCGTTGGACGGGGCCGACGGCGGGGACGCGGAGTCGCTGCCAAGGCTGTTGCTGCGCCAGCTCAACGCCTTGGGCGAGCAAGCCCTGCAGCTGGAGCAGCTCCAGCGGACCATCAGGGATCTGCTGGGACGCCTTACCGATCACGGGGATGCCGGCCCCGCCTACTTCACCACTGTCTTGGAAAGGATGAACATGTTTGAGAACTACTTCACCGAGGACCAACGACGGGAACTCGACGAGCGGCGCGGCCAGCTCGGGCAAGAAACAACCGATCAATCAAGAACCGAGTGGGTGGGCCTGGTCGACGAAGGCCTGCGCCAGGTCGACGGCGGCGTCCCGGCCAACAGCCCGGAGGCCAGGGAGCTGGTTCACCGCTGGGATGAACTGGGTTCCAGGTTCCACAGCAGCGAGGGCACCAAAGCCGCCGCCCGCAGCATGTGGAACGGGAACAGCGCCGAACTGAGCCGGCCGCTTCCTTGGAGTGCGGACCAGCTGCAGGCACTGATGGCACACCTGCAGGAAGCCCGCGCCGCCGGCCAGGCCGCCGCCGGGTCCGTCAGCTGACGGGTTCCCCTAACTGACCAGGACCTGCGTGGCGGATTCCTTCAGCTTGCCATTGGCCCACTTCATCTGGCGGATGGTCTGGGGGTGGCACTTCCCGGCAAGTCCCAGCAGCTTCTTGTCCTTCATTCCCTGGGCAGCCTGGGCCAGCAGCTCCCAGTCTGCCGATACGCCGCAGGCCTTCAGGTAGAGCTCCCTGAGGTCCCGCAGCAGCAGCATGCCGGTCTCGGGGCGCCGGCCCACCATTTCGCTGCCCTTTTCGCGGATGGTTTCCATCAATCCCATTTCGTCCCGCGGCTCAGGGTCAAGGTCCAGCCCGTAGTTCTTGCCCATGGCGGCGATGTCCCGGACATGCTGCTGTGACCAGCGCGCCAGGTCCCGGGCCAGGTGATAGACCTCGTGGTCCACCTTGTGCCGTTCGGAGATGGTCAACAAATGGTGCGCCAGGTCGTTTTCGGACCGGTGCATTTCCTCAAGTACAAGCCCGAATTTCATCGTGCACCTCCCGCGATCTGCGGAGCCTCATCGGCCAGCGCGGACGGAATTCCCTTGGTCGAGGCCCCTTCCGGAAAACCGCCCACCGGAGCCGAGGCTG